>NZ_JBVHHE010000081.1:0-14141 GCF_055561235.1 Kitasatospora sp. NPDC022856 | reverse complement strand
CGCCGACCGACACCACCCAAAAGGTGGGGAACCAAGCCCAGCAGGTTTGGCCCACCGCCCAGTACCACCTGGGGAGATTCAACCAGCGCCATCACTGGGGCGGTGGTCACTGCAGGGCTCCCGACGGCTGGGAAAGGTGGGCGACGAGCGTGATCAGGGCGTGGACCGAGGACGGCATGTCGCGGGCGTCGCAGTGGGTCAACGGGGTGGCGGGCGCTAGGTCCAGGGCTTCGCGGATCTCCGGGGGCGGGTGGTGCGGGGCGTCGTCGAACTCGTTCACGGCGACCGCGTAGGGCAGGCCGCGGGCCTCGACCGCTGACAGGATGCCGAAGGAGGCGTCCAGGCGGCGGGTGTCGACCAGGACGAGGGCGCCGAGCGCGCCGTGGGAGAGGTCGTCCCACACGGGCGCGAATCGCTCCTGGCCGGGTGTGCCGAACAGGTACAGCGCGGTGCTGCCGAAGGTGCGGCGCCCGAAGTCCATCGCGACGGTCGTCGTGTTCTTGGCGGGCAGGCCCGCCAGGTCGTCCACACCGATGCTGGCGCGCGTGATCGGCTCCTCGGTGCGCAGCGGCGCGATCTCCGAGACACTGCCCACCAGGGTGGTCTTCCCTGCGCCGAAGTGCCCGGCGACAAGAATCTTGACGGACCGGATGACGGTGGCGGGCAGGCGCGAGAGGGGGTCAGACGATGAGGTTGCGGAGTCCACGGAGCACCTCCTCGAGTACGTCGGTGGCGGGAGCGTTGTGGTGGGCCGGAGCGGCGAGGCAGCCGAGGTCCATGAGGTCTGCGGTGAGGATCTTGGCAACGGAGGGCGGAAGCTCCAGGTGTGCGGCGACCTCGGCGACCGACAGCGCCCCGCGAGTACCGAGCAGCGCCATGATCTGACGCTGCTCGGGCCCGAGGCTCGAATGGTGGCCGCCGGCCGCGACGACGAGGGACGCGAGGTCGATCCAACGGGAGGCGCTCGAGCGCCCGCCGGCCTTCACGTACGCGCGCACCAGGCCCGTGTCCCGCCCTGCGGTCATGGCCGGGTGCCGCCCTCGGTGCGGACCTGGGTGGACAGTTGGCCGCCCAGGCGGGCCGACAGGTCCGTCATGCGGTGGCTGACCACGCTCACGTCGACATGTCGCTCGGTGGCCACCGCGAGGAGGGTGTTCTGTCCGGCGGCCGCGACGAAGAGCCATCCCTGGTCGAACTCTTGGGCGCACTGTCGCAGCGCGTTGGTGTCGTCCCCGCAGAGGGGCGCCAGGGTGCGGGCGGTGGACTGGATGCCGCACACGGCCGCGGCGACCTTGTCCGCGTCGTCCCTGGAGATGTCTCCGGCGTATGCGGTCAGTAGGCCGTCGGCCGAGGCGACGACGGCGTGCCGCACCCCGGTGAGGGCTGCGACGTCGCGCAGCATCCAGTCGATGGGGGGCTGGCTGGGGGTGTGGGTGGCGGGGTTCATCGTGTCTCTTCCCTGGGGGTTGTCGAATCGGGCGCGCGCCGGGCGGTGGAGGCCCAGGCGGTGAGGGGGGCCGCGGTCGGCGGTGAGGTGCTCAACGCACTGGCCGGCCTCGAGGTCGGCGCCGCGTCGGTGCGCACGCGCCGGGGCAGGCCGCCGGCTGTGGCGGCGGACACGGGCCTGGGCTCGCCGCGGCCCACGGGCTGAGCCACAGGCTCGGGTGTCTCTGTGGGCACCGCCAAGAGGTGATGGGGGATGAACAGGAGCCCTCGGGTGCCGCCGTAAGCGTTCGGGGCCTCCACCGCGGCGCTGAAGCCGTACCGGGCGGCGAGCACGGCGATGGAGGGAAACCCGATGGCCGGGGTGGGGCCCAGGCGGTGGACGTCAACCAGCTGGTGGCCGGACAGGATCGCGTTGGCCTGTGCCAGCTGCTCGGGGTTCATCCGCAGACCGGCGTCGTCGACGACAACGGCGACTCCGTGGTGGCCGGTCAGGAAGCCGACCTCGACAACGGACCCGGGCGGTGAGTAGCGCAATGCGTTGTCCAGCAGCGTGGCGATCGAGTGAACGACCGGCTCCACGACTCGCCCGGCCAGCAGGTACGGCAGCTCCTGGTGACGTACCCGGTCGAATTCGCGTACCCGGCCGACGGCACCGCGTACCACGTCGGTCAGCGACTGGGCGGGCCAGCGTTTGCCCGGGACCCCGCCGTGCACTACCAGGAACGCCTGCCCTTGACGGAGGACCTGCTGAACGGCGTGGTCGATGCCACTGAGCGTCGCGTACACCTCGTCGCTGGAATGGCGCCGCATGGCCTCGCCGATCAGCCGGCTCACGTCGGAGACGAGACTGACCACACTCGTGGCCACCGAGGTGACCGCTGCGGCCGTGGCCTCCCGTCCATGCGCCTCGGCGGCCAGGCCGCTCTCGTACTCGACGCTGCGCAACGCCTTGGTGAATTCCTCGAGAAGCACGCGAAGGCTTTCATGGAAGGCGGTGCCCTCCAGCCCGGCAGGAATCGCCAGGCCAGGCCATGCGGCGGCTTCGACCGATGCCAGCAAGGACGGCATCGGTGCCACGGCCAGCGCTTCGAGGGTCCGGTCCCGGTCAGCGACGCTCTGGTCAAGCTCGGCGATGGTCCGGTCCCGGTCGGCCACGCGACGCCTCAAACCGCGCCCCCGCACGGCAGCCAGGCAGAACCCGGCCGTCGAAGCGCCGCCCAAGGCGACAGGCAGCAGGAGACCTGTCATGACCGCTGTCCGATGCCCGGCGCGGAGACGGGGGCCGAGAAGGCGCGCCGTGGGGGTGAGATGGTCGCTCGCATGTGTCGGGTCCTTCTGGGGCAGTCGGCTCGGGAGGCGGGCGGTCGCAGGAACGGGGCCGTACGGCGGTAGGCGGCGGGTCTCGGTCGGGTACGCGTGGACGCGGGCGGGATGAGCGCCGGGGCGCCGACATCCTGACTGCTCCGGACACGACCGGCGAGCCGAAGCAACTGCCCTCGCAGCACGGTGTCGAGCGTGGTCTCGGCCCATCCGCCCGCCGCCGCCAGCGTCGGCACGACGGCACTGTGCCGTGGCGGAGCGGGCACCGGCACCGCTCCGGGCGCCGTGCGCACACACAGCTCGGCCGAGAACCGGTGGTCGGGCGGGTGGTCCCGGATGTGCAGCGACGGCGCCGAGTCGGGGCGGCGCCTTGACCGTGTGGTCGGAGTTGCGCTGGTCATTGAGTCCCCAAGGGAAGTCGGGAGGTCGTGGTCGAAGAGGCGGCGCGTCAGCCCGAGGCCGCGAGGTTGCCTCTGTGGTGCTGTGTGTCGCGTACCTCCGGGGCCGGCCGGAGATCCCAGAACGCGCAGACCTGCTTCCCGCCGTCCGCAGTGGGCAGGACCAGCCACTCGTCGCAGTAGGACTCCACGAGCCGCAGGCCCCTCCCGCCGGTCGCGGTGCTGCTCGGCTCTCTCACGACCGGCAGGCCGGGGTGCGGGTCCTCGACGCTGAGGGCGAGGACGCCCGGCACGTGGCCGATTCGCAGCCGGATCTCGCAGTCGGTGACGTACGGCGGCCGGTGGTTCACGGCGTTGGTGACGAATTCGCTGACGACCAGCAGCACGTCCTGGAGCGCGACTCGCTGGTCCAGCTGCCAGATCCGCAGGGCGTCGCGGGTGAAACGCCTGGCCGCGCCGGCGGAGCGGTCCTCCGCGGACAGGAGCAACGTCCCCGTTCCGTCCCGCAGCCGGCCGCGACCGCGGCCGCCGGGATGGGTGTGGCTCAGAGCGTCGGTAGGAGCGTCAGACCTGGAGGAGATCATGCCTTCCCCCTTTCGGGGTGCCGGCCGGGCACAGCGGCGGGGCCGAGGACGGACGGGTGAGTTCCGGGATGCTGCTCGGGCCTGGACAGATTCGCTGGGCCGGACGGGCTCGGCAACTGGTCCAAGCCGTGCCAGGGAGCTCATTCCAGGCCAGAACCTGGGCCGGTTTCGGGCTTCGGCCCGGTTCGCGCGTCGAAACCGGGCCGTTTCGACCCGGCTTCGCAGCGATCCGGGCACCAGGTATCCGCTGGGACGCGCACAATGGCCGGTATGACGAATGGTCACGGTCGGTCCTGCGTACGGCGCTTGCGGACGTCGCCCGACGTACTGAGTGGCGGCCTTCCCGTGCTGGTGGCCGCTCTGCGGGAGTGCTGCGGGAGCAGCGCCCTGCGTGCTCATCGGGAGGCCCGTGGGTGGAGCCGCCCCGAGGCCGTCACCCGCCTTGTCGCCCTCGCGGAGAAGCGCGGCGAGGCGCCGTTCAAGGGAACCCGAGAGCTGTTGCGAACCTGGGAAGACCTCGGCGTCACACCGCGCGAGCGGGCCGTCAAGCTGCTGTGCACCCTCTACGAGGTGGAGCCCCGCGAACTCGGCCTGGAGGGCCACGCCGCTGCCGGCGCCGAGATGGTCGGCGCGCCGACGCACCGACCGCTGCAGCCGGACCCGGTGTACGACCAGGCGGAGCGGACCCGCCGCGCGATCAACCGCACCCTCGCCGCCTCGACGGTCAGCCCGGGCGAGCTGGACCTGCTCGACGAGCGGCTTCTCCACGCCCGGTGCCTCTACGTCACCGCTCCGCCCGAGCAGATGATCCAGCACCTCCTCGGCGACCTGGACGACATCCAGGCCCTGGCCGCCGAACGGCAGCCGGCCACCGCGCAGGCCCGCCTGTCCGAGCTCACCGCGGTCGCCGCCACCCTGGTGGCCGATGCCATGATGAAGCTCGGCCGGCTGCCCGAAGCGCAGCGCTGGTACGGAACCGCTCGCCTGGCCGCCGACGACGCCGGCAACCCGGAGCTGCGAGCCCGCGTCCGTGTGCAGACCGCCATGCTCCCCTACTACTACGGGCCTCTCCTGGTCGCCGCCCAGCTCGCCCGCGAGGCACGCCTGCTGAGCCGGGGCCGACCCGGCGCGACCGCGGTGTTCGCCGTCGCGGCCGAGGCCCGATCGCTCGCCAGACTCGGCGACCACGACAACGCGAAGGCCGCCATCCGCCTGGCCCAGGACCTCTTCGAGCACTGCCAGCCCGCACACCAGGATGACGCCTGGGCCTTCCCCGAACGCCGACTGTGGCTCTACCTCTCCGGGGCACACACCGCGCTCGGAGAGACCAGCCAGGCCCGCCACGCCCAGCAGCAAGCACTGGCCCTCTACCCCGAGGGGCACACGGGCATCGACCCGGCCCTGCTGCGCCTGGAGGAAGCGATGTGCCTGGTCATGGACCACAGTCCGACGGAGGCCCTGCAGCTGGCTGTCCACGCCTACACCGAGGTGCCCGGAGCGCACCGGACCGCGATCCTCGGCGCCCGGGCACGCGAGGTCATCGCGATGCTGCCCGTCCGGCTGCAAGCGGGCCGTTCGGCCCGCCAACTCACTGATTTGCTCGCCCTGCCCGCCGGGCAGGGGTGACAGCGCCGCGCGGCGTAGGAAAGTCTGACCACCATGACCATTACCGAAGTCACGGCCGGCGGCTTCGAAGCCGCACACCTTGCGGTTGTCCTCGACAGGGTGTGCCGAACGGCCGGACTCGACCCGGAAGGCGCGGTACTGCTGCGCGGCCACACGAACGCCGTCTACCACCTGCCCGGCGAACACTCCGTGGTCAAGATCGCCCGGCGCGGAACACCCGCCGACTCCGTCCACCGAACGGTTGCCCTGGTCACCTGGCTCGCCGCGGAGGGCTTCCCGACCGTCGGCCTGCACCCGGTTCGCCAGCCGGTCGAGGCCGACGGCCACCTGGCCACGATCTGGACCCACTTGCCCCAGCCCGACCACCCGGTCGCCGCCGCGCAACTGGCCGGCCCCTTGAAAACCCTGCACCAGCTGACCGATCCACCCGTTCGACTGCCACCGGTGGACACCGTCGCCGCCATCCGGCGCTCCCTGGCCGCCGCCACCGCCCTCACCGCGGACGAGCGGAACTACCTCGCACACCACGTGGACCGGCTGGAGACGGACCTCCCCGGGCTCACCTACCTGCTGCGGCCCTCGATCATTCAGGGAGACCCTCAACACCGCAACGCCCTGCACACCAGCGACGGGAAGGCAGTCCTGTGCGATTGGGACACCACGGCGTTCGGCCAGCCGGAGTGGGACCTGGTTACCGTCGAGATCCACTGCAGGCGATTCGGCTACGGCCGGGCGCACTACGCGGCGTTCGCCGACCAGTACGGCCTCGACATCACGACGTGGGACGGCTACCCGGTTCTCGTCGGGCTGCGAGAGCTCCGGATGATCACCACCAACGCCAAACGCGCAGCTCCGGGTGGTACCACCCTCGCGGAGGTTCGGCGGCGTATCCATCACCTGACCGGCGACAGCTCCGACTACCGGTGGAACATCCTCTGACGCCCCCCCGGCCGCCGGTATGGCATCCCTCGCGCCGCCCAAGCCGGTGGAAGGCAGGCCGTCGCGTGCCTCCTCGATGCTCGTGGATCGTGGGGAATCCGGGAGAGGGCGCCCAATCTGCAGCTGCATGAGGCCCTCCGCGACTGGTAGGCCGTCACCATGAGATCCCGTCGGACGGTGGGCGGTGTCCTGCCATGTGATAGTCCTCATCGGTGCACCTCCTCTCGTCACGACGACGATGTACTTCTGCTCGGAGTCAGGCTGTCGGGGTGTCCGCCGGACGCGGCACGGTCGTAGCCCGCAGCGGCACCTTGCCTTCGGCGCAGTTCGGGCTGAGGCGGAGGCTCATGGCAATGCTGCGAGCGGTGCGGTCCGCGACTGCACTTACCCGTGAGCTACGGACTTCGGTGGTTGGCCGGAAGCGCTCTCGCGGAATGCAACCTTCGCGTTCTTGGCGGAGTCGTCGCTACGAGCTGACTCGTCGTTCCGGCGTCGTTCCCATTGCCCAGTGAGGCCCGACGGAGGCGGATGACCGAGATCCCCTGCCGAATCGCTCCGCGTTTGGGCCGGGGAAGCACGGAACGACGCCGGAACGACCTCAGCGAGGGGTGTGGCGGCACCCGGCCGGGTGGCAACCTGGCGTGCCAGAGACTCGTCGACCCGGGAGCCCTTGTGACGATGGATTTGCCGTCAAACCTGTTGGCCCGGCGCGTTGGTGTGGGTACTCGCTCGCTTGGCGGGCCGGCTGTCATCGACGGGATGCCGGTCGGCGGCCAGGGCGTGGCCAGCGATGAGGCGGTTGCCGCGCTACACCGGGCGTGGGAGCTGGGGGTCCGCTGGTTCGACAGCTGCGACGCCTTCGGGTTGGGCCGCGCGGAGCGGTTCATCGGCCGCTTCCGGGCGGACCTGGGTAGCGAGGCCGCCGAGCTGAGGCTCTCGGCCCGCCTTGGCGTCTACCGCGGGACCGCTTCGCATCCCCTGCGGGCCGTGCACATGCGCCACCAGCTCGAACAGCTCGCGGAGAACACGGGTGTCGAGGAGCTCGACCTCGTGGCGCTCGCCGACGTGGGAGCCGGCCCGGGGAACGAGGGATCCCAGGAAGCGGTTGAGGCGATGCTGTCGCTGCGCGACACCGGCTGGGCCCGGCGCATTGGCATCCCCGTGCCCGCAGCCGGGGACCGCGGCGACGCCTCCGCTCGGCACGCCCGGTTCCTCGCGCTCCACGAGCAGCTGCGCCCGGAGGTTCTGCAGGTCGCCATGGTCGACCTGTCTCCGCTGACCGTGATTGGGGACGAGTCGCTGTTCCAGTTCGCGGAGCGGACCGACTGCGAGGTTGTGGTCCATGGTCCGCTCGTGCACGGGCTGCTCACCGGTCTTCACCCGGCCGGGTCCCCGGCGGTGTTCGATGCGGGTGACCTTCGGTCGCGGCACCCCTGGTTCAGGCCGGTCGCACGGCGGGTGGTCGACGGGCACCTCGCCGTCCTGAGGGAGCACTTCGGTGCGGATCCGGTCCAGTTGGTCAGGGCCGCGCTCGGGTACTGCCTTCAGGTCAGCGCACGCACCACGGTGCTGGTCGGCGTGGGCAGCGCCGAACAAGCCGGGGAAGCGCTCGACGCCGCGGAACGTCCGCTGTCGCACGACGAGTTCATGCTGGCCGGTGAGGTGTTCGCCGCGTTGCGGGCGGACCTCGCAGCGCTGGGAGCCTGACCCGGAGCCCCTCGGCCGGGGGGCCTACCGGGATGCGGTGCCGCCGAGCCTGAGAGTGGGGATCCGGTGGGGGCCGACGCGGGGCCGTAGCAGCTCCGGTTCGAGGAGCTCGACGACGACCATCTCCTGAATGAACTGCACCTCGGCGCCGAGCAGGTGGCTGGTGTGGCCGACCGCCTGCTCGGCCTTGAGCCCGACCGTCAGGTGGATGTGCGGGTCGAACCCGCCGGTGTCCGGGTGGCGGGCGAGCGTACCCGCGCCGAGTGCCTCGACGTGCTGGAGGGCCACCTCCTCCCACACCGGGGCTTCGGGGTCGGCCAGCGGCGCGCACGCGCCGACCAGCCGGACCGTGCGGAACCCTCCGAGGAACATCGGGATGTAGCCCTGAGCGACACCCTCGACCTGGCAAAAGCGCTGGAGCTCGGCAAGGAAGTCGTCCCCGTCGGCGAACGCGAGGACGAACGTACGGCCCTCACGGGCGAGCCGGGACTGCACGTCATGCCTCCTTGCCGGCGAAGGCCGCGCGGACACCGGCGGTGTCGGCGCCGGTGCGCAGCAGGACGGTGAGCAGGAGGCGGGCCTTGTACGGGTCGAGGCGGCCTGCGCCGATCAGGCCGCGGGAGAGGAGGTCGCTCTCGGAGCCCGGGAACGCGTAGGTGCGGGTGAGGGTGGGGCCCGCTCCGGTACGGGTGGCGAGGACGACGGGGATCTGTGCGGCGGTCTGCTGGAGGGGTTCGACGTGGTCGGCGGGGACGTGGCCGGCGCCGAAGGCGGCGATAACCAGACCGTCGAAGCGGCCCTCGGCTGCGCGCAACAGTTCGCCGTCGTCGCCGAGGCCGAGTGCGACGAGGCCGACGCGGGCCGGGCGGGTGAACGGCAGAGGGTAGGGGGTGCGCGGGATGGGGCGGGCGAGAAGGTGCACGCGGCCCTCGACGATGTGGCCGAGCGGGCCGGTGTCGGGGGCGGCAAAGGCGGCGGTGCTGGTGGAGTGGGTCTTGCGGGTGCGGACCGGGTCGAGGATCTGGTCGTTGAAGACGACGAGCGGGCCGAGGCCTCGCAGCTGCGGATCGGCCGCTGCGGTGACGGCCGCCAGGAGGTTGGCCGGTCCGTCGGCGCCGGCGAGGGATGGTGCGCGCATGGCGCCGGTGACGATGACGGGGTGGTCGGTCGAGTGGAGGAGGGAGAGCAGGTAGGCGGTCTCCTCCAGGGTGTCGGTGCCCTGGGTGACGACAGCGCCCGCGTAGCGGCCGGACTGCAGGCGGTCGGCGAGTTCGACCGCGAGGTGGGCGATGGTGTCGATGGTCAGCGACGCGCCGGGCACCTGGGCGGCGTTCCAGGTCTCCACCGAGACGGGGAGGTGGGTCAGACCCGGGATCGCGGCGACCAGCTGATCGGGGCCCAGGGCGGGTGTGACGCCGCCTCCGGTCGCTGCGGGGATCATGGCGATGGTGCCGCCGAGTCCGACGACAAGGACGGTCGGGGGGTGCTGGGTCATCGGCTTCGTCCTCGCGTCTGCCGTCGGGTCAAAGGGGCCATTCCGTGCGGAGCCTAGCGGCCGGCGCTCACCGGTGTTCCAGGGAGGCGACGAAGGCGAGCGTTCGGTCGACTTCCGTCAGCGTCAGGTGGCGGCTGCGCGGACGCAGCATCGCGCTGCTTCCCGTGGCGGCGAGCTCCCCGCAACGACCGGTGAGCCCAGCCCAGTCGAGCCCGAGGTGCTCGCTCAGGGCCCGTAGACGGTCACGCGGGTTGTCGCCGCGCATGATCGAGGTCGCGCGGGCATCGTCGAGCAGCTGCTCGTAGCCCAGCAGGTCGCCCGGTGCGTCGGTGGCGTCCACCCGCCACATCGCGTTGCCCGCCACCCAGTTCGCGACGATCGCGCGCTCCCCCGGTACGAGGACGAAGCCCTCGACGTCGGCGTAGGCCTCGTCGGCGGACACCCACACATCCAGGCCGTGCAGCTCCATCATCGCGACCGCCAGGAACAGCAGGACCCGCTCGTACGGATCGGTTCCTGCCACCGTGCTGGCGGGGATGCAGAACGCCCGGGCCATCCGGCGCGGCCCGCGCACACCGAACCGGGCGCCGGCATTCCGCAGGTAGGCGTGCTTGTGGCGGAACAGCAGCCATCCCACCGCCTGCTCGCCCCGCTGCTCCCTGGTCCAGAAGAGGGGCACCGTTCCGGCGGCCTCCAGAAGGTCGAGGATGTGCCGTGCGCAGAACTCGGACCCCAGGAAGGCGCTGGTGACGGCGCGCAGGTCGGGCATGGAGGCGCGGGCTGGCGCGGATCGTGGGAGCCGCCGGTACTGCTCCAGCGCCTCCTGCTGCTCCTCGATGGCGTGGTCGTCTGCCAGCAGTGCGTCGTCGGCCAGGAGCAGGGCCCAGGTGAGTGCGTAGGTGAGGTCGTCGAGGCGGTGGGAGCGGTGCACCGGCACCAGGGGCAAGGGGTGGGGTGAGGCGAGGTGACGCCGGGCGTGTGCCGCGTCCAGCAGGTGGAGCTCGCCGTCGTGGGCAGCGAGGACAAGCGCGCGCCCGGACCCGCCGACCAGGTGCCGGAGATGCTCGTGGTCGGCGGGGTCGATGATCAGCATCTCTCCCCGCCGGCGGGCCTCGTACAGCTGAACGGTCACGCTGGTGGGATCGAAGGCGGCGATTCCGTCGAGACGCCAGTGGCCGCCGGTCCCGGGGACGGACTCGGTTGGGGTCAGCGTTGAAGTGGCCCATTGCCGGCTTTCAGTGCGGGCGAGCGCCAGCGTGTCGTCGGACAGGATGCGTGCGGCGGGAAGACCCGTCGCGGGCCCCAGCAGGTCCGCGACGGGTTGGCCGAACCAATGCTCCAGGACGGCGCGGGCATCACCGCGCGGCATCTGCTCGCCGGCGACCCAGCGGCGGAAGCTGTTGTTGGAGACGGCGAGCGTAGCCAGGCGGGGCTTCCCGCTCTCGTGGGCGGCCCGGCGTGCGGCCTGGGCGAAATGGATCTGGAAGGCGCTCCAGGACGTGGCCCTCAGCCGTTGGAGGCGGCGCCACAGCAGCGTAGGGTTCTCCGGCTCCACAACGGCGGCGGTGCTCACGTCCGGTACCTCCCGTGCATGATGACAAGGTCCCCGGCCGTGCTTTCGGCCGGTGATCACCATCGCGGGGATGAGTGTCGTGAGGCCGGGGGCTGCCACAGCCGGATAAGCCCGCCAGGGGTACCGGTGGACCGTCCCCAGTGTGGCGCCCGGAGTGAAGGCAAGAAGGGGTTGTGCGGGGGTTGTGCGGGTGTGCGCTGGTGCACTCGGGCCTGTTCTTGATCCAGCGTTCGCCTGACAGATCACGCTCCGTACCGGCATGATTTCAGCCATGGCAGGCCAGAACCCCGACACGCACGGCAACCCCGCACTGGCGGCGGCCCTGCTCGAGGCCGGGTTTTCCAACGCGGGCCTTGCGCGGAGGGTCAACGACCGTGCCCACGCGCAGGGGCTGGACACTCGCTACGACAAGGCCTCGGTCACCCGGTGGGTCCGACACGGAGATGTTCCGCGCGGCCGGGCGCCGGAATTCATCGCCGAGGAACTGTCCGCGCGCCTCGGCCGACCAGTCGAACCCGCACAGATCGGCTTTCCCGCTGACCCGCACAAGCTCTTTTCGGAGCGCGCTCTGACGTATCGTCAATCTGTGCATGAAGCTCTCCACGTGGTTACTGAGCTCAGCCACGGTGACGTCACCCGTCGTGCCGTTCTCGGCGCTCTCCCGTTCGTCGGCTCCGCCCTGCTGCCGGCGCAGCGCAGCTGGCTGCTGCACCTGCTCGACAGCGAACCGGCCCGCCTCGCCGCGGTCGCCGACAGCGGCACGCTCGCCCAGGCGACTGCGATGATCGGCATGTTCGACGAGATGGACAACCGCTTCGGCGGTGCGGGGGTGCGCACGAGCATCACCGGGTACCTGGCGAATCAGCTCATGCCACACCTGCGCGGGACCATGGCCGCCGCCGAGCGGGCGCAGCTCTTCACCTGCGCCGCCAAACTCGCCGCGATGGCCGGCTGGTCCGCCTACGACAGCGCCGACTACGGTCTCGCCCAGCGCTACATGATCCAGGCTCTGCGGCTGTGCGAGGAAGGACGCGACCGTGTCCTCGCCGGCCAGATCCTCGCGGGCCTCTCCCATCTCGCTACTAGCCTCGGAAGCCCGCGTGAGGGCGCCGATCTCGCCGAGACCGGCCTCGCCACCGCGCGGCGCACCGGCAGCCCGCTCGGCCTGATGCGCCTGCATGCCATGCACGCGCGCGCGCACGCCGCGCTCGGCGATCGCCGTCAGGCCGGCCAGGCCCTCGTCGACGCCCACGCCGCGCTTGCCGCCAGCCAGGGCCTCGCTGCCGAATCCCCCTGGGTGGCTTACCTGGACGCCCACTACCTCGAAGCCGAAGCAGCCCTGGTCCACCGCGACCTCGGAGAGGCGACAGAGGCCGAGCGCCTCGCCCGCGCCTCGGTCGAGGCCAACCACGACCGCCGTCGACGCCAGGCCATCAGCCGTTCCGTCCTCGCCACCGCGTTGCTCCAGCAAGAGCAGCTCGACGCCGCGCTCCACGTCGCCGGCCAGGCTCTGGAGCATCTGGCGGACACCAACAGCGAGCGGTCCGTCCAGGCACTGCGCGACCTCGACCGCCGCCTCACCCCGTTCGCGACCGTCCCCGCCGTCCGGGAGTTCCGCCGCACCGCCCGGCCCGTCCTCGGACACGCGGCCTGACCACCCGCCGCATCAGTATCCCCGCGGCCCGGGCGCGTTCTGCGCCCGGTCCACCGGAACGTTCGCCCCGCTCACCCCCGAGGACGCGTCCGACAGCAGGAACAGCACCACCTCCGCGACCTCCCGCGGGGTGACCAGCCGCCCGCCCGGAACCTCGGCCACCAGCTTGGCGAATTCCCCCGGCGCCTCCCGCCTCAACCGGTCCCAGCGCTTTCCCTCGATCAACATGGACCCCGGCGAGACCGCGTTGATCCGGATCCCGTCCGCCGCGAGCTCACGAGCCAACGAGGACACCAAGTGGAGCTGGGCCGCCTTCGCCGCCCCGTACTGCGCCTGTGGCCCCGGCTTCCAGCCGGAGATCGACGAGATCACCACCGCAGACCCTCCACCGGCCGCCCGAAGATGAGGAGCCGCGGCCGCCAGCAGCCGCGCGCTGTGCCCGGCGTTCACCTCCCACGTCCACGCCCAGTCCTTGGCCGTCGCCCCGTCTAGCCCACCTCCCCGGGCGCCTCCGGCACAGGCCACCACCCCGTCGATACCACCCATAGCCCCCGCCGCGAAGTGGACGAACTCCTCCACCGCCCCCGGCTGCGCGACGTCAGCAACCGACGTGAACAGTGGCGCGTCACCGACCTCGCGAGCCAGCGCGGCCAGGTTCTCGCCGTTGCGCGCACACGCCGCGACCACGGCCCCCTGCTCCAACGCCGCCCGTACGATCTCGCCGCCCAACCCCCGGGAACCACCCGTCACGGCCACCCGTCGACCCGCCAGAGCACCCGAACCGTGCATTCGACCCCACCCACGACAGTGACCACGACACCAACTTGCGATCAGCGTAGACCCACCGCGTACGGGCTGGATTCGAACGGTCGTTATGCCGCCGCTGCGAGGGATGGTCCGGTGAGGCGGTCACCTACACCGATGCGTACACCAGCTCCGAAGACACCTTGTACGCAGTACAGACGGCCCGGCGTACCGGGATCGAGCACAGGATCGCACACGGAGGCCTGGAGCAGCTGCCGTTCAACCTCGGCGGCGCACCACAGAGCATCGAACCTTCCTCGGCGGTGACCAACCTCGGGCTGGACCGCCGCCACCCGGAGCCGGCGGAGGGCCTACCGCTAGACCTGACCGGGCACGGCGGCGATGTGGTGCTGGTCTCGTCGACGGCGTGCTGGGGCGGACAGGTGGAGAATCCTGCTGCATGGCACGAGCGTCGCTCTACCCTGCCCGGCGCCGGGCGGATGCCGGGGCGGTGGCGAGGAGAGCCCGAGTGCGCCGCCGAAGGTCCTGGTCCTGGTCGATACTGACATCAGCTCTTTGGGGTGGTAGATCTGCCGTTTTGCTGACGGATGGTCACCTGTCGCTGTAGACCGTGTGGCATGCGATATGCGGATGG
>NZ_JBVHHE010000080.1:0-14794 GCF_055561235.1 Kitasatospora sp. NPDC022856 | reverse complement strand
TCAAAACCCGTACCCACTACAGCGAAGCGACCGCCTGGGCGCACCACGCCCAACTCCATGCCGCTTGACCTCTAACGACATGGGGTGTCTGAACCTGCTGGTCGTCCCGCCGCAGACAGATGCCGTCGATGCCGCCCGACTGATGGCCGAGGCGGCCGACCCCGCGAACATCAGGACCGCGAGCGCCCTGCTTGCCGCCGGGACGGTCGGCGGTGCGGCACCGCCGAAGGCCCGTTCCGACTTCCTGCCGTCGGCCGTAGCACCCGCCGACGGCGCGGGTGCGGCCCGCGAGCGAGCGGATCTCGCCCGGAGCCGGGCCGCCTCCTGGCCGGTTCCCGCGTAGTCGAGCTGCCCCTGCGCTGCCAGGATCACCGTCCGGGCCGGCGAAGCCGACCGGAACGATCGGCGAGGCCGTCCCCGTAGGACAGGCCCTGGGCAGTGACGCCGACCACCCCGAGCACGATCGCCGTGATGACCAGGAACAGCGAGAGTGCCAGTGCCGGTTCGGCCTCCCTCTGAATCCGGCCGAGGCCGCCGGCGGACCGGCGCTGGGACGGGAACCGTCCCCCGTGCCTCGGCGAGGGCGCCGGCGGCCTGATGCCCCGCACTCTCGGGGTGGCCTGGCCCCCTGGGGTGTCAGTCACCGGTCTGGTTCGTGGCGGAGTCCACCGGTCGCGGTTGATGGACGTTCCCCGGCTTCTTGTGGCGGGACGTGGCCATCGGCATCAGCGGGCTGGCCCTGGCCTCGCCGAGGCGGGTAGGGGACTGGCCTGTCCGCTGCAGCCGACCGGCGGCTGCGGCAGCCAGACTGTTCGTCCCGGTGCGCTTCGGCGCTTCCGTGGTCGTCATCTCGGCATCTCGGCGCTGGAGCAGCGCCGTTGAGGACGAGGTTGGTGATCTGCCGGCTGGCTCGTTCCGTGTTGAGCCGGTTGGTGTCGCCCGATGCCATGCGGGCGAGCACGGGGAGACGAGGACGTCGGCAAGAAGGTCGAGGTCGATGTCGGGACGGATCATGGGTGACCGGGCCCAGAGCAGGCCACCGGGCCCGCTGCGCCTGCACCTGTCGGCCGAGCGGCTCACCCTCGAACGCCGGTCCAGCGGCAAGGTGGTCCAGTCGACCAAGCCGTCGGAGGCCAGCCACCACAGCCGGGCGCTGCCATAGGCACGCTGCCGGGCGGTCGGCCCGATGCACCGGGTCCGGCGGGGAGTTCGCCGTACTCCGGGGTGTCCGCGCTTGTACGGTGTGGGTGCGGTCGCCGTGTGCTCGAGCCGCCCAAGCGCCTATGAGACACGACCGAGGCAACCGTGGAACGGCCCGTTCCCCAGCCTGACTGGATGCCTCCCAAACCCGAAGTCAGCTCGCGGCGCGGCACCGTCGTGCGTGCCACCGTCCGGACGCGGGCGCGAGTCCGTGGAAAGGTCCCCCGCCTCCACCGCCACATGACGGCGGGTCGACGACGCTGGAAAGACATGGACCACTCAACGAGCGCGGAACAGCCGGCCGAGCCGGTGCCGCCCGACTTCCCGGCCTTCGCGGTGTCGCGGGGCCGACACCTGGCGCGTGCCGCCTTCCTGCTCACCGGCGGCGACGCCCACCTGGCCGAGGACCTCCTTCAGGAGGCACTCGGGCGCATCTTCGTGAAGTGGCGCCGGATATCCCGCCTGGACAACCCGAGCGGGTACGCCCAGACCGTGCTGGTGAACACCTTCCTGTCGTACCGGCGGCGGCGCAGCAGCTCGGAGCGGGTGACCGACACCCTCCCGGACATCGCGGTGGACGGCCCGGACCCGACGCTGCGGCTGACCCTGTTGCGCGCCCTCGGCGAGCTCCCGGCGCAGGACCGGGCGGTGCTCGTGCTGCGGTTCTTCGACGCCTGCCGGCGCGGGACACCGCGCCCAAGCCACCGATGCCCGAGCCCGGTCCGAAGGCGGAGGATCTTCTGGCGGCGCTCGTCCCGCTGCTCCCGCCGGGTGCCGTGCCCTCCGGGCAGGACGGCCGGAACGGGCCGCACCTCACGGTCACGTACGAGGGGCGCACCAGCATGCTCTCGGTCAGTGTCACCGAGCCGGGCGAGCGGGGCGTCAAGGACGAGGATTACGCCGAGGCGGAGGGACCGGCGGGCCCGCTGGCGGTCCGGGAGCGCGGGCCGGACGGCAGCGCCGTCGTCACCAACATGTTCGGCAGCGGCAAGACGGCGGTCGACCCGGTCCTGCACTGGGCGGCGGCGGTCCACTACGCCGACGGCCGGTCCATCGAGATCAACGAGTGGAACGGGGAGAACGGCTACACCTTCCGCCCGGGAAACCCGGCACTCGGCGTCGACCAGCTCAAGGCGATCGTCACCGCCCCGGTCTGGCTCCGCTGACCCGGGGGCCTCCCACCGCCGCACGGGGAGCAGCGGTGCGAGGCCTCATCCGGCACCGCTCCACCGGCCTCGGCCGCTCCCCCCCCGACCCGCGAAGCCCCCGTGCCCGAGGCCGCGCAGGCCGCAACCGCCCGTACCCGACGCATCTGGCTAGGGCCGTTCGAAGTACTGCAGGACGCCGCCGACCGAGAAGCACACCGCGCCGGCGAAGGTTCCCCAGTTCGCGATGTCGGCGTTGAGCGGACTGCCGGTTTCCGGGCGGGTGAAGGCGGCCAGCGCCGACGCCATGAAGAGCACGGACCCGACCTGGTCGACCACCACGATCCACCAGCCGAGGTTGCGCGCGTGCAGGCACGGGGGACCGTGACAGGCCTCGACCAGGGCGAGATGTCCGGAGATCAGGAACAGCGCGCACCCCACCATGTCGGGGGCCCAGACCAACCGGTTGACCTGCTGGGCCGAAAGCCCTTGAAGGAACGAGTCCAGCAGGTTCACGCCGAAAACGAGGGTGCCCACGAACAGGACGAAGGTGCTCAGCCAGTCGATCCGCGTGGGCTCGTAGCTCCACCACCGCCAGCCACCCGTCACCAGCGAGTCCGTTTCACCCGAGCGGCGCGGGGCGTTGACCGCCTGGAGCAGCGAGGTGAAACCGCCGGTGTTGAAGAACAGGCCTCCCGTGAAGTAGATCGAAGCGGCCGCGGTCGCGCCGGCCGAGCCGATCTCGGTGACGGCTGCCCCCAGGGCGAAGAGGGCACCGCCGAGCGTGAACGCGACGGCCGCGACGGTGTTGAGGATGCGCAGCCGATGAAGTGCCGTGTCGTCCGCGGTGCGCGGCGGACCCTCCGTCCCTTCCTCGGCGCGGGTCCTGAGCGTCCCGCGCTTGCGTGCCAGGCGCGACTCCCAGACGGCCGAGCCTCCCTCGGCCGGCCGCCAGGTGAGCCGGGTGGTGAACGGTCCGGCGCCTTCGGCGCGCTCGTCGGGGTGATCCACGGTCCGAGCCTAGTCCCACGTGCTGCCCCAGCCCGGGACCGAGGGCATGTCATCGTCGGGTGGGCGCGGGAGGCGGCGTGGTCAGGCCCCTGGTCGTAGTCGCGAGCGAGGCGTCGGTGGAGCACAAGGGGGGCGGTGGCGGTCGGACCGCCTCGACCGTCGCCGCAACCTCCCCACGTCACCGAGCTGCGCCTGCGCCTCGGAACCGGTCTCGCACTGACCCTCAGCTGATGGTCCGCCAGGTTTCGGGGAGGGGCTGGAGACAGACCTCGCGGTGTGCTCGGGGTTGTCCCCGCTGAACGCCTCCCGGTCCGGCCGGCGGCGCTCTGCTCGACCGGCAGCAGTCGGCGCCCACCGGGCTGAGGGGGCACGGAAGCGTCGACCGAGGACTCGGAGAAGCCCAGGGAGAGCCTGCGGCGGCCCGTCATGATCGCCAGTCTCGCAGACGCGGCCGTGGAGGTCGGACTGCGATCACCGGCGGTGCTCTGGCCTGGCCGGAGGGTCTGGTCCGGTGGGTGCCGTCGTGCTCTTGTCGAGCGAGGAGTTCATCGCGGGTGTCGAGGAGGTCCTCTCGCGTTTCGACGCGGCGACCTACCCGCAGCGGGAGCTCCCCGCCGACGACTGGGCCGTTCTGAGAGGTCGGTAAGTAACCTGATGTCCGGTTCGGTGCCGCCTGATCGTGTGGCTGTAGGGGCTCCCGGCCGGTCGACGGGCTCGGCCGTGCTGGAGTGACAGGGTGAGCGACCGCAAGCCCTAAAAGAGCGACTTATCCGACGAACGCTGGGCGCTGATCGAGCCGGTGACCACTGCGTGGAAGGCGAAGCACCCGTCCGTCAGCGGCCACCGGGGCAACTACGAGATGCGGGAGGTCGTCAATGCGCTCCTGTACCAGTCCCGGACCGGCTGCCAATGGGACTACCTGCCCCACGACCTGCCACCGCCTGACGCGGTGAAGTACTACTTCTACGAGTGGCGCGACGACGGTACCGACGAGGTCATCCATGACCTGCTGCGCTGGCAGGTGCGGGAGAGCCGAGGACGATCAGCCGACCCGAGCCTGGTGGTGCTCGACACCCAGAGCCTGCATGCCGCCGCCGGGGTACCCGCGGACACGACCGGGCGGGACGCCGCCAAGAAGGCGGCGGGCCGCAAGCGGGGGCTGGCCGTTGACGTGCTGGGCCTGGTGCTCGGAGCGATCGACAGCGCCCGCACGGTCTGCGCGGCGCTCAACCACTACGTCCGGACGGCGCTGGACCTCAGGAACGACCTCACCCCGGCTTTCCCCGCCATCCAGGCCGTCAAGACCGTGGCCACCGAGTTGATGGTCAGCTGCGCGAACCACTACCAGCAACTTGCCGGCGGTGAGGGCTACCGTTCCGACTCACCGACGAACATCGCCGCCCAGGCGTTCTTGGACTCCCGGGTCTTCACCGTCTTCGACGGCACCAACGACCTGCTGAGCCAGCAGCTCGCCCAGTACTGCGTGGACAGCTCGGACGGCTCGGCCTCAGTGCCTTCCTGGCCGTCTGGGCACCGACTGCACCCGCCGTCTCGGCGCACGGCTACGACCCGAGGTTCCTCGACCGCGAACTCCGCCAGGAGCACTCGGTCCTGGCCGGGCGGGTGATCGCCTACGTCTTCGCCGCGGCCCGCGTCCTGGAATGGGCCGCCGAGACGGGTGCCGACGCCGACCGCGCCCGCACGGCAGCCGAGTTCCTCACGGCCGACATCGACCGCGTCCGCGTGGAGTTCGACCTCCTGGACCGCCTCACGGCCAACGGCTGAACCGCGGCCCACCCGCCCCCCCCCCCCCCCCCCCCCCCCCCGCACGGACGGCAGCGGAGGCCGCGTCTGCGGATGCCTTGTCCGGTCCTCGTCCGGTTCTTGCCCCGACGGAGGCCCTCCCCCCCCAGCGGGGGAGGCCCTCCGGGCGTTCCCCGGGTACCCGGGCGGTGGCAGTGGCCGCAGCCCGCACCCCGGTCAATCGGCCCGGGTGCGGGCCTGCCCGCTGTCGCTGCCGCGCCGGGCCGACGGTCGGGGCGGGGATCGGACCGCTGCCCGGCCGCGGTCAGCCGAGGCCGCGGGCGTCCTGCTTCAGCGCGGTGTCCACCGTCAGCGCGGTCGCCACCACGAGGCTGAGCAGCGGGTCGGCGAGCGGGCGGTGGATCTGGAGAACGTAGTTGTCGGCAGTGGTGAACATCGTCTTCGCCAGGCCTTCCCAGGTCTTGGTGATCCGGGCGATCTCGGTGTCCGTCTCGTCGACGATGGAGAAGTTCCAGGCCCGCCAGTTCTCGGCCTTGACGGCGCCGATCTTCTGCCCGCCGACCTCCATCGCGAAGTTGATCTTCCCGATGGCATTCTGCTGGACGATCTGGCCGACCTCTCGACCGTCCAGACGCTGCACGATCACCCGCGACTTGATGAGCTTCGCCGGGCGGGTCAGCAGTAGCACCGGGCTGCCCTGCGCGTCACGGATCTCCAGCTTGTGGGTCAGGTACTGGTCGAGGGAGGAGAGCAGCCGGACGACCTTGCGCAGGGCGCTCTGGCCGACCTGAACCACCGACCCCAGGGCGGCCCCATGCTGGTCGAAGACCGCGTACTCGTTGGTCAGCTCGATCAGCTTGGCCTTCTGGTTCACCACAAGGACCGGCTCGGAGAAGAGGGTGCCGCCGCCACCGGAGACCGGCCCGACGCCAGCCTGCCGCTGTACCTGGCGCTGCACCTTGGCGGAGTCGTCGACCGGAGCGGCCGACTGCCCGGGGAAGCCGGGGGTGTTCGTGTTCTGGGACATGGCGGGCAGGCTAGGCTCAACCCTCGCCCGGTAGCCAGGTCGTTTCGGCTCGACCCGGTCCGCCGCGGACTGCTGATCGGGCCCGCGACCTGCAAATTCGGCCGCCGCGAGCGCAGTTGGCCGACCATCCGACAGTAATGATGTGGCCGATGTCACACCCGGGGAGCGCGCTGCGCGGCGCCCCGCCGCCCATGGCCGGTGGCCCTGGACCTGGCACGGCACCAGCTCTTCGGCTGTGCCTGCCGACCGACGGGGCGACAGCTCGCCGACCTCGAAGCGCGCTCCGAGCACCCGGCAAGCCCGACGAGTGCGATCCGAGCTGCTCCATCGGCCGGTCACCTGGAGCGGCCCCCCCCGATCCCTGTCGTGGCTTCGGGTCGCCCCACGAGCCCGGGCGGTCGGCCACCGCATCGAGGCCCAGTTCACCGCCCTGCGGTACTTCGCCCTCGACGGCACCGACCAGAGCTCCGTCGCGCGATTGAGGCAGGGCGGGCCACCGCTACGGAGTCGGGCCTCCAGGCGACGATGTGGTCGTCATCCACAACTCGGACCGCGTCGCACTCCGCCTGGTCCCCTCCGAGACCCTTGCCCGGGTCGCGCCTCTCGGGGACCTGGCCGGTTCCGAGTTCGAAGTGGAGGTCGCCCGCCGTCTCGCCGAAGTCGACGACGCCCCGTGGCCGAACTCGACCCTCGGGTCGAGCCCCAGGTGCACGTGCGCGACAGCTTCACCGTCCCGCTCTGGACCTACTACGAACCGCTGGAATCGAAGATCGAGCCAGCCCACTACGCGGACGCGCTTCAGCGGTACCACGCCGCGCTGCGCCAAGTCGGGGATCTGGACGCTCCGCACTTCACCGACCGGGTCGCCGCGGCGCTGAGAGAGGTGAACGACCGGAAGCGGTCGCCCGAGTTGGCCGACGACGACCGGAAGCTCCTCCTCGACACGCTCGGCGAGCTGAGCGCCGAGATCAGCGCCGACAGGGCCGGCGACCAGCTGCTGCACGGCGAGCCGCACGAGGGCAACGTCCTCCACACGAAGAGGGGGCCGCTCTTCATCGACCTCGTCACTTGCTGCTGCGGACCGGTCGAGTTCGACCTCGCCCATGCGCCCGAGGAGGTCGCAGAGCACTACGCGGGGGTCGACGAGGACCTGATCCACCGGTGCCGCGCGGTGGACTGGGCGATGTTCTCGGCCTGGCGCTGGCGACGGAACGACCAGATGCCCGACCGCGACCACTGGCGAGCGGAGGGGCCCAACCTGGTCCGGGCCGCTCTCGCCCGCTGTGGACGGGGCTCCGGGCGGAGTCCCGGGGCCGGGTGAAGGCGCGAGCGGCTCGGGGGCGGCGGGCGCCGCCGCCCGGAGCACGGCTCCGGGAAGTGATGCTGCGGTCCGGTCGAACATGTTTCACGGTTGGGACTGCTCGGCAGCCTGCTCCAGGAGTGCCCGTGCGAAGTCGTGGACGCTTCCCCGTACGAGGCGGTGTTCGACGAGCCGGGGGAGCAGCGTCCGGCCGACGACGGGGTCTGGGAGAGGGTGCGCTGGTGCGTGGCGACGCGCGAGGCGGCGCTCCTGGAGGAGATGCACGTCGACGATGCCTCCCGCTGGCATCGGCTCGGTGACGGCACGTTCGATGCGCTGCGCGCCGGGTTGGCCCCGCGGGCCCGGCTGGCGCTCTGGCCGGACCTCTCCACCGATGTCCTGCAGTTGTGGCCGGCCTCCCGGACGAGGGCCTGGTCGAATTCGTCTGGGAGGACCGGGACGGCCGGATCCCCAGCACGGTCGCCGACGAGACCCGGTTCACGGCACTGGCCGCCCAGCTCTGCGGTGCCCGTGCCTGCCGTCCTGCCGATGGCCGTCGATGGGCGCGGTTCCCTGTTCACGGCTGTGCTGCCCGACGGGGACGGCGTCCTTCGCGCCCGGTGGCGCCCCGAGCCGACCCCGAGCGACCGGGACTGGGGTGTTCTAGCTTGCCGGCTGCACGGTCCAGTGGTGCGGCTCGATGGGGGCCGGCCTCACCACGAGCCGGCCGGTCACGCCGGGATCGTCGACCAGCTTCCCCCACGAGGCGGACCGGTCGCCGGGGGTGTGCTCGATGTCGGCCCACACCGTGCTGCCGGGGCCGGCGGAGCCGTAGAAGACGGTCCATTCGGCGTACCGGTCGCAGGTGTCGCTGATCCCCACCTTGTGGTCGTCCGTCAACCTCAGGCAGCCGCGCGGGGCCGAGTTCGGCACGGAGACGTTCATCGTTCCGTCGGGCCGTTGCTGTACCTGCCAGTTCGCCGAGGTGTACGTGCTGTCCGTGCAGTCACCCAGTGACACTGTGCCGACAGGTCCGTGCAGCTTGGGCCAGACCAGGCACTTGCCGTCCGTGAGGGCCGCGAACCGGTAGACCCCGTCGATGAGGGGGGCGGCGTGGGCTGGCTGCGTGAGCGCCGAAGTGGCCGCGATGGCGGCGGCCATGAGGGCGATGACTCGTGAACGCATGGGAGGAACTCCTCGAACAGCCGTGGTCGGACCGATCGCACGGCACTGACACGGTTTGCACACAATCCGCCGGAGACGGCGACGGCACCGATCATGGAACACCGGCCCGCCCGGGGCGCAGTCGGCGGTCGTCTCCGTCACTCGCCTGGCTGAGTCACGTCACCCGACGGTGTGGCGGCTCGGGCTGCGGGTGTCGTACGCCAGCGGCCCAAGGGCGGGCGGGCATCGAAGTGATGTTCGGGGACGATCGGCCCTCGGAGGTCGTGCGGACGATCGAGGGGAAAGATGTCGAGTCATATTCGTTCACTATGTGACCAATATGAAAAGTAGCTCCGGTCCATACTTGCCAAACCTTTACCCTGATCGACGGACCGGACTGACGACCTGTCAGTCCGACTGCCGATCAGAGGTGGAGAACCAGTGCTGAGAAGCCCGCGTCCGCCCATGCCGATCACCGCCCGAAGCCGTCGCACCGGCCGCCGTCCGCTCGGCGCCGCCACGGCCGTCGCCGTCACCTCCGCGCTCCTGCTGCTGGGCCTGGGGGGTGTCGCCCCCGGGGCCGGCGCGAGCCCAGCCGACACCGCCGTCGGGGCGTCCGCGCTGGTGAAGACCGTGCAGAACGCCACCCACCCGGGCGCCGCCACCGCCGAGCACGGCGACACCCTGAACTGGGCCGTCACCTACCGCGGCGGCACCTCCGGCGGCGCCGCCGCGCCCGCCGTCGTCACCGACCCGATCGCGGGCGCGGGCGACTCCCAGACGTACGTACCCGGTTCGCTGAAGGTCCCGCCCGGGTGGACGCCGTCCTGGTCGACCGACGGAAGCACGTTCGGCGCCACCGACACCGGCCCCGCGACCACCGCCGTCCGGGCCGAGAACCCGGTGCTGCGCGGCGTCGGCACCGGCGTCTCCCCGCTGCTGCTCGCCCCCGTCCAGCCGACCGCGCAGTCCACCGGCGGCGACGGGTTCACCCCGATCCTGCACCGGACGGCGTCCGGCGAGATCCAGTCCTGGAACATCTACCACCACGCCGCGCGTAGCGCCCCGCAGGTGGTCTGCCTCAGCCTGACGGCCGGTCAGCCCTGCACCGGCGGCCCCTGGCCGCGGCCGCTGAACACCACCGTCGGCCCGCTCGGCAGCGGCGCCACCGGTGACATCGGCAGCCCGCTCACCCCGCAGTACGTGTTCGACCCCGCGCACCCGAACCAGGTGCTGTACCCCGCCGTCACCGCCGCCGCGGTCGGCGTCGGCTGCCTGGACCTCGACGCGCAGGCGAACTGCGGCTTCACCGCCCTCACGCCCACCGGCGGCTCGCCCAGCAGCGTCAACAACCTCGCGGGCCTGATGCGTTCCGGCGACAACCTGTACGGCGTCGCCAGCAACGGGCGGGTGCTCTGCCTGGCGCTCGCCACCCGCACCCCGTGCGCCGGCCAACCGTACGCGCCCGTCGCCCCCGGCAACCGTGACCTGCCGAGCACGCCCACCGCGCTCTACTTCGGCGCGCTCACCGCGATCGGCGACAAGGTCTTCGTCTCCAGCTCGCCGCAGGCCGGCACCTCCACCGTCCCCGGGCCGCCCGCGCTCGGCTGCTTCGACACCGCCGCCCTCACCGCCTGTGCGGGCTGGGACACCCAGCACCCCGCCGGGCCGAACGCCAACTACTACACCTACAACGCCTATACCGCGTACGACACCGCCGGGCACCCCGACGGCGTCTGCACCAGCACCGTCGGCGGCGCGAACGTCCTGACCACCTGCTACGGCCTGGACGGCTCCGTGCACGCCGCGCCGAGCAGTCTCGGCGCGCTGGCCGGCAGCGTGCTGACGTTCAACCCCGAGACCGTCACCACCGGTACCGGCACCCGCAGCTACTTCCCGATCTGGGGCGGCGGGGTGGCCGGCGCGACCGTCTGCCACGACTGGGCCACCGGCGGCCCCTGTGCGGGCTTCCCGCTCCCGGCCGGGCACCCGAGCGCCCACGGCGGCGACACCCGCGACTACGGCTACAGCTACGACTCCACGACCCGTTGCCTGATCGGCCTCGGCGACGCCGGCGTGCTGTTCTCGCTCGACCCGACGACCGGCGCCAGCCCCTGTGTGCACAGCGGCGCCTCGGTCACCCTCGAACCCGGCGACTTCTACTGCGACGGCGCGAGCGGCCACGTCCAGGGCTACGACAAGGTCCGGCTGACCGACATCGACCTCTCGCACATCACCCTGTCGGCGTCCCGGGTCCTGGTCACCGACCCCGACGGCACGCCCGTCGCGACCCCGGCGCTCGGCGCGGACGGCACGGTCGACCTGTCCGGCATCTCCGTCACCGCGCACCCGGCCCTCACCGTCACCGCGCAGCTGGTGCTGACCACCTCCGCGGACTTCACCAACGGCAACCACCCCTCCCTGGTCGTCGAGTACCGGGGTGACGGGCCGCAGGTCTGCTTCCGCACCACCGTCGCGGCCGCCTGCACCGCCACCGCCGTCACCAACACCGCGAACGGTAGCGACGCGAACGGCGCGCTCACCTCCAACACCGTCACCACCGCGGTCGCGCCCGGCACCGGCTGCCAGCCCCGGGTCACCGTGGAGAAGGAGATCTGCGGCTCCGCCAACTCCCACGACTGTCTGCCCGGCGGCCCCGGGCCCTGGGCCAAGACCAGCCCCGTGGGACTGCTGGGCCTGCTCGGCACCGCGCACTGGCGGATCACCGTCAGCAACGCCGGACCGGTCGACGCCGCGTCCGTCACCGTCAACGACGCCAGCACGCCCGCCTGCCGGCAGGCCGCCGGCACCTTCGCCCTCGCGGCCGGCGCCAGCCGCGCCGTCTACTGCGACTCCTTGCTGCTGGCGCTCCCGCTGAAGAACACCGCCTCCGCGAGCTTCGTCGCCGCGAACGCGCCCGCCGGCACCACCCCCACCACCACCGCCCCGTCCGCGGCGGTGGCCTGCTCCCTGCTCTGCATCCTGGCGGTGCCCGGCAAGGACTGACCCGCCCCCGATCGGTACGCCCGACGCCCCGCCCCCGAACAGGTGGATTCAACAACTCGCCGCAACACGGCGGGGGTTGGGATTGTTTTCAGGCAGCTCGAAGAAGCGCTTGGCTGGGGTGTCCCAGCCAAGCGTCTTCCTGAGCCTGGGGTTGAGTAGACGTTAGGGGGCGGTATGTCCACTCCTGGATGATCTGGTGCCGCCCGTTCGCGGGTGCGGAGTCGTTCGGGCTGACGTGCAGGTCGTGTGCATGATGGGGGCGGGGAACGGACGCCGTACTCAACGGATTCGTCCGACGGGCGGTGGGCCTTGGCCGAGCCGCTGCCCACGGCCTGGAAGCAGGAGCGGGTGTCGCGCTCGGCGACCCGGGAGCCGACCGACGCCGATCGTGCCCTGGCCGCCGCCGTCGACCCGCGCATGACGACGCCCGCGATGGCTCCCGAGCCGGCCGCGAGAGCGGCCTTCCACTTCGCCGACGTGCCGATCTACTCACAGCTGGCAGCCTCATGGTGGGTGAGTGGCCGGACCGTGCCACTGCACTGCCTCGGGCAGGGCCTGGCGGATCGCCTCGCCGTAGGAGCCGGAGCCGTCGCGGCGGACGTATTCGGCCCCGGGGTGCTCGCGCGGCCACGCGACCTTCGCCTGCCTCGATCACCGTGCCGCGCCGTGCGTCGACCCGGACCATGAGCAATCTCGGCGTCCTTCTACCAGCCCCGTCACCCGCGACCGTCGGGTCCCGCCCCGCCCGCACTGGTATGACGCTTCCTCGGTCGAGCCGACGGTGGGCACCAAGCCCCGCCCGGCTCCCGGTGCCCACTCTCGGGTTGGGCCGCATGCCTGCTCGCTCGCTCGGCCCTGCGCGGAGCCGGCATCGCCCTCGGTCGCTCGGTCGGGTCCCGGTGCGCAGGCCGTGCTCACCGCTCTTCCCCGCCGCAGTGGTCCGACCGGTCCAGTAGCAGCCGCCGCTCTCGCGTCCCTTCGTCAGGTCCCCGGTGGGAGGGGTGACTCCGACGGGAGAACTCTGCCCTGGGTCCCGGTTGCCAGCACTTCTGGCTCCCTAACGGGACGTTTCGGCCAACTCCCGACGGGGCGGTGGCTGCACCGGCGCGGCGCTGGTGTCATGGCGGCTCTTCACGATCGAGGTTGCGGTCGCGGTCCGGAGCTTCCCGTTCGCGCGGCGCTACTGGCGCGGGTGCCTGGCTCGGCGTCGGCGACGCGGAGGCCGTCGATCATGAAAGCCGCGAGGCGTCGTGCCGCTGCGTCGCGCGTGGAGGCGGGCGCGGCGGTCAGTCCGCGGCCGGCGAGGAGAATGACGACGAAGTCATCGAGCACGAAGTCCGGACGCAGCCGGCCCGCAGCTTGCGCGCGGCGGATGAGGGTCGAGACGGCGCGGCCCAACTCCTCGCGGTGTGCCTCGAAGTCGACGATGTCGGGGTGTGCCGACATGAACGCGTCCGTGAAGCCCTGGTTGCGCGCGTTGAGGAGCAGGGCGCGCTCGATGACGTCGCAGAGCCCGCGCCACGGATCCGGGTCGGCGGTGCCGTCGTAGACGATCGAGCCGCACTCGGCGAGCTCCTCCTCGAACGCCTCGAGCACCAGGTCCTGCTTCGTCGGGAACCGGCGGTAGAGGGTCGCGGGCCCGACGTCCGCACGCCGGGCGATCTGTCGCATCGTCACCCCCAGCCCGGACTCCGCGAAGAGCGACCGGGCCGCGGCGAGGACACGATCGCGGTTCTCCCTCGCGTCGACACGCAGCAGGTGAGTCATCTTTCAGGCGATCTCTCTCACAACAGCAAGTGGACGGATCCGTCCGTTACGTTCGATCGTACGGGAGTCAACCGGCCCTAACCAGTCAGGAGCGATGCATGCGAGCAGTCTCGATCCGTACTTTCGGCGGCCCGGACGGCATGGAGGTCGTCGATGTCCCCGTCCCCAGCCCGAGCGCAGGTGAGGTCGTCATCCGGACCGCGGCGATCGGGGTCGGCGGAGTCGACGCGGTGATCCGGCGCGGCACGCTGGGCGCGCTCGGCCCGGCCATGCCTCGCGACGGTCTGGTGCCGGGAAGTGAGGTGGCCGGGACGGTCGCGGCCGTGGGAGCGGGTGTCGAGGCGTCGTGGCTCAACCGACGCGTCTGGGCGTTCACCGGCCTCTCCGGCGGCTACGCCGAGTACGCGGTCGCGCGGATCGCGAACGTCACGCCGCTGCCCGCCGGGCTGACGCCCGTCGATGCGGTGACACTGGGCAGTGCCGCCCCAGTGGCGCACTTCGCCCTGCAGCAGGCGCACTTCGCCGCGGGCGAGACCGTGCTGGTACGTGGCGCGGCCGGCAGCATCGGCATCGCAGCCGTCGAGATCGCGGCCCGGGCCGGTGCGCGGGCAGTCGCGGTGACCACGTCCTCAGCCGAGCGGGGCGAGCGGTTGATGGAGTACGGCGCGACACACGCGCTCGACCGTGACGGGAACAGTACGCGTGGTCCCGAGCCGGCCGGCTTCGATGTGATCGTCGACATCGTCTCCGGGCCGGCGCTGCCCTCGGTCCTCGCGCGGCTCGCACCCCGTGGCCGGCTCGTGCTGGTCGGCCTCGTCGCCGGGCCGCCTCCGGCGGACTTCGGGTCGGCGCTGCTGAGCCGGTTCCGGCAGTCGCTGTCGGTCGCGACCTTCAGTCTGGACACGGTGCCGCGAGCTGACCTGGCCCGGATACGCGCCGACCAATTGGAGGCCGCGGTGCGAGGTGACCTCAGCGCCGTCGTCCATGCCGTCCTCCCACTCGAAGCTGCGGCAGACGCCCACCGGCTGATGGATGCCGGCGAGGTCTTCGGGCGGGTCGTCCTGACACCGTGACGCACCGCCGCCCGGTGACGTGGGTTCTACTGGTGCACCAACCGGCACGATCGAGACCGTGAGCGGACCGTCCGCAGCAGCCCCTGGTCCTGGAGCCGCTGGACCTGCTCTCTGACGTCGAAGTGGATGTCGTGGCCGCCGCCGTGCTCGGGCCCGCTGTCGACCTCGGCCGCCCCGAAGAAGGAGATCCAGCCGACGAAGTAGGGGCCCTCCGGATCGAAGTCGCTGCTCGGGCCGTTGAGTACTGACATCAGCTCTTTGGGGTGGTAGATCTGCCGTTTTGCTGACGGATGGTCACCTGTCGCTGTAGACCGTGTGGCATGCGATATGCGGATGG
>NZ_JBVHHE010000079.1:0-14867 GCF_055561235.1 Kitasatospora sp. NPDC022856 | reverse complement strand
GCGCGCTGTCGTTCGCGCTGGGCAGCACCCTCATCGCGCGGATCCTCTACGAGGCTGCCGGAGCCCCCACCATGGCCGGCGCATACGCGACCGCAACACTCAACGTCGGCGCCACCGTCGGACCCCTCATCGCCGCGACCACCCTCAGCACTACGGCCGGAAACCTCGGCCCGCTCTGGGCAAGTGGGCTCCTCGTCCTGGTCGCGCTGCTTGTCGCGCTCCCCCTCCGCCGTGTGATCGTCACTGGACAGAACAACGAGGTACTGCAATGACACATGCGAGCACGCCCGTGAACATGGGGGACTTCGCCGCCAGCATCCCGCACCCTCCCGAGCAGGAGCAAGAGAGCTGAACGAACCCCCTCGTTGGGCGACAGAGGTGCGGCCGGCCAGCCGGACTCGCTTCCGCAGCACCTTGGTGGGACGTCCGGCCGCGCCCCGGACAGGTGAGGCGAGCAGCAGCGCACTCGGGGTGATCCGGAGCAGCGCGCCAATGGCGAGGGTGGTCCCTACGACGGTGAGGAGGACCAGGGTGCCGGCGGTCTCGGCGACGAGTGGGCGGGCGCCTGCTGTGACTGTGGCGCTCGCGCGCTGCACCCCGGCCCTGGAAGTCGGCAGCGAACACTGCCAGGTCATGGTGTCGGGCAGCGATCGAGCGGGTGGTGGAGACACGGGGAACGCTGACAGCACAGGAATACGACCGACGGTACCCGTCCGGCCTCCCCCGCTCCCAGATCGGCGAGAGCAGGATTGAGCGCGCGCTCCACGCCGTCCGCCCGGCCGACCTGCTGCGGGCCGTGGAGACTGCTCGCCCCGGCCCAGCTCCAGCAGCGCCCCGTCCTTCGCTCAGTCGTCGTGGCGTCCGACCGGGCGGGCGGCGTGCGCCCACGCGCTCTCCCTGGGCTCCGGATCCGGCTGCCCCGGAGCCCAGGGCCGAGTCGCCTCACCAGGTACGCCTCCTCCCCCACGGCCACGACCAGCAGCCGGCGCCCGGGCCGGTCGGCCTCCTCCAGGAGGTCGTCGACGTGGTAGCGGGGCCGGCAGTGCTCACCCCTCCATGCTCACGCGTAGGCGGCCGCGGTGCGCGGGCCGCTACTGGTGTTCGAGCCGGGGTGCGCGGACGGGCCCGTCCTGGTCACCGTCCGGTACCGGGTGGCGCCTGCGGACCGGGGTGCCTTCGCCGAGCGGATGCGCCGGGTCGCCGCCTCCGTCGCCGGACCGGGGCCCTCGGCCGGGGCCTCCACCAGGACAGCGGCGAGCCTGAGCGGTTCGCCGAGACGTCCCTGGTCGCCTCCTGAGCGGAGCACCTCCCGCAGCACGGCGGGCGGCTGACGGCCGCCGGGACGAGGAGGCGGCCCGGGCGCTGCTCCGCCCGGGGACGGCACCGGAGGTGACGCACGCCGTCGACGTCACCACCGGGCCGGTGCCGGCGCGGCCAGTGTCCGAATGGTCCGGAACGGCGGCGAGGGCAGGGGCCTCGGGTGGCGGCTCACTGGATCAGGTCGGTGTGCGGATGCTCCGGGGACTCCGGGCAGACGTAGAGCTGCAGATGGTTGGTCCTGGAGATGTGGACCTCGGGCGGGTTCCACACCCCGGGGGCGTCAGGCCCGAGCGACTGCTCCTCGTTCGGGACCCAGCTGTGGCCGTACGGCTCCCGTTCCCTGGAGGCGATCGTCATCAGCGGGATCATCCGGGCGTCGCAGACGGCACAGAATCGGGCAACGGGATCGGTGAGGCCCCAGGGGGGCCAGCCGCCGACCTTCCAGCCGGGGGCGAGGGACAGCTCGTCCCCGTAGCGCTCCTCCGGCGCGGACGCGTAGTCGTCGTCCACCCCGACCGTCTGCCACCTGCTCGGGTCGGCCAGCCGCTGCCGTAGTTCCTCGGTCAGCTCCATGGGGTGGGGGTACTCCGTGACCACGTCCGGCGAGACGGTGCACGGCTTGGGGATCAACTCCTCGTACTCCACCGCGGCGGGCTCGGGCGGCGAGGCGAGGACGTCGGCGACCTCGGCGGCGGTCCGCCAGAACAGCGCCGTCGGCGGCTTGTAGTCCGGATCGTGCTCGAAGGGGCACCAGAGGACCTGAAGCACATCGGCCCGGCCGGGCGGTCGCAGTAGCGGTACGTCACGCACGTACAGCTGGGCGACGGGCACCAGGGCGATCGGCCCCTCGTTCCAGTCGTCGGCCACCGGTCCGTGCGCCTCGTGGTGGCACCGCGGCCACGGTTCGTCGGCGGGCCACAGCAGCGGCCCGCCGACAGAGCTGTCCTGCGGTGACGGTGCCCCCGGCCGGGGGTGCAACCTGATCGCCGAACGGGCCAGTGGAGCCAGTTCGGGGAAGGCGGCGGTGATGTCGAACGGTCGGCGCGGGGTGGTGCGGATGTGGTTCACAGCGGAGATGCTGGCAGAAGCCTCCGACAACGGCCGTCGCTGAGGGCCTCTCTTTCGCTTCACGTCGGACACGTGGGCGACTCCCCCAGCCTTGGCCCAGGAGGCGCCCCCATCCGTGCGTGCTCCGGCGTCGCCCGCCCGGCGTGATCCGAAAGAGAGGCTACTCGGTGTCACACAGGGACGACGACCAGACCCGCGACGTAGCGGGCGAGCCGCGCCGGACCGTGGCCGGCGAGTGCCCGGTGGACGTAGCCGGGCACCGCGGGCCGCAACCCGACGGCGACGTGGCGCAGATGGGCGGTGTAGTGGAACCCTGCCGCCGGCGCGGGTCCGTCGAGCAGGGTGACGCCGTCGGCGGCCCAGCCGGCGCACGGACGGTACCCGCACAGGGCGTCGTGCATCCCGCGGGCAACCGCGCCCGCGCCGGACTGCGGTGCGGTCAGCAACCCGCGCAGCGGACGGTGCACCCCATGATTGGCGAGCTCCGCGTCGGTCGCGACGGGTGGGCACGGCCCGGCGCCGCGGGCGAGGAGCGGGGCGAGGGGCACGGCGCCGGCCAGCAGGCCGGGCCCGTCGAGCCCGCCGAGGCGGAGACCGGCGGCCTCCGCCTCGGCCGCGCGAAGGCGGAGGGTGGCGCGGACGGCCACGGCGGGCAGCAGGGCCGCGGCGGCGGTGACGGCGTCGGGAGCGGTGGTCGCGGCGGCTGCGGCCTCCTCGGGCCTGGTGTGGAGCAGCAACGCGGCCGGGACCTTCAGGTGCTCGGCGGTGTACAGCAGGCGGGTGAGCTGGGAGTCCGGGTGGGCCCGGCGGTCCGAGCCGATCCTCCACAGACCCGAGTGACAGGTCAGGCTCCGCGACTGGACCAGGCAGCCGAAACCTCGTCCACCGGGCTCCACCCACCACCAGAGCAGGTCGGCGCCGGTGGCCTTGCCGCGGTGGCTGTTGAACGAGACGTACCGGGCCTCGGGCGGCAGCTCCTGCAGCACCTCCCGGACGATCCCCTCCTCCTCCGTGAAACACCCGCGGAAGAGCTCCCGCGCCAGTGTCAAAGGGCGGCGGCTGCGCGCGACGGCACGGCCGTCGATCGGCATGCGTGCGCGGCCGACCAGACCCATCAGCCGCACCCCTCCCCCGGCGCCCGGACCCGGCGGCGGGCGGGATCCGCCGCCGTGGTCGCACCCATGATGACCCATCGCCTCCCCGCCCGGGCCGCCTGGAGGGTCCGCGCCGCGAGGTCGCCGCGGCGACGCCGGAGGCCGAGGTCGTGCCCGCGCCGGCCGGTCCGGCCAAGCCCGTCGAGGGCTTCGACCCTGCGCGGAGCACCGAGGTGGTCGACAAGCGCGCCGGGCAGGAGCGCACCTTCCGCGACACCGACGGCACATACACCACCCGGTACTATCCGACCCCGGTGAACTTCCGCCGGGCCGACGGCTCCTGGGCCGCCATAGACACCACCCTGCTGCCGCGCGGCACCACCTCCCTCGGCCGCGCTGCCCCCACCCAGGACGGCTGGACCACCACCTCCGGCGAGCAGCGGCTCGACTTCGCGCTGACCGCCGACCACGACCCACTGGTGCGCCTGACCTCGGCGACGGCCTCGCGGTCGGCTACGCCTTCCTGGGCGCCGCCGCCGTACGGGGCACCGCGCAGGGCGGCACGATCAGGCACCCCGGTGCCGCCCCGCACGCGGACGTCACCTTCCGCGCCGGCAGCGACTCCTTCAAGGAGACGCTGGTACTCAAGAGCGCCGACGCCCCCAGCGAATGGGTCTTCCCGCTGCGCCTCCAGGGGCTGACCGCCGCCCTCGACCCGAACGGCGCCCTGCGGTTCACCGACGCCGGGGGCACCGTCCGGGGCCGGATGCCGGCCGGCTGGATGGAGGACTCCCACCTGGCCCCCGACACCGGCACCCTGCGCTTCAACGGCGAACCCGCCGCTCGTGCTCGTCCAGGTGCGGCCAGCGGGCCTTGTCCCGGACTTCCCGCGCGGCCATGTAGGCGCGGGTGCCGCGGACGGGCAGGACCTTGGCCAGTTCCGCAAGCGCGGCGGCTGCGGCCCCGGTGTCCGGGACTTCCAGCCATCAGGCGGGTTGCCTGACGTGCGCTGAAGCGTGCCGCCCTGCTGGTCGGACCTGCCAGCCGGTCCCTCGACCGCGCCGCCGTGCGGGGCGGTCGGAGCTACGTCGAAGGACGACGAAGCCGACCACGTACCGGCAGACACCGACTCGGATGTCGGAAGCTCTCCTCAGCGGGGGTCGATGCCTCGTCCTGCCGGGCCACCTCGACGGGCGCCGGTGCTTCGTCGGGCTGCAAGAACCGGTGGTTCGCCTGAACAGGTCACTTCCCGTGAGGTAGTAGGCGGCCTTGCCGGTAAGTATCCCACTACGTCTAGTGTCCTGCTCGTCGCGCAAGCAATTGACGGCATATCAGCAACCGGGCAGGCCTTCGTGCGCGCCGATTGGGCGGTTCGGGAGGGGCGCAGGGTGCACGACGGCCGTCAGGCCGCCCCATCCGCGGGGGCCCGTCGCCCGGCGATCTGCGGCGCGCCGATTCTGAAGGGCCGGATGGGACTTGTCCCGCGGCGGGAGGGAGCGAAGCGTCCGCGTCCCTCCGACCCCGGACGGTGGCCCCCGCAGCTCGGGGCCACCACGAGCACGGACAGCGGTGCCCACGCCTTGGCGGGTACCGCCGGCGCGCCCTTCGGGAGCGTTCGCCGGCAAGCACCATCCATGATCGTCACCACGAAGGAGAGGATGTCATGAACTTGGCATTTGAGAAGGCTGGACGCGGTTTCAGACGGCTGGTACTCCTGTCCCTGGCAGTTGCCCTCCTCGCCCTGGGCATCTCCATCACCCCGGCGGTCACCACGGACGCCCACGCGGTGGACCTGAAGGGGGCACCCTGCCCGGCGGCGGAAGCTCCATCCTGCTTCGGCATCCGGACCGCAACCGGGGCGGAGCTCGCCCTCAACCCCTACGCGTACTTCACCACACAGCTGATCCTGCAAGACCGGGGCCAGGGCGCGAAGTGGAAGCTCCGTATCAACCAGGCCGACGGCACATTCGGGCTGGTCAACACGGCCTTCGGCAAGTGCCTAGAAATCCGCGGCAGCTCGGCCGAAGCATGGAACTACGTGTTCTCCGCCGACTGCCAGGAGAAGCCAGCGCAGAAGTGGTACCTGCACCCCGGCCAGCGCGGTGGGTTGATGATCCGCAACGTCGGCTCCGGCAGGTGCCTAGACACCTGGGGCGGCAACAACGCGGCCGCCAACCCCGTTGGCGCCACCACCTGCACCGCGTCCCAGTCCCAGCGCTGGAACGTCGACTGGCCCCAGACCCCCGGGGCGCCCAAGCCGCCCGACTACGCCTCCGCCTACGCGGTCAAGAAGTGCCAGGCCGCCCCGGCCAGCTGCTCCTGGGACATGAAATCGGAGTCCGCGGCCGTCCCGCTGCCCTCGGAGTGCGTGTCGGAGGCCTGGTACAACCAGACCTCCGCGCCGTCGAGCCACACCTTCACCCTCGAGAAAACGAGCGGCTGGTCCAACGAACTGGGCAGCCAGGTCGAGACGGAGTTCGAGACCGGCACCGTCACGGCCTTGATCGCCAAGGTGACGGTGCGCCTGACGGTCTCCTACAAGAGCGTGTGGTCAGGCTCCGCCGGCGTGAGCAACCAGGGGACGTACACCGTCGCGCCGGGGCAGTACGGCTGGATCACCCTCTCCAAGGTCGCGCGCAAGGTGACCGGCACGTGGACCTTCTCGGCTGGCGACCTGCCGTGGACGGCGAACGACACCGTCGCCGTCCCCATCGCCCACGACCCTGGCGGACTCTCCACCGTCTACACCCTGAACACCAGCGACAAGCCCCCCGTCTGCACGGCGTGACGGACACCAGGGCGGGAACGTGAGAGGGCGCAGGCTTCCGGTGCGGGGTACCGACCTCTCCCGCCGGGGGCCTGCGCCGACGACGTCGGAACGAGAAGCGGCACGCCACCTCGTGAGGCACCTCGTGGCGCCGAGCCGTCAGGTCGGTGGCAGGGTAGCCCGTGGGGCGGTGGATGAGAGCGGATGGCATGGGAGACGTGGGTGCTGAGCCGGCCCCAGACCAGCACGATCGGCGTCCTGACCAGCTGGTGGACCCCGTCGATCAGACTGATGTGGTCGCGTTCGGACAGGCTGCGGCGCTCGCCCTTGCGCCCGGTACGGCGCCGCAGCCGGTGACACAGCCGGGTTCTGGAGCCCGGGCGCATCGCGATCAGCCCGGCCGCCGAGACCCGTCCGGAACCCCGGCCGGAGACCTTCACCACCGGAGTGATGCCGCGCCGTCCCCACGTGCGTACCTTGGGCGGCCTGCGGGTGAACCCGGCTTCGTCTTCGAAGCAGATGAAGCCGTTGCAGGCACCCGGGGGCTTCTACCTCCTTCCAGGTCGCCTCCGTCCAGGTGGTGACGGCCCGTTCGTCGCGTTCCGCAGTCGGCCGCACGGGGACCTGCGGTGTGAAGCCGAGCCGGTGCATCAGCCGCGTGGCCCCCGAAACGCTGTACGACACATGGAACTTCCGGCCGATCAGCGTCGCCACCCGCGCGCCGGTCCACACCTGGTCCTGGTCCCAGCCATGAGCGGCCGGCCCCTGCTCGAGGTATGCGGCCAGCCCGTCCTGGCACCGCACCGACAGCTTGCATCGCTGCCCACCCGGTCCCCGTGAGGCCAGCGCACCGACCCCGTCCTCCCGCCAGGCCCGATGCCACGGGTAGGCCGATTTCACGCTCACCCGCAACCCGCAGGCGACCTCCCCCGGCGGGACACCTCCGGCGAACAACCCTGCGGCCTCCAGCCGCACCGCCTCGCGGCGCTGACGTGCCTTCGCCGTCAGCCCGCCCCCATCCGCATATCGCATAGCTGCGGCGTAGCGTGCACATGACGGACAGTCAGCCGAACGAACAGGCCAATCACCTTGAAGGGCGGAGGTCAGTATCAATGCGTATCCGCGGCCTCCGCGTCACCGACTGGCTCGATCGCCGGCGCCGTCCGGCCGGGGCCTGCCAGCTGTCAGGTCCCAGCCGGGGGCGATACGGCGCGTCGAAGGGCCACGGGGCACGGCCGCCCGCGCCCGTCTGGCCGTCATGCGCGGTAGGGGGCGCTGCCTCCGGGTGAGGGCGCTGCCCGGCCCGTGGTACTCGGCGGGCCGCAGCGGTTGCTCCCCGGCCGTGGCGGGGCGGGCCTCATCCGGCAGGGAAGTCGAAGCCGTACCCTTGGGCCACCAGCCAGGGCAGCAGTTGGCGCAGCGCGGCGACGGTCTGGCTGCGGTCGCCGCCGCCGTCGTGCATCAGGACCACGCCGCCGGGGCGCAGTTCGCGTTGGACGTTCGCCACGATCGCGGCCGTGCCGGGTTTGGTCCAGTCGAGACTGTCCACCGTCCAGGTCAGTGATCGCATTCCGGCGGCGGCCGCGATCTGCTGGTTGCCCCGGGTGAAGTCGCCGCCCGGGGCGCGGAACCAGGGGACCTGGGTTCCCGGCCCGCCGGCCCGGACGATCATGTCCCTGGCGGTGGTGATCTCGGTCGCCTGCTGGTCCCGGGAGAGTGCGGCGAACGGCTGGCGGTGGTGGACGGTGTGGTCGCACAGGCGGTGGCCGGCCGCGAGGATGCGCTTGACCATCGCGGAGTTCGCGGTGGCCTGCGGCCCGATCTGGCAGAACGTCGCCTTGGCGCCGTACTGCGCGAGCACGTCCAGCACGGCGGCGGTAGCGGGGCCGGGACCGTCGTCGAAGGTCAGCGCGACCGTCCGGCCGCCGCCCGCGGTGGACTGCACCAGCGTGGCGGAGATGTCCGAGGATTTCGGCGCCGGGGCTTCAGCCGGCGTCGCCTTCGCGGAGGAGGACCCGGCGGGTCCGGAGGGCACGGCCGATCCGGAGGGCACGGCGGGTCCGGAGGGCACGGCGGGTCCGGAGGCGAGTTTGGAAGGTATCGAGGGCGTGGAAGACGCCGCGGACGCGGTGGGTTCGGAAGGCGCGGAAGGCGCGGTGGGAGTGGAAGGCGTGGTGGGTTCGGAAGGCGCGGTGGGTTCGGAGGGGAAGGCGGGGAGGGGACTCGGTCCGGCTGAGTGGGAGGGCGCCGCGGGGGCCGGGGGCAGGGGTGTGTCGGAGGCCGTGGGCGCCGCACTCTCCGGTGCGGTCTCGGCCGTGCCGGGTGCCGCGTGCGGCCCGGACAGGCCGGCCTGGGTGGCGCCGCACCCGGTGACCGCGGTCACAAGCAGGGCGGCGCAGACCCATCGCAGGTGGCTGCGCCGGGTACGGAGAGGCGAGGGGCGGGGCGAAATGGCCTGCCGCGACGGAGCCGGCTTCGTGACGCCGCGGTCGCCACCGACGGCGTCGTTCGATCCGGTGCCGGCGCTGGTGCTGGGTCGGGCGGTCGCCGCCCGAAGGACCAGGGGTTCGGCGATGGCGCCTGGCGCCGTCCTGCCCGTGAGGCTCATCATGATCTTCCTTGGGAGTGTGGACTGGGTAGTGGGGCGGCCCGGAGAGCCGGCGCCGACCGGCACCACGCCGGTGGGCGTCGGCTGATTCGGGTGAATACCTGGGCGGGCGTGTCGTGCGGGCGAAGAGGTGTCGAGGTCACCCGAGCTCGCCGGCCTGCGCCCCGCGGCAGAAGGCGCGGTGCGGTAGGCCGGCACCTGCGGGCCGCCCCGGCCACCGCTGCCTCGGACGCCTCTCGCGGGCTCGTCCCCTGCCCCCGCCCCGGGGTGACTACCGGCGACGCGGGGGGCGCGGGGCCGGTCCGCGGGAGCCGCTGCCGGGCCTTCTTCCGCCGCGACCGACCGGGGCCCGGCCTGTCCGGCGGGACGGGGGCCGCGCAGGTGCTTCTCGCGGTGCGCCGCGGTGGTTGCCGCCGCAGCGGCGCGGCGGCAACCACCGCCCTCACCCGGGCCCGCCGGCGGCGTGCCTGGGCTGGCGGCTCGGTGGTGGGATACCAGCCAGGTGGACTGGTACCACACCACCGCGGGGAGTGGCGTGACGCTGGTGCTTCTCTGACGATTCGTTTCACATCAGCGCGCGGTGTCGGGCGCCCGGCGCCACGCGCGGCGGGAATCGCCGGACGAGCCCTAGTTCCGCGTGAGGGTGGTCGGGCTGCCGCTCCGTGCGTGCGCGACGTCCACCACCAGCCGGTCGTCGAGCTGAAGGACCCGGTAGGGCAGGCGGGCGCGCAGGCCGAGGCCGATCTGGGTGCGACCCTCGAAGCTCGCACCGAACACGGTGTCCCGGAAGGTCTGGTAGCCGGTGACGTCCACGCCGGGCAGCGGCTTCCCGCTCCGGGCGGGCACGGTGGGGGCCGAGGTCTGCCGGTCGTAGGCGGGCGAGTCCACCAGCACCTCCAGAACCGCGCCGCCCCGTACCGGCAGAAGATCACCGGACGCGTCCTGAAGGAGGGCATCGACGTAACGGACCCGGTAGCCGACAGGGTTGGCGGCCGAGCTGCCCGGCACGTCGAAGACCAGCCGGTCGTAGCAGGGGTGTTCGCCGCTCCTGATGCCGCGCAGCTCCGGGACCTGTCCGGTGGAACGGCTCTCGGTCGGGCTGTCCCACCCGAGGGAGCACCGGCCGGCCGGTTCGGCGGTCCCGGCCGCGGCAGCGGCTATCGCGGGCGGCCCCGCTGCGGCTATCACGGGCACGGCGGTGGTGACCGCGGTAGCGAGAGCAAGTGTGACGGGAAGGTTGGTCCAACGCCGCATAAGCCGCCTCCTGATTGAGTCTGTGTGTTCTTGTTGCTTCCTGTTGCGTCCCATCTGCCCCGGCGCCCGGGTTGTAGACCTGAACCTGTGAACTTTCTGGGATCTACCTGACGGCCCCTCAACACTCCTGCTCCGTCTCGACCGGGATCCTGTTCGACCGGGCGCTGAAGCAGATCCGCAGGGCCGCGCTGCGCGAGCAGGGCCTCGTCTCGCGCCCGCTGCCGCAGATCCGGATCGTCGTCCGCTGGCTCCGGGCCCCCGCGAGACGTTCGCGGCCTGGTCGCTGATGCTGCTGGAGAACGTCCGCAGCCCCGACGAGGCCGTGGACGAGGTCCGCGAGGAGCGCCAGACGAAGGCGGACGCCAAGCTGCGCGCCCGCAGCGAGCACGCCGAACTCAAGGCCATCTCCCGCCAGACCGGGATTCTCGCCCGGGCCCGCGGCGGCCGTCAGGTGCCCGGGCTCACCACCACCGCCTCCGAGGACGGGCCGAGCGGTCCGGACCCCGAGCCGGCCGCCGAGCCCGACCACCCCGGGCCGCGCACCCTGCGTGCCGCCGCGGTCGGCCCAGCCCTGCGCGCGGCGCCGACGGCGGCCGACGCCGAGACCCACCGGGACGGCCCGCCCGGCCACGGCACCGGAAGGTCCCCCGTTGTCGACCTGACCCCGACGACGCGCGCCCAGGGCCTCGCGGACGCCGGCGCACAGGCCGTGGGTGGGCCGGAACCCGCCGAAGGCGGACAGGACCGCCGACCGGAGGCCCCGGTGCCCGGCCAGTCGGCGGGCCTGGTCCTGCCAGTGCCCGGCCTCCCGCCGGTCGCCGCGGCCGGCGGCCAGTCGAGTGAGGGCGTAGGCGGCGTGGAAGCAGCCGTCCCGGGCCGCGAGTTGCCACCACGTCTGCGGGCCGTCCGCCAGTGCCCGGCGCACGGTCACGCCGTCCTCGTCGTCGCCTTCGTGGAGGGCCAGGTGGCACAGGGCGCCGAGGACGAGTGCCCCGTGCGGATCGATCGCCGGTGTGTCCGCCAGCGCCGCGATCCACTCCGGTGCCCGGGCGTCCTCCACCACGAGATGGCACAGGGCCAGCAGCTCGAGCCGGCCGCGGTCCAGGCGGAGCGCCACCGACGGCGACGGCCGCTTCGCGGTGCGGGCCGCCAGACGCGCGGCGATTCTGGCCGATCACGTTCAAGCGCGGCTGCTCGCAGCTTGGCGGCTGGCAGTCCGCCACGGTGAAGAAGCGGCCCGACGGGATGGTTGCCCTGCGCGGCATCGTGTTCGGTTCCGGTGGGCGTAACCGACAACGTGATCGGCATCGACGACCCCAACCTCCGCCCGAAGCTGGCGAAGTCTTCCCCGTCGCAACGTTGGCGCCAATCTGTACGTCCCGCCCAACGGCGCCCTGGAAATGGCACACCATCGGCCCGCTCGGCGGCTGGCTGTCTTTCGGCAGCGTGGAGTGGAGCAGCGTCGACTGGTCCGCTTCGCGCACAAGGCACGCGGCATGCTCCCGAACTGCGAGGTGCACGCGTAGTGGTTTTGCCCGCGGAGCGCGTTCGGTTCCGCCTACTCTGTTGAGGGGGTTGGCTGTTGACGGTTGTGCCGCAGCGACCGCTGGTCGTGTCCGTGCTGCGGTAGCGGGTGCTTCGGGAAGCAACAGAACAGGGGAATCGTGATGGGTGTTGGACGAGCGGGAACAGTCCTGCTGGCACTCGGTGGGGTAATGGTGGCAGCAGGCGGGGTCACTGCGGTGGCTCTTGCGAGGGACACGGGAGGAGTGGCGGTCCAGGAGAACGTTCCTCTCTCTGCGGAGATGCAGAGGTACGTTGATAACCCAAAGACGTTCGAGGAATACCTGCGGTCGCATCCGCCTCAGCCACTGATGGGCGAGGTCTCTACAGGCAGGTAGAACACTGAGGCGGGGCTGCGCTGTGTGAGCGCGCAGCCCCGCTGGTGTTCTGCGCGGGTGTCAGTGTGAGTTGAGCCAGTTGATCACGCCGGTGGCTTTTCCTCCGTGATTGGAGGAGTACAGGTAGTTGTCCGTCCAGTTGTTGTTCGCGTCTACCATGCGGTGGCTATTGGCACCGACGATCTGGCTGTTTCCGCCGAAGTTGATGACGATGGGGCCGCCACTTGCGCCATGGCCCATGTCGCAAGTGAGCCTTAGACGATCGTCAAAGGGGTTCCAGTTCCTGCGTCGACGGCGTTTCCTTGGCAGTACATGGCCTTCGCTGCGTCGTGGAAGTCCGAGTCGGGCCGACCGTATCCGTTCGCGGGGTAGCCGAGAGAGGTGACGCCGCCGATGTCGGCGGCACCGTTGAAGCGGTACCCGTAGGCGCCGAGCCAGTCCTGCAAGTTCCCGTAGTCGGAGTGCGCATTGACGATCCCGCCGCCGATGTCCCCCCAGAGCCAGTCAGTGTCGTCGGCCCAGGAGGAGGAGACGATGATGGAACGCAGGGGCCAGTATCCCCACGGAGCGGTTTCGTCGTATCCCGGAGCGAAGAGGAAGTTGGAATAGAATCCTCCGCCCTTCCCACTGTGCAGGCAGTGGCCGGCGGTCCAGATTGAGTTCTTGTTACTGGCGACGATGCCAGCAGCAGTGCATGATCCGAGCCTGTCGCTGCCGACGAGGAAGAAGAGTCGGCCAGTGATGTTGATGTCGGGGCCGAGGGGCGAGGCTAGGTCGGAGCGCGAGAGGTCCGTGACCCGGGCTGCGGATGCGAGCGGCGAAGTCTGAGTTCTCTTCGTGTGGGTCCTGAGCGGTGCGACGGCGCTTGCTGCAGCCGTTGCGGCGCCCTGTTGGTTCTTCGTACCGCATTGCGTCGCCTTCTCGTGTGCCTTGATCGCGGCCTGCTCGGTCACTGCCGGGGCCGGCAGGGGGTTCGCCGATGCTTGGCTGATCCGTTCGGGTGTCCAGAAGTTGAGGACGGTCTCGTCGGACACGGGCGAAGTCCAGGAGGTGACATTCTCTGCAGTGCTAACTACGGCGGTCGACGGTTGAGGAGCAGCCTGGGCAAGACTTGCTCCGGCTCACGACATAGCAAGGACGGTGGCCGCCACGAAGGCGCGGCGGATTAACAACTGAAGCTCCACTCTCTGTAGACAGTCTCCAAAGAGCCGTGCGTCCACGGCGCAGTTCAGACCGTAGTAGCGGCCGCTTGATCGAATTGCAACGGAGCTCGCCTGGGCTAGATGGAAAGCCGATGTGTCTGAAATCCGCCGGGGGTAGCTATGTATAGAGGTGGGCCTTTGGCTCCAAGGTCACTTAGCGGTGATCCGGTCGATGTGAGGCATGTGGACAAATCTCGCCCAAATGTCGGATGCATCCAGCCGATTGCACGCGAAGTCGCCGGGCTTGGGTACTGCTTTACCTGGGGGCGTCCATTCTGGGGAGGTATGTGCCCTCGTGGCACGGATCGACGAGTGGCCAGGCGTCTCGGCGCCAGCCGCGAGGAATCCCACATGGGCCTGGGGTGCAAGCGTGGAAGGCCGTAGCACAGGAAGCGGCGCGGGGAACGCCCTTTCGGAGTTGCAGCGAGCGCCGACGTTGTGGCAGCTCCAGCGCGCCATCCTCCAGATTCGCGAGGACCAGCGCGACGGCATCGCCGGGCTCCGCGAGAACCTGCGCGCTGACGTCCAGGTCCTGGCCGGCCGGATCGAGCAGGCCGTGACCAAGGATGTCTGCGTCGCGCATCAGCGCCTGACCGAGCAGCGGCTCGCTGTCCTCGAACGTGATCTCGCAGCCGAGGTCCGGGCCCGGCCAGCAGCCGAGGACTCAGCGGCCGCCGCGAGGCGGTGGCTCATCGGCGCGTTCGCGACCCCCTGGTCGTCGCGGCGCTGCAGCTGTGGATGCTGTCGAAGGGCGGCCACCCGTAGAACTGCGGCCCGCCCCAGACCGTAAACCCAGGCAAGCCGACTCGACGGCCGCCCCGGCCCGCCCCGACCCGCAGGCGCGGGCCGGGGCTTGCCGGCGAACGGTCTGCTCGGGGTTCGCTCGACGCCACCCGTCCAGATCGTGGTCGAAGACGGTCAGGCTTGTCACGGCGAACTTGATCAACTGTCCGGACCGGTTCAACCTGCTCTTCTCCAGCTGGATCACCTCACCGCGAACCACCCGAACCCGTCGAGCACCTCCGCCAGGCAGACGGCCCCAACCCAGACGACATCGCCCGGCACGCGGGCCTCAACCAGACGGGCGATCAGGTCGTCAGACTGCGGAGAAGTCACCCCACGCATGATGCCGCACGAAGATCCACCAGCCAGGACCAGGCGGCGGGACCATCTCCGCAGGCGCGGGGAGGACCCTTCGCGAGCTGGGACGTTTCTAGGGGTTTGCCATTTCTTGACCTTTTTGACGGCTGCGGTGGCGATCAGTGTCAGGCCATCGAAGTCGGCTGTGTGCCGCTTCTGTTGGCCGGCAATCCGGAGTGCGAAGCCTTGTTCGTTCGCGGCGGGGTGGGCAAGGACCGCGATGCCTTCCCCGATGCAGTTGCTGACGGCGTGCCACAGTTCGTCGCGTACCTTCGCCGAGACCGTGCCGATGTAGAGGTACGGCGTGACTTCCAGGAGCCATCGGGTCAGCGCTCCCCGCACGTGATCGGGAACGGCTGTGACGGAGACGACGATCATTGAGACCATGGGAGTTCCTCTGCATCCGTCCGGATGCAGCTGGTCGCCGGTGAGGCGCCCGAGCGGGTCGTAGCCGAGGCGGCGCTCGGACATCGTCTTGAGCTTGGTGGTGTCGGCCGGGTCGGGGGCGACGTA
>NZ_JBVHHE010000078.1:0-15043 GCF_055561235.1 Kitasatospora sp. NPDC022856 | reverse complement strand
GAAAGCCCCCACCTTGGCTGCCTCAGGGCTCGACATGGTCCGCACGCTACCTGACCGACGCCCTTCGAGGCACCTTGGTTTCACAGACGCGGGCCAATGCCACCGTGGCATGTCCCGCAGCGCCAGCGCCCTCCTTGTCCTCGATTCGGGCAGGGAGGTACTCAGCCCAGTCACGTCGGGCGTAGGCGACCCCGGCGGAGTGCGGTGTGACGGTGCATGCCGGTCACCTCGGCGAGGATCGCGCTGCGGAGATCAGCCGCGAGGGCGTCGAGCGCCGCGTCAAGCCGGTGCGGACCCGGATGCCGTGCCGGTGGTCAAATAAGAGTTCCTTGCCTGTGCCCAACTCGCCGAGCGGGCCGCCTACGCCCGCCCGGAACCGTGGGGTGCCGACGAGGACGGCTGGATGACCGGGGCGCAAGCCACCATGACCAAGCTCTGGACGGCTGACCGCGGGGTTGCCCTGCTCCGCGACCCGGCTCTGGAGGCCCCCGCCCGCGCTTACGGACGCGCGCTCAACCAGGCGGTCTGGCGCGAGCTCGGTGACGTGGACGTCAACGAGCACCTGGAAGAGCCCAAGAATACCTTCATGATCGCTGCCCGGGCGAGCCTGGCCCGCACATGACCGATCGCCCCGGGCCGGTCATTCATTGAAGCTCCAGTGGTACGAGTCGACCACCCTCAGCCCCGGTGCTACAGGCTCCTCTCGGACCAGGAGCTTGCCAGGACCTCCAACGGCACAGTCGAACACCGCCCGCGGGTTGGGTGCTGCCGAAACTGGTGAGCATCTGCTGCCGGAACTCGCGATCGAAGCCACGTCACGATCTCCCCGAAGTCCACCTGGGCGCCTTTGCGCTCGTTGACCCGTTTGTTGCGGACACGGTCCGGGGTACCGCGCTGCATCTGGTGGAAGCGCACGTCGTGGGACTGCGTCGCCGTGTACGGCGCGACGGGCACCGTCACCAGGCCGAAGGTCAGCTCTCCGGTCCACACAGGTCGGGCCACGACCGCCTCCGCTCCCGGACGACTCCGGCGCGCCGCCGCTCGTGCGGCACGGGCTCACCGCCAGCGCCGCCGCCGGGCGATCGGCGCGCACGCGGGAGTGGGCCGACAGACACCGCGGCGACACCCCGCACCGCCGGGCGGCGCACCGCGGCCGCCCACGACGACTCCATGGTGAGCCAGGGCTGTGACGACCGGTTCGAGTTCGAGTTCGCGCTGGACCTGCTGGACGGCTGCGAGCGGCCCCGGCAGCAGGGCTGGACTCGACCGCCGCCGCCGGCGGACCGGACGCCCGCCCGGCCCGGCACGGCGCAAGGCCCGCGGGCGCGCGGGGCCGGACGTCACCTCCGGTCCTCGGAGCCCGCGGGCCCGCGGGCTCACCACCTCGCCGGTCAGCCCCAGAGGCTGCGCCCGGCGAGATCGGCGGTCTGCACGAACACCAGGGCCGTCAGCAGCCCCAGGACGGCCAGTACCCCCGCCGCCTGGATCAGAGCCCGGCCCTTGCGCGGCGCGAACACCAGCACCGAGCCGACCGCGAAGCCCGCCAGCAGCCCGCCGAGGTGGCCCTGCCAGAAGGTGAAGCCCGCCGAGGCGACCAGCCAGATGATCGCCCCCACCAGCTGCCGCCCGCCGCCGAGCGGGTCGTGGTGCATCTTCCTGGTCATCAGGAAGTACGTGGCGACCAGGCCGAAGATCGCGCCGGACGCGCCGACCGCCGCCTCCTGCGGGGCGATCAGGTACCCCAGGACCGACCCGCCGAGCAGACCCGTCAGGTAGAGCGCCAGCATGCGGACCCGGCCCAGTTGCTGCTCCACCACCCGCCCGAAGAGCCACAGCGAGTACATGTTCATCAGGATGTGCAGGATGCCGAACTGCCCGTGTGTGGCGGGCAGATGCAGGAACCCCGAGGTGACCAGTCGGTACCACTCGCCGTGCGCGATCCCGACCTCCCGGAAGCCCGGCGGCAGCAGACCGCCCTCGACGACGTACCGCAGGCCGTCCGGCCCGGTCACCCCCTGGCCGAGACTGTCGAACCGGTCGACGACGCCCGGACGGATCAGTTCGAGCACGTACACCAGCACGTTCACGGCGATCAGCAGGTACGTCAGGAAGGGCGTGCCGATCAGCCTCCCGCCGAACACCGTGCGGGCCTGACGGATGCTCCGGTGGCCCTCCTTCACGCACTCCGGGCACTGGTGGCCGACCGGCGCGTCCAGCATGCAGCCCGGGCAGATGTAGCGCTCGCAGCGGGTGCACCTGATGAACGACTCCCGGGCCGGATGCCGGTAGCAGGTGGTGGCGGGCTGCACCTCTGGGCTGGGCGCCCCGGGGGTGACGTGTGTGGCGTCCATGGAAGGGCTGGTCTCCGTACGGTTTCGGCTGGGCCCGGCGGCTGATCCGCGGCCGGTGCAGCGAACAAGCTAGCGAACGTGCGGGCTGCTGGAAACGGAGGGGTGGGGTCCGCATCGGCCGCGGTGCACCGGCCCGTCAGGGAGGCGCGGGCCGGCGGCCGGACGGTCGCGGAGCGGGTCGTGGGAACGCCCCCGGCGGCCGGCGGCCGATGGGCCGGCCGGGTTGCCGCGGAGAACCTCGCCGACGGGTGCGATCCGGGCGCCGGCCGTTCGTGTGGAGAGTGGAAGGCCGGCACGGTGCCGTCGCGGCCACCCACGTCGCGCTCGGCCGGGACGCCTCCCTGCTGTCCTACGGCCGCTTCGCGGATCGGCAGGTGCAGAGGCTGTACTCGGTACTGCCGGCCACCGGATCCGGTACTTGGGCCGCTCCGCGTCCTCGGGCGTACTGGACTTCAACGGGTCGCTGGCCGTCCACGACCGCCGCGGGTTCGTCGCCGCCTGCGCCATCCACGTCCGCACCTGCGCCTGCTCGGCCGGGGTCAGGTCCTTGAAGACGCCGCTCGCAGCGGGGTCGGCGCGACGGTGTTCGCCACCGGCGGCTTGGCCGCGGCCACAGCGTCCGTGGCGCCGGCCAGAACGACATCGGTACCCGCGGCGGTGACGACGGCCACTGCGCCGACGCGGACGATGCTCGCGGCGGCGGCTGCCTCGGCGTGGACGGCGATTGCGCATGTAGGGCGGGCGCATTCGGCGCATTAGTGGTTGTTGTCGTTCCGATCTTGAGGGGTGCTGGTCGAACGGGAGTCTCGATCGGGTGAGTGTGGCGGCCGCAGCGCGTGAAAGCAGGGCCTCTTGGTAGCTCGAAGGGTGTCTACGCCAAAGAGCGTTCCAGGAGGCCCTGGTGTCGCAGTTCTACGGCATCGCGGGAGCGGGGTCCACTTCGGTCACTCTCGCGTGTGACTGCCTGGCACACCGGTTCGGGAACGCCGCCGACCACGGGGTCCGTGTGCGCCGCTACCCGACGGACATGTCCGATGCGGAGTGGGCGGTGGTGCGGCCGCTGCTGCCGGTGCCGGGCTGGCTTCGGGGCCGGGGCGGGCAGCCGGAGGGGTACTGCCACCGCGCGATACTGGACGCGATCCGCTACCTGGTCGACAACGGAACGAAGTGGCGGGCCATGCCGGCCGACTTCCCGCCGTGGGACCGGGTCTACGCCTTCTTCCGCCGCTGGCGCGACCACGGTCTGGTCCGCGAGTTCCACGACCGGCTCCGCCGCAAGGTCCGCGAGCGGGCCGGGCGGGGCCCGGAGCCGAGCGCCGGTGTGATCGACTCCCAGTCCGTCAAGGCGGACGCCGTCGTCGGCGCCGACAGCCGCGGCTTCGACGGCGGCAAGCTGATCAACGGCCGCAAACGGCACGCCGTGGTCGACACCCGCGGCCTGCTGCTCGCCGTGCTGGTCACCGCCGCGGACATCGGCGACCGCGCCGCCGCGCAGGTCCTGCTCGCCCGGGTCGCCGCCGCGCACCACCGGCTGATACTGGTCTGGGCCGACGGCGGCTACACCGGGAGCCTCGTCGAGTACGGCCTCACCGTCCTCGCCCTGGTCCTGGTGATCGTCAAGCGCAGTGACGACATGCGCGGCTTCGTCGTGCTGCCCAAGCGGTGGATCGTGGAGCGGTTCTTCGCCCACCTGATGCGAAGCCGCCGCCTGGTGCGGGACTTCGATCGGTCCACCGGCAGCGCGGAGGCGATGGTCTACTGGTCGATGACCCTGCTCATGACCCGTCGCCTGGCCCGGCCACGGCCTTCGCGAGCGTGAACCGGCCCGGCGCCGGCTCGGCCAGCCACCCGCGCGCTGTCAGCCGCTTCGCCTTCGACCGCAACGCCTCGATCCTCGCGGGCACCGGGTCCAGGCCGAAGCAGCCGGCCATCTCCTGGCACGTCAGCGGACCTTGACCCAGACGGTTGCGGTCCGCGAGAGCCTGCACGATGCGCTGGTAGTCCGCCGACAGCGCCGACCGGGCCAGGCGGTAATCGGCGAGGGATTTGAGGATCTCGTCGGCGCTCTTGGTCCAGGTGAAGGGACGCGGGTTCTCGTTCCACGTGGCGATCCAGGCCTTGATGTCGTCTTCGAGGGCCTTGACGGAGGTGTGGAGGCCTCGCCGGATGAGTTTGTCGGTGAGCAGGCCGAACCAGCACTCGACCTGGTTGAGCCAGGACGATCCGGTCGGGGTGAAGTGGACGTGAAAGCGTGGGTGCTTCGCGAGCCAGGTCTTGATCTCGGCGGTGTTGTGGGTGGCGTAGATGCCCTGAGCCTTCCCCCGGGACGTGGACACCGGAGTTTCATGCAGCGAGGGTGATCTCACGGGACGCCGCTGTCTGCTGTTCGAACTGGACCGGGCTGAGGTAGCCGACCGTGGAGTGACGCCTCCGGAGGTTGTAGAAAGAGACCCAGCGAAACACGTCCAGCCTCGCCTGATGCTGGCCGGCCCATCGCACTCCGTTCATCAACTCCCGTTTCTCCGCCTCGGTCGGCTCCCGGCCCTCGTATCCGGTACCCGGCCCGGTCACCGGCAGCGGGATCACGTTCGTCGTCATGCCCGGAGAACTCACCGGCCGCCGAACCGGTCACGGGGGCCGGTGGGTTTCGCCCCGAGACGAAACCCACCGGGCTTGCGCCGACCTTTCCAGCAGGTCAGCGCGCTACGCCCCCCTTTGTGGCGAACACCGTTCGCCGCAAAGGGGGGCACCGGCCGGAACTGCGACTGCGCACAGCCGCGCAGTCCCTGCGCAGCGGCGGCGACCGGGGCTGGTGCGGCCGCCCCGGTGGCGCGGCCGCTTTGGCGATTGCGGATGCGTGGCTGGCCTGCGGTGACGCGCGTGGCTACGGGGCCGGCACGTCGGCTCAGACTGGGGTGTCGACGAGGACCTCCGCGAGTGTGAGGTAGTTGGTGCCGGCGAGCTGGATGCGCACGTACCGTCCGTTGACACCCGCCGGGAGGGTGAGCTGGTTGGGTGCGGTGCCCTTGACCCAGACGCGCGTGACCGTGGAGTCGGCCTGGATCTGGGCCCAGGTGCGGCCGGTCAGGTCGGTGTCGGACACGATGAGGTAGAAGTTGTTGAGACGGGCCTTGCAGCAGTCGTCGGTGCGGTTCAGCACCCGCACTCCCCGGATCTGCTGGGAGGAGCCGAGGTCGACCTGCCACCACGCGTTGGCTTCCGATTCGGTGTGGCTCAGACTCCTCGCCGCGAGGGTGCCGTTGGTGTTGCCGTCCACCGCCCGGTTCGGCGCGTAGGCGGGGTTGTTGTGGTAGGTGGAGGACTGAGTTGCCGTCTTGTTCAGGGCCGCGTCCACGGTGGCTTGGACTGGCACGCCGATCCGCTGGTCGGTGAACACCGACTTCCACTGCTGGTCGGCGAACCATTCCTGGACGGCGCGGGTGTAGTGCTTTCCGTCGCTGTTGAAGATCCCGAAGGTCTTCGGGATGGAGGCGTTGTAGAGGTCAGCACCGGTCGCCGACTTGGCGTACATCGCGTCGAGCAGCTCGTAGGCGGCGTCGGGCCCGGGCAGGTTGGCGATCGCCGTCAGCGCTTGCGCGGCATCCTGCGTCGACGCAGCGTTGTACTGGGTCGAGCGCGGACGGTAGAGGAAGACCGGGGTCGAGGTGGCGCCGGTGATCGTTCTCAGGGGCCTCAGGACGTTGAGGAACGCCTGCTGGACCTGGGCGGCGCTCCCCGTCGAGGCGTTCGCAGCCTCGGCCTCCCACTGGTTCCAGTGGATGCCGATGATCCGGGGCACCTTGCCGGCGTCCCGCAGCGCCCGCAGGCCGTTGCCGACCGTGTTCATCGCCAGCGGGAACAGGCTTTCGACGTCGGTCGGGTCGCGGTCCGGCCACCACCGGTCGTTCGTCCCGTCGGCCTGCTGGATGCCCTGGCTGCCCCAGGCCACGTGTATCACGTTCAGGTCGGGCAGGTTCTTGTGCTGCTGGGTGATGGCGCGCTCCCAGCGCAGCGCGGTCAGCGACGCGACGTTGTAGTTGCGACCTCCGTTCCACTCCTGACCGAGGTTGTTGGCACCGCCGCCGCTGCACTTGTACGGCGACCAGGTGGCCGTCATTGCTCCGGCCACCCGGTTGTCCGTCCGGTTCAGTCCTTTGACGTGGGCGAAGGCGTTGCACTGGTTCACATCGGCGGTGTCCGTGATGGGATCGATCCACCCCTCCGCGTTGCTCTGTCCGAGCACGATCAGCACCGGTGCGTCGACCGCGACGTCGTAGGGCTCGGTGGGGTCCGCCGCTGCCAGCGAGGGGGTCAGGGCGGCGGAACCCGCCAGCAGGGCGAGCGCGGCCACCAGCGAGGTGACCAGGCGCCGGGCGGGAGCGGGGCCGGTGCGTGCCCGGCGCGCTGCCGCGGAGGGCACCCGGGAGGCGGGTTGGTGCTGAGGGCTGCGGTCCTCGGCCGGTGGCCGGACTGAGGTTCTTCTGAACATGAGTGGATGTTCCTTACGGTCTGACCTACGTGAGGGTGGGGTGGCCTGGTCGTCCTGTCGGGGCACAGGCATGGGTAGTGGCGGATGGAGAGCGGATCGTCCCCCACCGGCCCGGGATCCGGTTGGACCGTGGCCGGCGGCACGGACACGCCCGCAGGATCGCGGAAGGGGGGGAAGAGCACGACGGCGAAGCGATGTCTGCGGCCTCTCCGTGCTGACGAGCAGTTGTTCGCAGTGGTTGTCCGCGTGCTGACGAGCGGGTTCGCGGGTGGTGGCGGGCACTGCGAACCGGGCGCCTCCACGGCCGCCTGCAACGGCCGCGGATGCCCAGGGGCTTGATCGAGGAGCCAGCCGGCCAGGGGGTCCCACCCCGACACGGAGAGCCTCGAAAAGGGGGCCGGCCCCGACAGCGCGTCCAGACCACCAGGGCCGGCCCGACCCGGAGGCCGAGGTCGGCCCCCTCACCCACCGGAGGAGTACCGCCTCCTGCCAGGCATCCCATCCCACACGGGAACCCGCCACCAGGCGTCCACCCAAGCCGTGCGACGAACGGTCGCGCGCTGCGCCCAACGGTCGGTCTAGCTGTGCCAGTGCACGCGACAGACTGCCCGATGGCGGATGCTGAACGGAAGATCGAACCTCAGCCGGGCAGGTGGCGGTGTCCGTTGCGCGGAGCAGAGCGGACACCCGGGTGAGGCGGAGGGTCAGGCTGGGGGGCTGGGGTGACCTGGTGACCCAGCGAGCCCGGGGCGTACGTACGCCGCGGTGGCCAAGGACCTGGGCGTCAACCACGAGACGCTGCGGGTCTGGGTACGTGAGGCCGAGCAGGCCGCCGTGCCCGGTACCGCCGAGGCGATCGCCCTCGCGAGGGAGAACAAGCAGCTCAAGGCCCGGGTCAAGGAACTCGAACTCGAGCGGGAGATCCTGCACCGGGCAGCCAAATACTTCGCGGGCGAGACGAACTGGTGATCCGCTTCCAGCACGTTGCCGACCACCACGACGCCTACGGCGTGAAGCGGCTGTGCACCCTCCTGGGCATCTCCCGCTCCGGTTTCTACCGCTGGCACGAAGCCGGCCCGGCCCGCGCCGAGCGCGAGCGGGCCGACTGAGCTTTGCCCCGCGACGTGGACACCCTTGACAGTTGGATCTTGTAGATCCAGGAAGGGAAGTCCGGATGGGACGTCCGTCGAAGTACTCGGACGAGTTCCGTCGTGACGCCGTCGCGCTGTACCGGGCCTCGGAGGTCCGGCGCACGTTCGCGGCGGTCGCGAAGGAGATCGGGGTCAACCACGAGACCCTGCGGAACTGGGTGCGGGCCGCCGACGCCGAGCCGGCGTCGGCTGAGCAGGGCCTCAACGCGGACGAGCGGTCCGAGCTCGCGCGGTTGCGCAAGGCAGAGGGGGAGTGGCAGGTCGAGAAGGAGATCCTGCGCCGGGCAGCGGCGTATTTCGCGCGGGAGATGAAGTGAGGGCCCGCCGCTGGGACTTCATCTCCGCCCACGCCGGTGAGTTCGGTGTCCAGCGGTTGTGCGAGGTCCTTGGCGCCGCCCGGTCTGGGTACTACGCCTGGCGGGCCGGTGCCCGGGCCCGAGCCGATCGGGCGGCGGCCGGGGCCGCACTCGTGCACGAGATCCGCGACGTCCACCAGGAGACCCGGGGCGCTCACGGGGTGCCGAGATTGCATGCCGAGCTGAGGGCTCGGGGCCGGGTGGTCAATCGCAAGCGGATAGCCCGCCTGATGCGCGAGCACGGCATCGTCGGCCGCCACCTGCGTAGACGCTGCCGGACGACGGTCCTGGACAGGAGCGTGCCGCCGGCTCCGGACTTGATCGGGCGGGACTTCACGGCGGCGGGGCCCGATCTCCGTGGGTCGGCGACATCACGTATCTGCCGGTCGGTGGTTCATGGATGTATCTGGCCACCGTCATCGACCTGCACTCGCGGCGTCTGGTGGGCTGGTCGTTGGCCGACCACATGCGCACCGGGCTGGCCGCCGAAGCGCTGGAGGCCGCGGTGGCGGTCCGTGGCGGTCGTGTCGGTGGCGTGACGTCCGAAGGCGTCACTCCACGCTCGGCTACCTCAGCCCGGTCCAGTTCGAACCGCAGACAGCGGCGTCCCGTAGGATCACACTCGCCGCATGAAACTCCGGTGTCCACGTCCCGGGGAAAGGCTCATCAGTAAGGGTGGCCCAGCACGCCACCCCGGAGGCGTCACGACATCGGCCGCGGGCCAGAAGGTGCCGTCCGTCCAGAAGTGGGTCATGCCGTCGGACCGTAGCAGCGCTGGCGACCCTGGTCGGGCGGATCGGTTGGGTCGGGCCACCACTGTTGCCCCGCGCAGCCCGTGGTTGGAGCCCTTGCCCTGGGCCTGGAGAGCCGACCGCCCTGCCCAAGGGATGTGGGCAGGGCAGCGCGGGTTGCACTGTGGGTTCGCGGTGTGAGAGCAGGAGGTGCGCCACGTGGGCGTTCGCCGCACCGGTACGAACGCGCTCGGCGTGGGAACACCGCCGGCCTCCCCAGGACGGCCGCCCCCGCAGCCGGGGGCTTGCGCTGCCCCCGCGCGCGGCTCGCGATGCACCGGCGGGCAAGGGCCTGCCGCCCGTCCCGCTTTCCAGGCCACCGAGGACGCCGCCACCCCGTACGAGGGCGGGGTCGCGATGCGCGACGCGCTGCCCGGCTCGAAGCTGGTCGTCCAGTGCGGCGGCAGCTTCCACGAGATCCTCTTCCACGGCAACGCCTGCCTGGACGACACCTTCACCGCGTACCTCCGGGACGGCAGCCTGCCCAAGGGCAACGGTCGGATCGCCAAGACCTGCGCTCCCGAGCCCGATCCCGACCCGGTCTACGTGACCCCGCCGCCGGCCGCGGCCGCCAAGGCCGCCCCCGCCGCCGGCCCGCTCGCGCGGACCGACCCGGAGGCCGTCCGCGGCCTCCTCCGCTAGCCGACCGGCCCCCTGCCCCCGGTGGTGGTGCGTGGTGCGGGTCGCCTGCCAGCGCGCTGTGCGCGGGTTGCCAGCGGAGGGGCGGAGGCTGGAGGCGTCCAGGTCGGCACCGATCAGAGGAACGCTCCCATGCCCCATCAGGTTTCTTCACCGGCTCGTGCGGTACGGTCACGCCGCCGGCTGCTGCTGACGGCCGTCGTGGCCGCTTCGTGTCTGGCGCCGGGGACGGTGGGCTCCGCGGTCGCGGCATCCGCCCCCTCCGCCGTACGGTCCGGACCGGACACGGTCGAGGGCGACGGCGCACTACGGGCCCGGCTCTCGCAGCTGGCGCGGACCCTGGTGGCGGCCGGGGCGCCGGGCGTGATCGTGCGGGTGGACGACGGCCGCGGCCGGCCGGTCGAGATCGTCGAGCAGGCCTGGTGGGCGGCGCGGGACCACCGGCTCGACGCCGGGGACGAGTTCCGGATGGGCTCCAACACGAAGACCATGATGGCCACGCTGGTACTCCAACTGGCCGCCGAGGGCAGGCTCACCCTGGACGACCCGGTGCAGCGGTGGCTGCCGGGCCGGGTGCCGGACGGCGGGGCGATCACGCTGCGGATGCTGCTGAACCACACCAGCGGCCTGTTCGACTACACCGAGGACGGCGCGCTCCTGCCGTCGATCCTGGGCAGGGACCCGCGGCGGTGGACCTCGGCGGACCTGCTCGCCGTCGGGGTGCGGCACGAGCCGCTGTTCGCGCCCGGCGCGCGGTGGTCGTACAGCAACACCGGCTACGCCGCCGTCGGCGCCGTGCTCGAACAGGTCACCGGGCAGAGCCCGGCCGACCTGGTCCGGGACCGGATCGCCCGGCCGCTGGGCCTGCGTCACACCTATCTCGCCACCGGCCCGGCCTGGCTCGGCCGGCACGCCCACGGCTACGAACCGGACCCCGCCCACATGCCGCCGGGCGTGCCGGCCGCGTTCAGGGACGTCGCCGGACCGCGCCACGACGGTCACGTGGACGTCTCCGCCCATGACCCGAGCTGGGGCGGGGCGGCCGGGGCGGTGGTCTCCACCGCGCAGGACTGGGCCCGCTTCCACAGCGCGCTGATGTCCGGCCGGCTGCTGCCCCCGGCCCAGCTCGCCGAGATGCGCACCACCGTCCCGATGGACCCGGAGAACCCGGTGGACGGGCCCGGCGCCGGCCTCGGCATCGAGACCGGCGCCACCCCCTGCGGCACCGTCTGGGCGCACGACGGCGGGATCACCGGCTACTCCAGCAGCACCATCACGGACGGCACCGGCAGCCGCACCGCCACCGTGCTCGTGCCGACGGAGCTGCTCTACGAGTTCGAGGCCGACCGGGGGCTCGTCGAGGCCGACCGGGCCCTGCACCTCGCGGTGGTCTGTGCCATGTTCGGCACGCCCGTGCCGGCCGGCACGGCCCCGGTCGCCGGAGGCCCGGCCGGCGGGATCGTCGCCGGCCTGGGCGCGGCCGGCGGGCGCCCGGCCGAAGGGGCCACGCCGTTGCCCGTCCCGGCTCAGGCCGGCTGACCGGGGCGGCCCGGTGCGGAGCCGGGCGCGGTGACGAGGGCGGAGACCAGGCCCCGGGCCCGGCACCGCGACATCGCCGCGCCCTCGGCGTGCGCCGCGGCGAATCCGGCGGCCCCCAGGGCGGCGGCGGCCCGCCGGGCGATCCTGCGCACGTCCTCGTCACCGGGCTCGTCCGTGCCGCGCAGGGCTGTGGCCGCGCCGAGCAGCCGGGCGGCGCCGGCCGGCCGGGCGCGGGCGAGTTCGATGTCGGCGGCCACCACGGCGAGCCCTGCCGCGACCGGGGTGTCCCAGCTCAGCACCAGGTGCACCGCCGGGTGGTCGAGCCGGCGCACCGCCTCGTCGGGGAGTCCGTCGGCCGCGTCCGCCTGGGCGAGTACGGCCCGCAGCAGGGCGGTCAGGTGCGCCGGGGGCGCCTGCTCGCAAGCCGGTCCGGCCGGTGCGGCCCGTGCGTGCGCCCGGGCCCGCCCGGGCCGTCCGGCCTGCCACTCCAGGCGGGCCAGGCCCAGGTGCACCAGGGCCCACAGTTCCGCCGACCCGGTGGGTGCCACCTGGTCGCGCAGGCTCTCCAACTGCCGCCGCCCGCCCGCGACGTCCCCGGCCCGGGCGCGGGTCAGGGCGGCCTCCACGTCGTTCTCGACGGTGTACTCCCGCATGCCGAGCTCCCGGAAGTACCGGGTGGCCCGTGCGTTCAGCGCCAGCGCGGCGGCCGTGTCGCCGGACCGTCGCCGGAGCGAGCCGAGGGCGCTCAGCGTGCTCGCCAGGCCCCAGCGCTCGCCGAGCTCCTCGAAGCCGGCCAGCGCGCGGGTGAGCAGCGCGGTCGCGCGGGGGGTGTCCCCGGCGTGCAGGGCACGCCTGCCGCGGACCGTCAGGGCGAAGGACCGGCTCCAGGGATCCCGCCCCCCGCCGTCCGGGCCGGTCGTGCCGTCCGGGCCGGTCGTGCTGTCCGGGGTGTCCGGCGTGTCCGCGCCGCCGGTGTCCGTGCGGGCCCCGGGCGCGGTCACGGCGGTGGCCAGCCGGGCCAGCTCCAGCAGGGGGTGGGCGCCGGGGCCGACGCCCTCGACGGCCTGCCGGATCCGCCCGAGGGCGGCCTCGGCCTCGTGCGGTGCACCGACCTCCGCGACACCGAGCGCGTGGGCCACGCGTACCAGCCTGCGGGCCGCCGGATCGACCGGCCCGGGCACCTCCAGCACCCGGCCGAGCAGGTCCAGCGACTCCGGGGGGTTGCCCCGCAGGGACCAGAACCAGCCGAGCGCGGCCCCGAAGCGGACGGCCGTGGCGGCGTCCCCGGCGTCGATCGCCCAGCGGACCGCAGCCAGCAGATTGTCGCGTTCGGCGGACAGCCTGGCCAGCCAGCGCAGTTGGTCGCGGGTGCGCAGCCGGGGCTCCGCGGACTCGGCCAGGTCGAGCAGGAAGGCGAGGTAGCGCCGGCGGGCGGCGTCGGCCTCCGCGCGGTGGGCGAGTTGCTCCACGCCGTACTCCCTGACGGTCTCCAGCATCCCGTAGCGCGGCTCGCCCGGCTCGGCGGTCCGGACGGGATGCAGCAGGGACTTGTCGACCAGGGCCGCGAGCAACTCCCGGACGTCGTCGGTCCGGTCGGCGGTGTCGGCGAGGTCGTCGCCGTGGGTGCCGGGGTCGCCGTCGTCCTGGCGGCCGAGCCCGCCGACCGCCTGCGCCGCGTCCTCCGTGAAGCTGCCGGGCACCACCGCCAGCCGTTCGAGGAGCGCCCGCTCGTCGGCGTCCAGTAGGTCCCAGCTCCAGGCCACCACGGCCCGCAGGGTCCGGTGGCGGGGCAGCGCGGTGCGGCTGCCTCCGGTGAGCAGCCGGAACCTGTCGTCCAGCCGGGCCGTCACCACCTCGATCGGCAGCGTGCCCAGGCGTGCCGCGGCCAGTTCGATCGCCAGCGGCAGGCCGTCCAGACGTCGGCAGATCTCGACCGCCGCGGCCAGGGAGCGGGCGTCCGGGGTGAAGCCGGGCAGGACCGCGGCGGCCCGGTCCCGGAAGAGCCGGACCGCGGCGCAGGTGCCGGCCTGTCCGGCCGGCGCGCCCGGCGGGGGCAGTTCGAGCGGGAGGACGGGGTGCAGGGTCTCGCCGCCGATCCGCAGGGCCTCCCGGCCGGTGGCGAGGATCCGCAGCCGTGGGCACCGGCCGAGCAGGGCCTCGGCGAGCCTCGCTGCGGCCTCCAGCACGTGCTCGCAGTTGTCCAGCAGCAGCACCGTCTCTTCGTCCGCCAGCACTTCGACCAGGTGGTCGAGGATCTGCCCGGCGTCGCCGGAGCCGGGGGCCGGGGCCGGGCGGTCCGCCGCCGGGGTGCGCCGGAGCGGACCGGCCTCGCGCAGCCGCAGGACGTCGAGGACCGCCCGGGCCACGTCCTGCGCCCCGACCGGGGCCAGGGCGACCAGCCAGACGCCGCCCGCCGGGGTGAGCTGCCGCCCGGCGGTGACGGCGAGCCGGGTCTTGCCGGACCCGCCGGGCCCGACCAGGGTGACCAGCCGGGCCCGGTCGAGCAGTCCGACCACCCGGCGGACGTCCTCCCGGCGGCCGACGAAGCTGGTCAGCGGCGCGTCCAGGTTGCCCCGCGCCGGCGCCTGGTCGGTCCCTGGGCGGTCGGTCCGCGTCGGGTCGGTCCGGGTCGGGTCGGTCCGGGTCGGGTCGGTCCGGGTCGGGTCGGGCCGCGAGCGGCCCACCTCGCCCCGCAGTACGGCGAGGTAGGCGGCCTCCACGTCCGGTCCGGGGTCGCTGCCGAAGGCCTCGGCCAGCCGGCCGCGCAGCCGTTGGTGGGCGGCCAGTGCCTCGGCGCCCCGGCCGTCGGCGGCGAGGGCGCGGATCAGCTGGGCGTGCAGCCGTTCGCGCAGCGGGTGGTCCGCCGTCAGCGACTCCAGCTCGGCGACCAGGCCGGGCCCGGTGCCGAGCACGAGATCGGCCTCGATCCGGTCCTCCAGGGCGGCCAGCCGGGCCCGTTCGAGCCGCTCGGCCTCGGCACCGGCGAACGGTGCCTCGCGCACGTCGGCCAGGGCCGGGCCCTGCCAGAGACCCATCGCTTCCCGCAGGGCGGTGGCGGCCTCGGCGGGCCGGCCCCCGGCCAGCAGGCGCCCCCCGGTGCGGGAGAGCCGGGCGAACCGGACGGTGTCCACGGCCTCCGCCGCGACGGCCAGCCGGTAGCCGGCCGGTTCGAGGGTCAACAGCCCGGGGTCGCCGAGGACACGTCGCAACCGGGAGGCCAGCGACTGAAGGGCGTTCGCCGGGTCGGCCGGGGGAGTCCCGGCCCACAGGGCCTCGGCCAGGACCGCCGGGCGGACGGCGCGCCCGGCGTCCAGCGCCAGCCGGACCAGCAGCGCCCGCAGCCGCGGGCCGCCCACCGGGACCGGGCCGTTGCCGGTGTCCAGCACCAAAGGTCCGAGGAGGCCGACGCGCACCCGGCCACTATCGCAGCACGCCCTGCTCGGCCGTCAAGTCGGCTCCGCGCGGCCAGAACTGACCCGGCTGCCCGCCGTGGCACCGGCCCGGCACCCCGCACCGACCCCTCGGCCGGGTCCGGTCAGCGCGCCGGGTCCGCCGTAGTGCTCGTCGGCCTCCGCCTACGACGTGCTCGGCCGCCCGACCACGCTCACCGAGCCGGTCGCCGCCGGCCAGAACATCACCACCACCTTCGGCTACGACGCCGCCGGCAACCGCACCCGTCTGACCGACGGCAAGGGCAACACCACCGTCTACACCTTCAACCCGTGGG
>NZ_JBVHHE010000077.1:0-15299 GCF_055561235.1 Kitasatospora sp. NPDC022856 | reverse complement strand
GTTTTCCGGAGTTTCATTCATCGGATTCGCATTCCGTCGCCCCTCTCGGTGCGACTCCGGAACTGTACGGGGACCGGCCCGCCACATGCAAATCGCCCCCGTCCGGGCATCCGGGCGGGGGCGATCGAAGAGCGGTCGGCCGGCTCGGCGCCGGCTCAGCGCCTGCTCAGCGGACCTCGGTGATCTCCGGGCCGCGGGCGAACGGGTCGAGCGCGGCGCCGCCGAAGCGGTTGCTGTCGCTCTCTCCGGCAGCGGCGGCTGCCCCGCCACCGTCGGCCACCATCTGCGCGTCCTCGGGAAGCTTCAGCACGATCGGGTCGCGCGGCGCCATCGGGGTCTCGCCACGGACGACGACGGTCTGCTGGAAGACCTGCTCCAGGATCCCGGCCATCTCCGGCTGCACCGCGGCCTGGCCCGAGATCACACCGCGCAGGAACCAGCGGGGCCCGTCGCAGCCGACGAAGCGCACCAGCTGGACACCCTGCGTGCCGTCCGGCAGCTGCACGGGGACCTGGGCCCGGAGGTGCCAGCCGAGCGGGCCCTCCTCCTCCTCGATGAGGCCGCCCTGCGAGGTGATGCCGTTGGCGATCTCCTCACGGACCTCGCCCCAGATGCCCTCGGACTTGGGAGCCGCGAAGGCCTGGAGCTGGATGGCGCTGTTGCCGAGGACCAGCGTCGCGGCCACGATCGCGTCCCCGGCCACCTCGACGCGCAGTTCCATGCCCTCGACACCGGGGACCAGCAGGCCTCCGAGGTCGACCCGGCCTTCCTCCGGCTGCTCCAGCTCGGAGTGGTCCCACGGACCGTCCGGACGCGGAGCCGGCGGCAGGCCGACCCGCTCCGCCGGGTCCAGTTCGGTCACGTTCTCGCTCTCGGCGGAACCTTCGACGTCATCGGCCGGCTCGTCGGCGCTGATGGCGTCGTCGGCGAGCTGCTCGACAGCGTCCTCGCTCTTCTGGCGACGACGGAACACGGTCACTGTCCTTCCCGGTCCAAGACCGATGCGAATACCTGCTCGGCTTCCTGCGAGGCCGCGGGCAGCCTAGACCGCGGCGTGGCCGCCGGTCGACCCGAACCCGCCCTCGGCTCGTGCCGACCCGGGCAGTTCGGCCACCTCGTGGAAGCGGGCCTTCTCGACCTGCTGGATCACCAGCTGGGCGATCCGGTCCCCTCGGCGGAAGCTGACGGCTTCGCGCGGGTCCAAGTTGACGACGATCACCTTGATCTCTCCACGGTACCCGGCATCGACCGTCCCTGGGGCGTTCACCAGAGCAACTCCGCAACGAGCTGCGAGCCCGGAGCGCGGGTGGACGAACGCCGCGTAGCCGTCCGGCAGCGCGACGGCGATGCCGGTGGGCAGGACGATCCGCTCACCGGGGGCCAGTTCGGCGTCGACGGCGGTCCGCAGATCGGCGCCCGCGTCACCGGGCTGCGCGTACGCGGGCAGCGGCAGCTCGGTGTCGATTCGCCTGATCAGGACGTCTACCGGCGGACGGGGGGTGCTGCTCAAGGGTTCACCTCAAAGGCTCGGGCGCGCTTCATCAGATCAGGGTCGTCGAGGACCTTCTCGATGTCCTCGGGACGACCGTGCTTGGTGAAGTGTTCCAGCTTCACCTGGATGAAGAGTGCCTGGGCGCGGAGCGCGACCGGGCCGTCGGGCCCGCCGATCCGCGCCTCGCCGGCGCTGTAGATCTTCCGGCCGTGCACGCCGGTGATCCAGGCGCGCAGGTGCAGCACGGAGTCGACCGGCACCGGGCGGACGAAGTCGGTCTCCAGCCGACCGGTGACGGCCGGGGCGTGCAGCAGCCAGTTCAGCGTGCCGAGCGTCTCGTCCATCGCGGTGGTCAGCAGCCCGCCGTGGGCCAGGCCGGGGCCGCCCTGGTGGGCGGAGCGCACGGCGAACTCGGCGGTGACGTCGAGGCCCTGGCCCGCCACCGCGTCGATCCGCAGCCCGCCCGGGTGCTCCGGACCGCAGCCGAAGCAGTGCTCGTAGTGCGAGCCGAGCCGGCTGCCCGGGGCCGGGGCCTCGGGGGCGCGCGGGGGCAGGACGGCGCCCGGCGGGGGCGTGGTGGGCGAGAGCGGCAGGGGCGGCGCCGGCCGCTCGGACGGGGAGGCTGGGGCTACGGAACCGGTCACGGTTCCCAACCCTACCGACCGGTAGCCGGTCCGGGCCCGGGGGTGCCGTCCGCCGTCGGCCGTAACGGCGACCACAATGGGGGCATGTACGACGAACGCCTCACCGTGCCGCGCTCCTGGTGGTTGCTCCCGGTCGCGATCGGGCTCACGCTCGCATTGATCCTGCTGCGTCTCAGCGCGGTGGGCGCGCTGGTCGGGCTGGTGGTCGGGATCGCCGCCGGCGCCGCCGCGATCAGCAGTTACGGCTCCGCCCGGATCCGGGTGGTGCAGGGTTCCCTGGTGGCCGGCCAGGCCCGGATCCCGGTCGACGCGCTCGGCGCCGCGCACCCGCTCAGCCCCGCCGAGGCGATGGCCTGGCGCGGCCCGAAGTCGGACCCGCGCGCTTTCATGCTGCTGCGCAGCTACGTCCCGACCGCCCTGCGCGTCGAGGTCAGCGACCCGGCCGACCCGACCCCGTACCTCTACCTGTCGACGCGCTCGCCGATGAAGCTGGCCGAGGCGCTGGACGAGGCCCGGCGCGGCGCCCGCGCCTGACCCGGCTCCGTTCTCCGGGCCGGATCCGGCCCGGAGAACGGAGAGGGACGGTTCCGCGATGCGGGACCGTCCCAGATGTCTCCGTACTGCACGAGCTGCTGCCACGCCGCGCAGTGCGCGGTACCGCGCCGGTACGAATCGGCGCGGTACTGCCGGTACGCCCGCCTCGACGGCCGTCGCCGGTACTGCCGTCCGGCCCCGCTGCCCGGGGCCGGAAGGGGCGGTGTGCCGGTCTCACGAGGTTCCGCGAGCCCGGGCCCATGGCCGCCCTGATACTCAGGCGCCGCAGTCCCGGCAGATCGGGTTGCCGTTCTTCTCGCTGTACAGCTGGCTGCGGTGGTGGACCAGGAAGCAGCTCATGCAGGTGAACTCGTCGGCCTGGCGCGGCAGCACCCGGACCGAGAGCTCCTCGTTCGAGAGGTCCGCGCCGGGGAGCTCAAGGCCCTCCGCCGCTTCGAACTCGTCGACGTCGACCGAGCTGGTGCTCTTCTCGTTCCGCCGGGCCTTGAGTTCCTCGATGCTGTCCTCGTTGAGGTCGTCATCGGTCTTGCGTGGGGTGTCGTAGTCAGTTGCCATGTTTTCGCTCTCCCCCTCCGGGTTGTGCGGTGTGTGCGGTATCTCCAGCGCACGTAACGCATGGGGGGCCGGTCTTGTGCCCGACCCGAGGCGGAGATTTTGCCTTACTTCAAGCCCTGTTACTCAATCGACACTCAGCCAGGGGTCCGTTGGAGTGATCCGATCGGGCGCGGGAGGCCTCACGCTGGGCCATCCCCGACCGGCGGGCGGGCCCGCCCACCGGACACGCTCAGTCATCAGAGGCCTTGCGACCACTCGATCGTTCCCTTGCCCACCAGGGCTCTCGGCCGATCCGCCCGGACCGCATCGACCCCGAACCCGGTCACGGAACGCAACCGGAGTGGCCTCGACCATGATCACGCTCCGAGACCGACCCACCCCGTGGAGCGACACGGTGTGACCTTGCTCACGTTCCGAATCTTCCGGGGCAAACCACGGAAAATCCACCCAACAGGAACGGCCGGGTCCACGGCCCGGCGCGTCCTGCGGTTCGTGTCCGGCTGCTACTGGGCGGCCTTGCGGGCGGCCCGGCGGGCCAGCAGGGCGGCCTGCCGCTCGTCGAACTTGGTCGCCTGCGCGTCCAGCCCCCCGAGGAAGACGCCGAGCTCGTCCTGGGCCCGCAGACCGACCGGACCGAGGCCGCCGACCTCCATCACCTTGAGGTGGCGCAGCACCGGCTGCAGCACGTCGTCGTGGTGGATGCGCAGGTTGTAGACGCCGCCGATGGCGATCTGGGCGGCGGCCCGCTCGAAGCCGGGGATGCCGTGGCCGGGCATCCGGAAGTCGGTGACCACGTCGGCGATCGCGCGCATGGCCTGGTCGGGGGCGATCTCCAGGGCGGCCTTCAGCAGGTTTCGGTAGAAGACCATGTGCAGGTTCTCGTCGTTGGCGATCTTCGCGAGCAGCTGGTCGCAGAGCGGGTCGCCGGCGGAGTGGCCGGTGTTGCGGTGCGAGATCCGGGTGGCCAGCTCCTGGAAGGCCACGTAGGCGACCGAGTGCAGCATGCTGTGCGAGTTGTCGGACTCGAAGCCCTCCGACATGTGGCTCATCCGGGCCCGCTCGAGCTCGTTCGGGTCCACGGCCCGGGTGGCGAGCAGGTAGTCGCGGATGGCTATGCCGTGCCGGCCCTCCTCGGCCGTCCAGCGGTGCACCCAGGTGCCCCAGGCACCCTCGCGGCCGAACATGGTGGCGATCTCGTGGTGGTAGCTGGGGAGGTTGTCCTCGGTCAGCAGGTTGACCACCAGCGCCACCCGGCCGAGCGGGGTCACCTGCGACTGCTCCAGCGACCAGGGCTCCCCGCCCAGCACACCGTCGAAGTCGCGGCCCTGGCTCCACGGGACGAACTCGTGGGGCATCCAGTCCTTGGCGACCTTCAGGTGGCGGTTGAGCTCGGTCTCCACCACCTCTTCGAGGGCCATGATCAGCCGCGCATCGGTCCAGGCGCTGGAACCGGTCGGGGCGGTGCGCTGCACGGGGGCGATGGTCACGTGTGTTGCTCCAGGGGGACGGGCACGCGCGGGACGGGCGCGTTGGGCGGGCACGTCGGGGACACCGAAGTCGGGACGCACTTACGGTTGCGTAGGTTACGACACCGTAAGTTGCTCGGACCGGAAATGACAAGCCGCCCCCGCCAGGCCTTATGTCGTCTTGACGGGCCTGCCGGGGGCGGCGGGATCGGTCAGCGCACGGAGCGCGGGTGGGACGGGCGGCGCAGCGGGGGCGAGACGGGCCTGTGGGGGTGCTCAGGCCGCCGGGATCCGGACCCGCATGGTCAGGCCGCCACCGGAGCGCGGGGTGGCCTCGATGGTGCCTCCGTGCGCCCGGACCACCGAGCGGACGATGGACAGGCCGAGTCCGACACCCTTGTCGCTGCGGGTGCGGTCGGCGCCCTTGACCCGGCGGAACGGCTCGAAGATGTGCTCCAGCTCGTAGCCGGGGACCACCGGGCCGGTGTTGGACACCACCAGCTCGCCGCCGCCGGGCACCTCGGCGGTGGCGATCTCGACCCAGCCGTCGGCGGAGTTGTAGCGCACGGCGTTCTGCAGCAGGTTGAGCGCGATCCGCTCCAGCAGCACGCCGTTGCCGGAGACCACGGCCGGGTTCAGGGTGGCGCGCAGCTCGACCTCGCGCCGGTCGGCCTCGGCGCGGGTCTGCACCAGGGCGCGGGTGGCGACCTCGGAGAGCTCCACCGGCCGGCGGTCGGTGAGCTCGTTGTCGCTGCGGGCGAGCAGCAGCAGGCCCTCCACCAGTTGCTCGCTGCGCTCGTTGGTGGCCAGCAGGGTCTTGCCGAGCTGCTGGAGGTCGGCCGAGGCGGCCGGGTCGGAGAGCTGGACCTCCAGCAGGGTCCGGTTGATCGCCAGCGGGGTGCGCAGCTCGTGCGAGGCGTTGGCGACGAAGCGGCGCTGGGAGTCGAAGGAGCGGTCCAGCCGGTCGAGCATGTCGTCGAAGGTGTCGGCGAGCTCCTTGAGCTCGTCGTCCGGCCCGTCGAGCTCGATCCGCCGGTGCAGGTCGGACGAGGCCACCTCGCGCGCGGTGCGGGTGATCCGCCCGAGCGGGCGCAGCACCCGGCCGGCCATCGCGTAGCCGGCGGCGAAGGCGATCACGGCGAGGCAGACCAGCACCGTGAGGGCCTTGCGCAGCAGCGTGTTGAGGGCCGCGTTGGAGGCGACCTCGTGCCGGCTGGCGAGGTACTGGTTGAACTGCTCGCTGCTCATCGGCACGCCGTTGACGGTGATGTCCTTGCCGAACAGGAAGGGCGGCGGCTGGACGTCGTGCAGGGCCTGCCGGACGAAGAAGTACATCAGCAGCAGCAGGACGACGCCGGCCATCAGGAACATGCCGCCGTAGAGCAGGGTGAGGCGGATCCGGATGGTCGGGCGGAACGGCAGCCAGGCGAGCATCCCGTCGCCGGGCACGTAGGTGTCGCGCGACGCGTGGTGGAGCAGGGGCGCCCGCGGTGCGTGCGCGGGCTTCGGCGGCACGGGCCCGGGCGGTACGGCGCGCGGGCCGCCGGCGGGCGCGCCGGAGGGCCCGCCGGCCGGGGGCGGGGTGGTCATGATCGTCCTCTCGGGGCGTCCGCCGGGGCGGTCGCGTGGTGGGGGTGGGGCCCGCGGGTGTCCGGCCGGAGCCGGTCAGATCCGGTAGCCGGAGCCCGGCACGGTGACGATCACCGGCGGGTCGCCGAGCTTGCGGCGCAGCGTCATCACGGTGACGCGCACGACGTTGGTGAACGGGTCGGTGTGCTCGTCCCAGGCCTTCTCCAGGAGCTGCTCGGCGGAGACCACGGCGCCGCCGGCCCGCATCAGCACCTCCAGGACGGCGAACTCCTTGGGAGCGAGCTGGACGGGCCGCCCGTCGCGGATCACCTCGCGGCGGCCGGGGTCGACGGAGATGCCGGCGCGCTCCAGCACCGGCGGCAGCGGGACGGTCGCGCGGCGGCCCAGCGCCCTTACGCGGGCGACGAGTTCACTGAAGGCGAAGGGCTTGGGGAGGTAGTCGTCCGCACCGATCTCCAGACCCTCGACCCGGTCGCTGATGTCGCCGGAGGCGGTCAGCATGATCACCCGGGTGGCCAGGCCCTGGTCGACCACGCTGCGGCAGACGTCGTCGCCGTGGACCAGTGGCAGGTCCCGGTCGAGCACCACCACGTCGTAGTCGTTGACCGCGATGCGCTGGAGCGCGGCCTCCCCGTCGTACACCACGTCGACGGCCATCGCCTCGCGGCGCAAGCCGGTGGCGACGGCCTCGGCGAGCAGCTGCTCGTCCTCGACGACGAGAACCCGCACGGTCGTTGTCCCTTCTCCAGGCCGGCCCCGGAAGCGGACGCGCGGCTCCGACGGTGCCTCCATCCTGCCTGGTCGTGCGGTAAAGCAGCGATAAGCTGCCCCGGAGGCAGGAGCGCCCGGGGGCGCGACCGCCGCCGCGACGACGGCCTCCGTCCCGATTCGTGCCGGGAACACTCCGCTTGGACTGTGACACGGGCAACTTTCTCGCCCGGGGAGGTTTCCCCGACCAGGGGCTGGGGAGGACAGCTGCACACCCGCGATCCGGCTGACGGCCGATCGCACCCACCCGCCGTGCGTTCATCCGCGCCGGCCCTGGGGCTGGGGCGTCACCGGGAGCGGCCGAGGGCCGTCTCCGCGCCCGACCGGAGATCACGACCTACCGGATCGGACGCTTCCGCTGGCTACCACGATCCTGGGGCGGGGGACGCACGAACGTGCACGTCCGACACAGTAAGGGGGCCCGTATGGACGCCTTCACCGCCGGAATCCTGCAGCGCATAGCCAACGCCGAGCAGGACCTGCACCGCGCGATCGAGGCCGGGGACGAGTTCCTCGCCGAGGTGGAGCAGTCCGAGCTGGACGACCTCCGCCGACTCGCCGCCGAACACGGCGTCGACACGGTGCTGGAGCGCCACCGCAGCGCTGCCTGACCGACCTGCCGACCCGACGCCGGACTCCGGCACCAGCGGCCCTGTGGGGGCCGTGCGAAACCTCAAGCCCTGGCATTCCCCGTATGCCAGGGCTCTTCGCTGCCCGGACACCGGCCGGGGGGCCGGGTTCCGCACCACCGCGGAACCCGGCCCCCCGGCCGGGGCGGGTCAGTCGGCCCAGGCGCGCAGCCGCGCCAGCCGCTCCTGGAGCGGCTCGTAGACCCCGGGCGCGGCCGCGACGGTCAGCTCGCCGTCCGGCCCCTCGCCGGGGCGGCCGCCGACCAGGGCGCCGGCCTCGGTGGCGATCAGACAGCCGGCCGCGCGGTCCCAGGGGGCCAGTCCGCGCTCGTAGTAGCCGTCCAGGCGCCCGGCCGCGACGTCGCACAGGTCCACGGCGGCGGCGCCGCCGCGCCGGATGTCACGGACTTCCGGCATCAGCGCGAGCAGCACCTCGGCCTGCCGGACGCGCACCGCCTGCACGTAGTTGAAGCCGGTGCCGATCAGCGCCTGCCCCCACGGCGGGGCCGGGCGGGCCGACACCGGCCGGCCGTCCAGCCGGGCGCCCCGGCCCAGCACCGCCTCGAAGAGCTCCCCGCGCGCGGGGGCGTGGACCACGCCGACGACCGCCCGGCCGTCCAGCTCGGCGGCCACGCTGACGGCCCAGGAGGGCAGCCCGTAGAGGTAGTTGACGGTGCCGTCGAGCGGGTCGACGACCCACCGGACCCCGCTGGTGCCGGGCCGCTCGGACCCCTCCTCGCCGAGGTAGCCGTCGTCCGGGCGGCGGGCGGCGATCAGCTCCAGGAGGAGCTTCTCGGAGGCGAGGTCCATCTCGGTCACCACGTCGACCGGGCTGCTCTTGGTGCCCGCGACCCCCAGGTCGGCGGGCCGGCTGTCGCGCAGCAGGGCGCCAGCCCGGCGGGCGGCGTCCAGGGCGACGTCGAGCAGTTCGTCCAGCAGGGCGGCGGGCGGGGCGGCGGGTCCGGGGCTGGGCACGGGGTCTCCTCGGTGCGGGGTCAGCGCTCGGCGGCGGCCGGGCGGGGGGCGCGCGGGTTCGGGCAGCAGGCCACCGCGCACACGTCGTGGCTGGGGCCGAGCGCGCCGAGGGCGCAGCGGGTCACGGGCGCGCCGCGTTCGGCGGCGGCCCGCTCCAGGACCAGTTCCCGCACGGCGGCGGTGAACCGGGGGTCGGCACCGACGGTGGCCGCCCGGGCGACGGGCAGGCCGAGCTCGGCGGCCTTCGCCACCGCCTCGGTGTCCAGGTCGTACTTGACCTCCATGTGGTCGGAGACGAAGCCGATCGGGACCATCACGACGGCGGGCGCGCCCTGCGCGTGCTGCGCCTCCAGGTGGTCGCAGATGTCGGGCTCCAGCCACGGGGTCTGCGGGGCGCCGCTGCGGCTCTGGAAGACCAGCTCCCAGGGGCGGTCGGCGACCCCGGTCCGCTCGGCGACGGCCGCCGCGATCAGCCCGGCGACGTCCAGGTGCTGGGCGACGTACGCGCCGCCCGGCCGGCCCCGGGCCGGGTCGTCCGGCGCGCCGGAGGTCTGCGCCATGGTGTCGGGGACGGAGTGCGTGGTGAACGCCAGCCGGGCACCGGCCCGCACCGCCTCGGGCAGCCGCGCCAGCGCGGCCAGCGTGGCGTCGATCATCGGCTCGACGAAGCCGGGGTGGTTGTAGAAGTGCCGGAGCTTGTCGACCCGGAGTCCGGACAGCCCCTCCTCGGCGAGCCGGGCCAGCGCGTCGGCGAGGTTCTCCCGGTACTGGCGGCAGCCGGAGTAGCCGGCGTAGGCGCTGGTGGCGAGGACGGCGACACGGCGGTGCCCGTCGGCGGCGAGCTCGCGCAGGGTGTCGGTCAGGTGGGGCGCCCAGTTGCGGTTGCCCCAGTAGACCGGGAGGTCCAGCCCGTGCTCGGCGAAGTCCTTGCGCAGCGCGGCGAGCAGCTCGCGGTTCTGCTCGTTGATCGGGCTCACGCCGCCGAACATGAAGTAGTGCTTGCCCACCTCCTTGAGCCGCTCCTTGGGGATGCCGCGTCCCCTGGTGACGTTCTCCAGGAAGGGGACGACGTCCTCGGGGGCCTCGGGCCCGCCGAAGGAGAGCAGGAGCAGGGCGTCGTAGGGAGCGGCCCCGGTGGGTGAGGGATTGCGCACGTCGGACATGGGACCGATCCTGCCATTGAGGGGCCGGACCGCGACGCCGGGATCGCACCGGTGTCCGGAAAATACGGTTTGCCAAGGTACGTAAGCTGTGTAGTCCAGCCTCGTTCCTTACTCCTGCGGAGCTCCCGTGCTGTCCAGCTACCGCCAGATATTCGCCGCCCCCGGCACTCTGGCCTTTTCCACCACCGGCTTCGTCTCCCGGCTCCCGATCTCGATGACCGGCATCGGCATCGTGACCATGCTCTCCCAGCTGAGAGGCTCCTACGGGGTGGCGGGCCTGGTCTCGGCGACGCTGGCGGTGTCCGCGGCCGTGCTCGGGCCGCAGGTCTCCCGGCTGGTGGACCGCCACGGACAGCGCCGGATCGTCCTGCCGGCCACCGCGGTCACCGTGCTGGCCGCCGTCGGCCTGCTGCTCTGCGCCCGGCTGGAGGCACCGGACTGGACGCTGTTCCTCTTCGCCGCGGGGATGGGCGTGATGCCGAGCACCGGCGCGATGGTCCGCGCCCGCTGGGCCCACCTCTACCGGGACGACGCGCCCAAGCTGCACACCGCGTACTCCTTCGAGGCCGTGGTCGACGAGATCTGTTTCATCGTCGGCCCGATCCTCTCGATCGGCCTGGCCACCGCCGTCTTCCCGGAGGCCGGGGTCCTGCTCGCCGGGCTCTTCCTCATGGTCGGCGTGGTGCTGTTCGCCGGGCAGCGCTCCACCGAGCCCCCGGTCCACCCGGCCGCCCGGCACGCCGGCAGCTCGGTGATCCGCAACCGCGGCCTCCAGGTGCTGATCCTGACCTTCGTCGCGACCGGGGCGATCTTCGGCTCGGTCGAGGTCGTCACCGTCGCCTTCTCCGAGGCCCAGGGCCACAAGTCCGTCGCCAGCGTGATCCTGGCCCTGTGGGCGTTCGGCTCCTGCCTGGCCGGCGTGGTGTTCGGCACCCTCCGGCTCAAGGGCTCGATGGCCGCCCGGTTCTTCGGCGGCGTCCTGTTCATGGCCGTCAGCATGGTGCCGCTGCTGCTGGCCGCCGAGTCCGTGCGGGGCGTGGGCGGACTGATCGCGGTCGGCGCCGCCCTGCTGGTCGCCGGCATCGCCATCTCCCCCACCCTGATCACCGCGATGGCCCTGGTCGAACGGCTCGTCCCGGCCTCCCAGCTCACCGAGGGCATGACCTGGACCACCACCGGGCTCGCCCTCGGCGTCGCCCTCGGCTCCTCGGCCGGCGGCTGGGTGGTGGACGCCTCCGGCGCCGCCGCCGGATACTGGGTGCCGGTGACCGCCGGGGTGTTCGGCGTACTGACCGCCCTGGTCGGCCTGCGGCGCCTCGGAACGGGCCTGGCCGCCGCCTCAGCCGGGCAGCCGGCCGCCGAGACCGTAGACCTCGAACGGTGAACTGACTACTCTCCTGCCTACTCGCGGGTCCTACCCGCGGGTAGGGACACCCGGGCGGCCCCCACCGCCCGGGAGCGCGCCGACACCGTTCGGCCACGGAGCAGGAGGCACCGCATGCCCCAGGCCAGTACCGCACCCCGTACCCGCTGGACCAACTGGGCCGGGAACCAGAGCGCGCACCCCGCCAAGGTGGTCACGCCCGGCACGGCGGAGGAACTGGCCAAGGAGATCACCCGGGCCGCGGACCAGGGGCAGGGCGTCAAGGCGGTCGGCTCCGGCCACTCCTTCACCGCGATCGCCTCGGCCGAGGGCGGCGTCCTGGTCCGCCCCTACGCGATGACCGCCGTCCGCGCCATCGACCGCGAGGCCGGGACCGTCACCGTCGAGGCCGGCCTCCCGCTCGCCCGGCTCAACCGCGTGCTGGCCGCGGCCGGGCTCTCGCTCACCAACATGGGTGACATCGAGGTGCAGACGGTGGCCGGCGCGACCAGCACCGGCACCCACGGCACCGGCCGGGACTCCGGCTCGCTCGCCGCCCAGATCCGCGCCCTGGAGATCGTCCTCGCCGACGGCAGCGTCCGGCACTGCTCGCCCACCGAGGACCCGCGGCTCTTCCACGGCGCCCGGCTCGGCCTCGGCGCCCTCGGCGTGATCACCGCGGTGACCCTCGCCGTCGAACCGGCCTTCCTGCTCACCGCCCACGAGCAGCCGATGCGCTTCGACGAGGTGCTCGACCGGCTCGACGACCTCACCGCGGTGAACGAGCACTTCGAGTTCTACTGGTTCCCGCACACCGACCGCTGCTCCACCAAGCGCAACAACCGCAGCCAGGGTCCGGCCGCCCCGCTGCCCCGCTTCAAGAGCTGGCTGGAGGACGACTTCCTCTCCAACACGGTCTGGGAGGGCGCCTGCCGGGTCGGCCGGCGCTTCCCCCGCAGCGTCCCGACCATCGCCTCGCTGGCCAGCCGCGCCTGGTCGGACCGCAGCTACACCGACACCGCCCACAAGGTGTTCACCAGCCCGCGCAAGGTCCGCTTCACCGAGATGGAGTACGCGGTGCCGCGCGAGGAGCTGGCCGGGGTGCTGCACGAGCTCAAGGCCATGATCGAGCGCTCCGACTGGCGGATCAGCTTCCCCGTCGAGGTCCGGTTCGCCCCCGCCGACGACCTCTGGCTCTCCACCGCGAGCGGCCGGGACACCGCCTACATCGCCGTCCACCTCTACCGGGGCACCGCCGAGCAGGGCTACTTCACCGAGGTGGAGAAGCTGATGACCGCCCACCGGGGCCGGCCGCACTGGGGCAAGCTGCACACCCGCGACGCCGGCTACCTCGCCGAGGTCTACCCGCACTTCGCCGACTTCACCGCGCTGCGCGACGAGGTCGACCCGCGGCGGGTCTTCGGCAACGACTACCTGCGGCGGGTCCTGGGCGCCTGACCGCCCTCAGCCGGCGGCCGGCCCGGTCGGCGCGCCGCTCGGGGCGGGCGGGGCCGGGGTCGCCGACCCGGCCGGCTTCGACGCGCTCCCGGTCGGCGCGGACGACCCGCCGGACGGACCTCCGGACGGACCGGCGGACGGGCTGGCGGACGGACCGGTGGACGGACCCGCGGAGGGCGACCCGGACGGCGTCCCGCTCGGACCCGCCGAGGGCGAGGCCGTACCGCCGCTCCCCGCACTCGGGCTCCCGACCGGGGTCGCCGGCTCCGAGGCCGCACCACCACTCCCGGCCGACGGCGAGGGCGAAGCACCGCCGGTGCCCCGCGACGGCCCGCCCGACGGCCCGCCCGAGTGATCGCCCGCCGGCGGGTCGGCCGGCTTGGGGGCGACCGTGCCGCCCAGTGAGGTGCCGCTGCCCGACTCCCCCTTCACCGTCGCCGAGACCGGCTGCCCGGTCGCCAGCTCGAAGGCGAGTATCGGCATCATCGCCAACACGAAGACCAACGCGGACACCGCCCCGTACGACTTCCAGGTCCAGCGCCGGCGCGCCCGCACCACCCGGGGTTCGTTCCACGCCGGGGAGATCACCGGCGCCCGCGTGTCGGAATCCGGCACTTGGCGCAGCCCGTTCACCACCGGCCTCGGGCCGGTGCGGTCCACCGCCCCGCGCAGTTGCTCACCGGTGCGCCGGAAGAGGTGCTGGAACACCGCACCACCGGTGGTCGCGCCGACGCTGACCACGGCCGCGCCCAGAATGGTTCCGTAGACGCCGAGTTCGGAGGCGAGCAGGGCGCCCACCACGGTGGCCAGCGCACTCGCCGCGACCTGAGCCACACTCAGGTCAATTCGCCTGCGACCTTCCTTGCCGCCCTCCTCGGCGGGCTTCTGCTCCGGCATCGACATCCCTCGGTCAGTACGACTGGTCTTCGAACAAGTCACTCCATCTTGCCCAAAGAAGGACACAAGGGTCGAAAATGCGGTTCTGTGCGGGGGATATATGTGAAGATGATCACCGTGCATCGGTCGGCCGTCGGCCATTGGGGGTGCGCGCTCTTGAGATTCCCGTGAATCGCGGGAGACTTGAGCGGCGAGCCGCCCCTTTGGATGCCACGAATGGAGTACTGTTCGTAAAGCCTGAGCCTTGGGTCGACTTGTCGACTGCCTATCAACCGGCAGATTGACGAAGAGCCACGGAACAGGCACGCACGGCGACGCCCGTCCCGGATCGTCGCGTCACTGCGCGTGCGAGGACGGCCGGGACACCCAGGCGCGACGTCGACGGATGACGTGGCAAAAAGGCAACCGTGCCACAGCGGTGTGACCGGGCGTAAGCCCGACACGCCGGGGAACTCAGCAAGGTTGTGGCCAGTCGCGAGCGGGCAGGCCACACTCAGTACGGGAGCAGCGACGCAGGTGACGTCGGCAGGCACCACCCGGGAGGTAACCGTGCCCGAACTGCGGGTTGTGGCCGTCAGCAACGACGGCACACGGCTGGTGCTCAAGGCCGCCGACAGCACGGAGTACACCCTCCCCATCGACGAGCGGCTGCGCGCCGCCATCCGTGGTGACCGTCCACGCCTCGGCCAGATCGAGATCGAGGTCGAGAGCCACCTCCGCCCCAGGGACATCCAGGCGCGGATACGAGCCGGTGCCTCCGCCGAGGAGGTCGCGCAGGCGGCCGGCATCTCCGTGGACCGGGTCCGCCGCTTCGAAGGGCCGGTGCTCGCGGAGCGCGCCTTCATGGCCGAGCGGGCCCGCAAGACCGCGATCCGCCGCCACGGCGAGTCCTCCGGCCCCCAGTTGGGCGAGGCCGTCGCCGAGCGGCTCGCGCTGCGCGGCGCCGAGAAGGACACCGAGCGCTGGGACTCCTGGCGGCGCGACGACGGCACGTGGGAGGTCATCCTCTACTACCGGGCCGACGGCGAGGGCCGCAGCGCGTCCTGGACGTACGACCCGCCGCGGCGCCTGGTCCAGCCGAACGACGACGAGGCCCGCGCGCTGATCGGCGAGAACGTCGAGCGCGAGGAGGAGTCGGTCTTCCCGTTCATCCCGCGGATCGCGCGGCTCCCCCAGGAGCGGCCGCCCCGCCCGATGATCGACCGGCCCTCGGCCGACCGGATCATGTCCTCCCGCGAGGTGCGGGAGTCCCGGGAGGCCACCGCCGAGTCCCGTGACTCGCTGACCAGCCTGCTCGACGTGGTCCCCGCCTTCCGGGGCGACCTCGCGGTCGGCCCCGCCCCGATCGAACCGGTGCCGCCCGTCGAGGTCGCCGAGGAGACCGAGGAGCCCGCCGCCGCGGCCGCACCGGCGGTCGGCGCGGGCTCGGCGTACGCCGACATCCTGATGCCGCGTGCGGTCGCCCCGCACCGGGAGCGGCTGGTGGGCACCACGGACCGGCAGGCCGAGGCGGACGGTGTCCGGCCCGGGCGCCGGGCCACCGTGCCGAGCTGGGACGAGATCGTCTTCGGCAGCCGGCGCAAGAAGCAGGAGTAGGCAGACGTGGAACGAGGGGTGGGGGGGCGGGCGGCCCCCCCCCCCACACCCCGTTCCTCTGTCAGCCGGGCGGGGCGGGGACCGCCCCCCCGATCGGAAGAGCGGGGGGGGGGGGGCGAGGGGTGTTGTGGGGGGGGTGTTGTAGGGG
>NZ_JBVHHE010000076.1:0-15685 GCF_055561235.1 Kitasatospora sp. NPDC022856 | reverse complement strand
GCCCGGTTACATTCCGAACCCGGAAGCTAAGCCTCACAGCGCCGATGGTACTGCAGGGGGGACCCTGTGGGAGAGTAGGACGCCGCCGAACAATTATTCAAGGCCGCGGCCCCAGCGATTCGCTGGGGCCGCGGCCTTTTTGTTTTTACGCACGTATGCACCCCGGCACGACAGGGGACTTTCGCCCAGGCGCGGGGTCCCGGTCGATGCCGGACAATGGAGATGGTGCTCGGCCAGGAGGCCGGCATCGAACCGCGCGAGGGCAGTGGTGTCGCCTCCATCCGCGGTAGAGCTGAAGCAACAAGAGGAGTCACCACAATGTCGAACCAGCCCCAGGACCGTCCCGAGCGTCGATCGGACGACGGCCGCGGCTACGAGCCCCGGTCTCGTGGGGGCTGGTCCAACGACCGAGGTCCGCGTCGCGACGACCGTGATGACCGTCCGCGCCGTGACGACCGCCCCTCCGGTGGTGGCTTCAACCGTGACCGTGACGACCGTCCGCGTCGTGACGACCGCCCCTCGGGCGGCGGCTTCCGTCGTGACGACCGTCCGTCCGGTGGCGGTGGCGGCGGCTTCCGTCGCGATGACCGCCCGTCCGGTGGTGGCTTCAACCGTGACCGTGATGACCGTCCGCGTCGTGACGACCGCCCCTCGGGCGGCGGCTTCCGTCGTGACGACCGTCCGTCCGGTGGCGGTGGCGGCGGCTTCCGTCGTGACGACCGCCCGTCCGGCGGTGGCTTCAACCGCGACCGCGATGACCGTCCGCGTCGTGACGACCGCCCCTCGGGCGGCGGCTTCCGTCGTGACGACCGTCCGTCCGGTGGCGGTGGCGGCGGTTTCCGTCGCGATGACCGTCCGTCCGGCGGTGGCTTCAACCGCGACCGCGATGACCGTGGCGGTTTCCGTCGCGATGACCGTCCGTCCGGCGGTGGCTTCAACCGTGACCGCGATGACCGTGGCGGTTTCCGTCGCGATGACCGTCCGTCCGGCGGTGGCTTCAACCGTGACCGCGATGACCGTCCGCGTCGTGACGACCGCCCCTCCGGTGGCGGTTTCCGTCGTGACGACCGTCCCTCGGGCGGCGGTTTCAACCGCGACCGTGACGACCGTCCGTCCGGCGGTGGCTTCCGTCGTGACGACCGCCCCTCCGGTGGTGGCTTCCGGCGCGACGACCGTCCCTCGGGCGGTGGCTTCAACCGTGACCGTGATGACCGTCCGCGTCGTGACGACCGTCCCTCCGGCGGCGGTTTCCGTCGTGACGACCGCCCGAGCGGCTTCAACCGTGACCGTGATGACCGTCCGCGCCGTGACGACCGCCCCTCGGGTGGTGGCTTCCGCCGTGACGATCGTCCCTCGGGCGGCGGTTTCAACCGCGACCGTGACGACCGTCCGTCCGGCGGTGGCTTCCGTCGTGACGACCGCCCGAGCGGCTTCAACCGTGACCGTGACGACCGTCCGCGCCGCGACGACCGTCCGTCCGGCGGTGGCTTCAACCGTGACCGTGACGACCGTGGCGGTTTCCGTCGCGACGACCGTCCGTCCGGTGGCGGCGGTTTCCGTCGTGACGACCGCCCGAGCGGCTTCAACCGTGACCGTGACGACCGTCCGCGTCGTGACGACCGCCCCTCCGGTGGTGGCTTCCGCCGTGACGACCGCCCCTCCGGTGGCGGTGGCTACCGCCGTGACGACCGTCCGTCCGGCGGCTACAACCGCGACCGTGACGACCGCGGCGGCCGGGACTACGACGACCGCCGGGGCAACTTCGAGCCCGTCAAGCGGCTGCCGATCCCGGAGGACGTCACCGGCTTCGAGCTGGACGCGGATGTCCGCCAGGAGCTCAAGAGCCTGCCCAAGACGCTCGCCGACGATGTCGCCCGCAACCTGGTGATGGTCGCCCGACTGCTCGACACCGAGCCGGAGGAGGCCTACCAGTACTCGCGCGTCGCGCTGCGGCTCGCGTCCCGCGTGCCCGCCGTCCGTGAGGCGGCCGGCTTCGCGTCGTACATGACCCAGCGCTACTCCGAGGCGCTGACCGAGTTCCGCGCCGCCCGTCGGATGACCGGTCGGGCGGACCTGTGGCCGGTGATGGCGGACTGCGAGCGCGGTCTGGGCCGCCCGGAGCGGGCGCTGGCGATGGCCGGCGAGGCCGAGGTCAAGCAGCTGGACAAGGCCGGTCAGGTCGAGATGCGCCTGGTCGCGGCGGGTGCCCGCGGCGACATGGAGCAGTTCGAGGCGGCGGTGGTCACCCTGCAGAGCCCGGAGCTGGCCTCCAGCGCCGTGCACCCGTGGACCGCGCGCCTGCGGTACGCGTACGCCGAGGCCCTGATCGCGGCCGGCCGGGGCGATGAGGCCCGCGACTGGTTCGCCAAGGCCGCCGAGGCCGACACCGACGGTGCCACCAACGCGTCCGAGCGGCTGGCCGAGATCGACGGCTTGGAGTTCGTCGACGCGCTCGACCCCGAGATCGAGGACGAGGTCGCGCGGGACGAGGCCGAGGACGAGGCTCCGGCCCCGGCTCCGGTGAAGTCGCGCGGCGGCGTGCCGGACGAGCGGGAGATCTTCGAGGACGAGGAAGACGTCGAGGAGTTCTACGACGAGGACGACCTGGAGATCGACGAGGACTTCGACGGCGTGGTGCCGGAGCGGTCCACCGACGCCAAGGGCTGACACGCGCGGCCAGTAGGTGAGTGAGGCCCTGCCGCACCCCGGGAAACTCCGGGGTGCGGCAGGGCCTCACTGCTGTCCGGGCGCGACCGGACGGCCCGGCCGCAGGACGCTCAGCCCAGTTCGAGACTGCGTAGGACCAGCCCGGTGGCCGGCTTCGGGCCGAAGGACGTGGACTTGCGGGGCATGGTGACGCCCTGCTCGGCGAGCCGGCGGACCACGCTCTCGCGCACCGGGTGGAGCAGCACCGCCGTGCCGCCGGTTCGGGCGGCCTCGCGCTCGGCGGACACGGCGGTGTGCAGGTAGCCGATGTCGTCCGGGCCGTCGGGGATCCGCCAGGTGTGGTCGAGCAGGGCGGCGTGCAGCACGGTCGCGTCCAGGTGGCGCCACTCCTCCGGCCGGTCGTGGGGCACGCTGGCGTCGAGCAGGGCCTCCTCGGGCTCGCCGATCAGCCAGTAGACGCCGTCGCCGCCGGTCAGCACGAACCCGTTGCCGCCCTGCCGCTTCTGCTCGGCGAGGGCCTGGAGGGCGGTGGCGAGCGGGCCGGGTACCTCCTTGATCCGCCACTGGTCGCCCAGCTTCTCCAGGGCCGCGGCGATCGGCAGCCGGTACAGCACCCGGTGGATCGCGCGGACCCGCAGCGGGTAGCGGGCGGTGTCGACCAGCAGCACCAGGCCTCGGTCCCAGGGGCTGCGCGGCAGGTGGCGGTGCTCCCGCTGGAGCCGCAGGTACATCTCCCAGCGGTGGTGGCCGTCGGCGATCAGCGCCCGGCAGGTGGCCAGGTCGCGGCTGATCTCGGCGATCCCGGCGGGGTCGGTCACGGCCCACAGCCTGTGGTGGGTGCCGTCGGTGGTGGTCGTGGTGAGCAGCGGGTCGTCGTCGACGGCCCGTTCGATCACCCCGGCGGCGCCCCCGTTGCCCCGGTAGGTGAGCAGCAGCGGTTCGAGATTGGCGCGGGTGGTGCGCATCAGACCGACCCGGTCCGCCACCGGCCGGGGCATCACGTCCTCGTGGGGGAGGACGACGCCGGCCTCGCTGCCGCTGACGGCGAGGGCGCCGATCAGGCCGCGTTGGAGCAGCTCCGGGGAGTCGCCGGTGGCGGGGACCCGCTGCTCGTAGACGTACAGCGCCGGCTCCGGGTCGGCGGCCAGGACCCCCTCGCGCTGCCAGGCGCGCAGCAGCCGGGCGGCGTGCCGGTAGCGGGTGTCGCGGTCGGGCCGGTCGCCGGCGTCCTCGGGTTCGGGGCGCGGCAGGATCAGCCGGACCACGTTGTGCGGGTCGGCGGTCTCCAGATCGAGCCGGCGGCCGGGGTCGACGACGTCGTACGGCGGTGAGGTGACCGCGGCCAGGGCGCCGACCCGGTCGGGGACGTAGCGGAGGCCGCGGAAGGGGGAGAGGGACAGACCTGCGGTGGCGACGTGGCCGGGGTTACCGGGGCCGCCCTGCGGAGACTCCGCTCCGCTTTCTGCACTGGGTGTGCTCATTCTGGGCATCGTAATCGGGTACGCGTTGTTCAGAGATCGGAACACCCGTGCTGGTCCGGAGCGGGCGGGTGTCGTGACCGAGGGCGAGGTACGGCGTGAGAGAGCGCAGTGGGCGGTCGACGCAGCGTTGTGCGTCCCGCGAGGCGGTCGGCGCGGGCGGCGAGGTGGGCGCATGAGTGGTGGACAGGAGCGGTTGGACGGCGGCGGCGGGGCGGACGGCTCCGCGGACGGTGTGGTGAACGGGTCGGCGGGCGCCGGGAGTTCGGGCGAGGGCTTCGACGGCCCCGGGGGCGGGGCGGAGCAGGGCCGGGCCGGGGAGCCCGCGGGGGACGTCTACGAGTGGTTCCGCCGGGGCGGGAAGCTGCTGGCCCAGGGGCATCCGGCGGCCGCCGAGCAGTTGCTGGCGCGGGCGGCCGCGGCGGAGCCGCACTCGCGCAGCATCCGGGAGATGCTGGCGCGGGCGCAGTTCGACGCCGGTTCGTACGCGGCGGCGCTGGAGAACTTCCGGGCGGTGGCCCTGGCCGATCCGTCCGACGACTACGCTCAGTTCGGGTGGGGCGTCTCGGCGGCCCGGCTGGGCGACTTCGAGACGTCCGCCGAGCACCTGGCCCTGGCCGTCGCGATGCGACCGGACACCGACCACTACCGGTCCGCGCTGCGGCAGACCCGGGCGACCTTGGCGGCCCGCGCCGGGGCGTTCGGCCCGCTGCTTCCGGGGGCGCCGGGGTACACCGGACCCCGCCCGTCACCCGGCGGGCTGCCGGCGGCCGCCGACCGGGGCGCGGGGGACGACGAAGTCCCCGGCGGCACGGCCCGGGACGAGACGGATGACGGGAAATCGACGCAGTGAATGAGGTAGCGAAGGCATGACCGAGACGGCCACCACCGAGCGACGGACCGCCCCCGGCGGCAGTGAGCGCCCGCTCACCGAGGCGTACGACACGGCACTGCTGGATCTCGACGGCGTGGTCTACGCCGGGCCCGACGCGATCGACCACGCGGCGGACTCGCTGGCGTCGGCGCGTTCGGCCGGGATGCGGCTGGCGTACGTGACCAACAACGCCTCCCGCCCGCCGCGGGTGGTGGCCGCGCACCTGACCGAGCTGGGGGTGCCGGCCGAGCCGGACGACGTGATCAACTCGGCGCAGGCGGCCGCCCGGGTCGTCGCCGAGAAGGTGCCGGCCGGGTCGAAGGTACTGGTGGTCGGCGGCCTGGGGCTGGAGGAGGCGCTGGCCGAGCGCGGCCTGGTGGCCGTCCGCACGCTGGCCGAGGAGCCGCTCGCGGTGGTGCAGGGCTTCGACGCCTCGGTGGGCTGGACGCACCTGGCGGAGGCCTCCTACGCGGTGCGGAGCGGGCTGCCGTGGGTGGCCTCCAACACCGATCTGACGGTGCCGACCGCGCGCGGGATCGCGCCGGGCAACGGTGCGCTGGTGGCGGCCGTGCGCGCGGCGACGGGTGTGGAGCCCGAGGTGGCGGGCAAGCCGCTGCCGCCGATGCACCGGGAGACCGTCCTGCGGACCGGTGCCGAGCGCCCGCTGGTGGTCGGGGACCGGCTGGACACCGACATCGAGGGCGCGTTCAACGGCGGCGTCGACAGCCTGCTGGTGTTCACCGGGGTCACCACGGCGGCGCAACTGCTGTCGGCGCCGGTGGAGCACCGGCCGACGTACCTCGCGGAGGACCTGCGGGGGCTGCTGGTGGCGCACCCGCCGGTCGCCGTGCGGCCGGGCGGCGGGTTCGGCTGCGGCGGCTGGGTCGTGGTGGCGCAGGACGGGGTGCTGAAGCTGGAGGGCACCGGTTCGGACCGCTGGGACGGCCTGCGGGCGCTCTGCGCGGCGGCCTGGACGGCCCTGGACGCGGACGGCGGTCCGTCGGACGGGCGCAAGGCGCTGGCTGAGTTGGGGTTCTGAGCCCCTGAGCCCCTGGGCCGGCCGGGCGGTCCGCGCGGCCGCCCCACGAACGGGTGCCGGGGCGCGGGCCGGTCGGCCGCCGCGCCGCCCGGTCAGAGCAGTGTGCGCAGCCGCAGCAGGTCGCGGAAGCCGGCCTCCAGCCGGACCCGGCCACTGGCCCAGGCCGCCGCGAAGTTGAGCGTGCCGCCGACCAGGGCGACCAGGTCGTCGCTGCTCATGGTGAGCCGGATCTCGGCTCTCGTGGCGGGCGGGCCGGGTGCCTCGGTGACGTCCTCGATCCGGCCGTCGCGCAGCCGGCCGGTGAAGGTCAGGTCGAGGTCGGTGATCCGGCAGGTGAGGGAGCGGTCGAGGTCGGCCGCCTTGCGGACGTTGCCGGTGGACTTCGCCAGGTTCCGGCTGAGCTGCTCCAGTGCCGTCCGGCACTCCTCGGCGTTGGCCATGGCGGCTGGTCCACTCCCTGTGCGACGGCGGCGGTCACTGCGGGGCCACGGTACCGCAGGCGGGTTTTGGCGGTAGCGTCGTCGGTGGGGTGCCCGGAACCGGTCCGGGTACCGACGGCGACGGAGCGATGCGCGCAGGCGCTAAGGAGGCACCCGGATGCTGCCGAAGACGGTGCGGGGAGCGGTGGAGGTCGCCGCCGGGCTGGTGGAGGAGGTCGGCAAGCGGGTCGTCGGGACGGCGGCCGGGCTGCTGGAGATGAGCGGGGTCGACGTCGCCGAGGTGGAGCGGCGGTTGGGCGGGCCGTTCCCGCCGTCCGCGAAGTCGCTGCAGACCCTGGCCGAGGAGGCGGTGACCGCCGGCCGGGCCGGGGTGGACCTGGCGGTCGGCGTGGCGCGCAGCGAGGTGGAGAAGGCCTTCGAGAAGGTCGGCGACCAGGTGACCAAGGTCGGCGTGGTGCTCGCCTACCTGGAGAGCAAGCTGCGCGAGGTCGAGGAGGAGGCCGTTCCGGCCGCGTCGCCGCAGGAGGAGGAGCCCGGCACGGCGGCGCCGGCGCCCCGCGCCGACGCCCTGTTCGGGCACGGCTGGGAGCTGGACGACGAGCCGGCGGCACCCGCGGCGCGGGTGGGCGGCGAGCCGATAGTGGCCGAGCGGGTCGAGGTCGACGAGCCGGTGGAGACCGATCCGCCGGTGCCGCCGGCGGTGGCGAAGAAGCCGGCGGCGGCCGAGAAGCCCGCCGAGCGGAAGCCCGCGGCGAAGAAGCCGGTGGCGAAGAAGGCCGCCGCGCAGGTGCCCGCCGCGCAGGCGCCCGCAGCGCAGGCGCCCGCCGTGAAGAAGGCCGTCGCCAAGAAGCCCGCCGAGCAGCAGCCCGCCGAGCGGAAGCCCGCCGCCAAGCAGGCCGCGGCGAAGAAGGCTCCCGCGAAGCGGACCGCCGTCAAGAAGACCGCCGCCGCGACCACCGAGCGGGCCGCCGCGAAAAAGGCGGCGCAGGCCGCCGGCCAGGAGCCGCCCGCCAAGAAGCGGACCGCGACCAGGAAGACCACCGTCCGCAAGAGCAGCACCAGGAAGCCCGATGCCTGATCCCGGCCCGGACACCGCCCCCGCGCCCGTCATCCGCCCGGCGGACCCGGCCCGGGACCTCGCCGCGGACTCAGCCGCGGGCGCCGTCCCGGACGCCTTCCTCGGCATCGATGAGCCGCTGCCGCTGGGCGTCGAGCCGACTCCCACCGGCCACCCGGCCGTCGACGCCGCGCTGGCCCGGCTGGAGGCGTTGGACGGGGTGCCGACCGAGGCACACGTCGCGGTGTACGAAGATGTTCACCAGCGGCTGACCGACACGCTGGCCGCGCTCGACCAGGATCGACCCGCTGGGTCCGACCGTTCGCGATGACCCGTAGGAGCTGAAACACCAGTGGCAGTGGCACGACGCCGTCTCGACGCGGAGCTGGTCCGCCGCAAGCTGGCCCGGTCGCGCGAGCACGCGTCCGAGCTGATCGCGGCCGGCCGGGTGACCGTCGGCGGCACCACCGCGACCAAGCCGGCCACCCAGGTGGAGACCGCGGCGGCGGTCGTGGTGGCGAACGACGAGAACGACCCCGACTACGTCTCGCGCGGCGGGCACAAGCTCGCCGGGGCGTTCGCGGCCTTCGTCCCGCAGGGCCTGGTGGTCGAGGGCCGCCGGGCGCTGGACGCGGGCGCCTCCACCGGCGGCTTCACCGACGTGCTGCTGCGCGCCGGGGCGGCCGGCGTGCTGGCGGTGGACGTCGGCTACGGACAGCTCGCGTGGTCGCTGCAGAGCGACGAGCGGGTGACGGTGATGGACCGCACCAACGTGCGCGAGCTGACCCGGGAGCTGATCGGCGGTTCGCCGGTCGACCTGGTGGTCGGCGACCTCTCGTTCATCTCGCTCGGCCTGGTGCTGCCCGCGCTGGCCGGCTGCGCCGCCGAGGACGCGGACCTGGTGCTGATGGTCAAGCCGCAGTTCGAGATCGGCAAGGAGCGGCTGGGCAGCGGCGGCGTGGTGCGCAGCCCGCAGCTGCGCGCCGAGATGATCCGGCAGGTGGCCGGGAAGGCGTGGGAGCAGGGGCTGGGCGTGCGGGCGGTCACCGCGAGCCCGCTGCCGGGGCCGTCGGGGAACGTCGAGTACTTCCTCTGGCTGCGCCGGGACGCCCCGCCGTTGGACCCGGCGGAGGCGGACCGGGCCGTCGCCGAAGGCCCCCGGTAGGGTGCTCTGCGGACGTCCGGTCCGTCATGCTGAGTGACGCGGCCGCACCGGGCCGAGGGCGACCCGGCCGACGTAGGGAGAGGGCAGCGGGCATGAGCGAGCGAACCGTGGGGGTAATCCCGGCCGAGATCCGGGGGAGAGCTGTCGAGGGGTACGCGTCGCCCGCGGCTACCGTGGGGAGACGGGGGCACCTCGGAGCCGTCAGGACGGGCGGAGGGGGCGCGCATGAGTGACGGACGTACGGTCTTCCTGATCGCGCACACCGGCCGGGAGGCCGCGCTGCGCAGCGTCGAGGGCCTGGTGCACGGCCTGCTGAAGGCGGGCATCCGGATCAGGCTGCTCGCGGCCGAGGCGGTCGACCTGGACCTGCCCGACGGCATCGAGCGGGTGGCCGGCGGGCCCGGTGCGGCGGACGGCTGCGAGCTGATCCTGGTCGCCGGCGGCGACGGGACGCTGCTGCGCGGGGCCGAGCTGGCCCGTGAGCACGGGCTGCCGATGCTCGGCATCAACCTGGGCCGGGTGGGCTTCCTCGCGGAGGCCGAGCGGGACGATCTCGCGGTCGTGGTGGAGCGGGTCGTCGACGCCGACTACGAGGTCGAGGAACGGATGACGCTCGACGTGATCGTCCGGACCAACGGCGATGTGGTCCACCAGGACTGGGCGTTGAACGAGGCCTCGATCGAGAAGGCGTCCCGGGAGCGGATGCTGGAGGTGGTGACCGAGGTGGACGGCCGTCCGGTCTCCAACTTCGGCTGCGACGGGGTGGTCTGCGCGACGCCGACCGGTTCGACGGCGTACGCGTTCTCCGGCGGCGGCCCGGTGGTCTGGCCCGAGGTGGAGGCCCTGCTGATGGTGCCGATCAGCGCGCACGCGCTGTTCGCCCGGCCGCTGGTGGCCTCGCCGGACTCGGTGCTGGCGGTCGAGGTGCAGCCGAAGACCCCGCACGGCGTGCTCTGGTGCGACGGGCGGCGCTCGGTGGAGCTGCCGGCCGGGGCCCGGGTGGAGGTCCGCCGGGGGCAGACGCCGGTGCGGCTGGCGCGACTGCACCGCGCGCCGTTCACCGACCGGCTGGTGGCGAAGTTCGCGCTGCCGGTGACGGGTTGGCGCGGCCGGGCCGAGACGCACTGACGGAAGGGCCCGGGCCGCCGGTACCGACCACCGGCGGCCCGGGCCCTTCCCGCCGTGGGCGGCCCTCAGACCGCCAGCGGCTGGCTGTCGTCGCCCGCGCTCCAGCGGCCGCCGTGGGCGGCCCGGGCGGCGACCTCCGCGAGGCGTTCGACGGCGGCGGGCACGGCCGCGGCGGGGAGGGTGAGCGGGATCCGGATGTGGTGCTCGAAGGCCCCGTCCGAGCCGAAGCGGTTGCCCGCCGCGATCCGTACGCCGCCCTGCTCCCCGGCCTGGGCCAGTGCCGCACCGGACAGGCCCCCGGTGGAGACCCAGAGCGCGAGCCCGCCGGGCGGAGCGGCGTAGTGCCAGGCGGGCAGCCGCTCGCGCAGCGCGCGGGCGAAGGCCTCGGCGGTGGAGCGCAGCCGGTCCAGCTGGTGGGCGCGGACGGCCGCCAGCGGCTCGCCGAGCAGCTCGGCGGCGATCAGCTGGTCCAGCACCGGGGCGCCGACGTCGCTGTAGACCCGGGCGGTGGCCAGCCGGCGCACCAGCGCGGGGGCCGCCCGGACCCAGCCGATCCGCAGGCCGCCCCAGAGCAGCTTGCCCGCCGAGCCGACGGTGACCACCTGGGCGGACCGGTCCAGCGCGGCCGTCGGGCGGGGGAGCACGGCGTCCGGCGCGAGGCCCCAGCCGAGCTCGGCGGTGGTCTCGTCGGCCAGCACGATCGTGCCGGCGGCCCGCGCGGCGGCCAGCAGTTCGCGGCGCTGGTCCTCGGGGACGAGGGCGCCGGTGGGGTTGTGGAAGTCCGGGATCACGTAGGCGGCCCTGGGCGTGGCGCCGCGCAGCACCCGGCGCCACTCGGCGAGGTCCCAGGAGGGCTGCCGGGACGGCCCGCCGGGCCAGCCGTAGGGGACGGGCACCAGGCGCGCCTCGCCCAGGCGCAGGGCCTGCAGCGTGTGCGCGTAGCTGGGCGCCTCGACGGCGACCCGGTCGCCGCGGGAGATCAGAGCCTGCCGCACCAGGTGCAGCCCGCCCATCGCGCCGATCGTGATCAGGATCTGGTCGGGGGTGGTCGGCAGGCCGCGCTCGGTGTAGCGCCGGGCCACCGCCTCGCGCAGCACCGGGACGCCGGTGGGGTAGTTGCCGTGCCCGGCGGCGTACGCGGGGAGCTGTTCGACGGCCCGGGCGGCCGCCGCGCCGAGGAAGGGCTGCGGGGCGGGCAGCGCGGCGACCCCGAGGTCCAGCGTGCGGCCCTGCTCGTCCGGCGGGACCGGGTGCAGCGCGTCGCCGGGCGGCGGGGCGCCCTCGGGCAGGGCGGTCCAGCTGCCGGAGCCGCGCCGGCTGTGCAGGTACCCCTCGGCGCGCAGCGCCTCGTACGCGGTGGCCACGGTGGTGCGGCTGAGCCGCAGCGCCAGGGCCAGCTCGCGCTCGGCGGGGAGCCGGGCCCCGACCGGCAGCCGGCCCTCGGTGACCAGCAGCCGGACCTGCCCGGCCAGCGTCCGGTAGGCGGGGCGGCGGGCGGCGGCCGGCTCGGGCAGCCGGGCCGCGTCGAGCAGCCGGGCCAGTGCGGCGGCGGTGACGGTGGTGTGCCAGTCGGCCATGGCTGATCAGTCCACTTGCTCGAAATTGGCCCTGGAAGGGGTCGCTTTGGCCTGTCGATCATGGCAGGGCGGCCATCGAGTCCGCCACCGTCGCGGGCCGGGCCCGTACGGTGCAGCACCACCTGCGGGAGAGCCCGATGGCCACCACGACCACGCGACCGACCACCCCCGCGCCCGCCGTCACGGCGCGGCGCCCCTCCCTCGCCGTCCGCCTGCTCGGCGACACCCACGCCCTCGGCCGCCGCCTCCCGCAACTGCTGGTCGGGCTCTCCCTCTACGGGGCGAGCATGGGGCTGATGCTGCGCTCCGGGCTCGGCCTCGACCCGTGGGACGTCTTCCACCAGGGCCTGCAGCGCACCGCCGGCCTCTCGGTGGGCGCCTGGGTGACCATCTGCGGCGCGCTGGTGCTGCTGCTCTGGATCCCGCTGCGCCAGCGCCCCGGGCTCGGGACCGTGGCCAATGTGCTGATGATCGGCGCGGCGATGGACCTCACCCTCCGGGTGACCGGCACGCCCGGACCGCTGCCGGCCCGGATCGCGCTGATGGTCGGCGCGATCGTGCTGAACGGCCTGGCCACCGGCCTCTACATCGGCGCGCGCTTCGGCCCGGGCCCGCGCGACGGCCTGATGACCGGCCTGCACCGGCGCACCGGCCGGTCGCTGCGGCTGATCCGGACCGGAATCGAACTCACCGTGCTGGCCGCCGGAGTCCTGCTCGGTGGTACCGCGGGCGTCGGCACCGTCGCATACGCGCTGGCCATCGGCCCGCTCGCGCAGATCTTCCTGCCCTGGTGCACCGTGCCCAGCCCCGCCGAAACGCCCCGGAAGGGATGAACTTGAGGGGCGTGGAGTTGCCGCTCGTCGCGCGCCGGGGCCGGAACCTCGTAAGGTCGTCACCGTGTTGGACGAGATGCGGATACGGGATCTAGGGGTCATCGACGATGCGGTGGTCGAACTGGCCCCCGGCTTCACCGCCGTGACCGGTGAGACCGGTGCCGGCAAGACCATGGTGGTGACCAGCCTCGGCCTGTTGCTCGGTGGCCGGGCCGACCCCGCTCTGGTGCGCAACGGCGCCGGACGAGCGGTCGTCGAGGGCCGCCTCGAACTGCCCGAGGGCTCCCCGGCGGCGGTCCGCGCGGTGGAGGCCGGCGCCGAACTCGACGACGGCGCGCTGCTGATCAGCCGGACCGTCTCGGCCGAGGGCCGCTCCCGGGCGTACGTCGGCGGCCGGGCCGTGCCGGTCGGGCTGCTGGCCGAGCTCGGCGAGGACCTGATCGCCGTGCACGGCCAGACCGACCAGCAGCGGCTGCTCCGGCCGGCGCGCCAGCGCGGCGCCCTGGACCGGTACGCGGGCGAGGCGGTGGCCGAGCCGCTGGCCCGCTACCGCGAGGTCTACCGCCGGCTGCGGGAGGTCTCGGCCACCCTGGAGGAGCTGACCACCCGGGCCCGCGAGCGCGCGCAGGAGGCCGACCTGCTGCGCTTCGGCCTGGACGAGGTGGCCGCCGCCGAGCCCGTCGCCGACGAGGACGTCGAACTGGGCGCCGAGGCCGAGCGGCTCGGCCACGCCGACGCGCTCTCCTCCGCCGCCACCCTGGCCCACGCCGCGCTGGCCGGTGACCCCGCCGACCCGGAGGCGCTGGACGCCGGCACCCTGCTGGCCCAGGCCCGCCGCGCCCTGGACGCCGTCCGCCACCATGACGAGCGCCTCGCCGGCCTCGCCGACCGGCTGAACGAGGTCGGCTACCTGCTGGCCGACGTCGCCGGTGACCTGGCCGGCTACGCCGACGACCTGGACGCCGACCCGGTCCGGCTGGCCGCCGTCGAGGACCGCCGGGCCGTCCTGGCCCAGCTGCTGCGCAAGTACGGCGGCCCGGAGAACTCCCTCGCCGAGGTGCTCGCCTGGGCCGACAACGGCTCCGCCCGGCTCGCCGAGCTCGACGGCGACGACGAGCGGATCGACGAACTCGGCGCCCAGGAGACCGCGCTGCGCGCCGAGTTGGCCGAGCTCGCGGGCGAGGTCTCGACCGCCCGGCAGGCCGCCGCCGGCCGCTTCGCCGAGGCCGTCTCCGCCGAGCTCGCCGAACTCGCGATGCCGCACGCCCGGGTGACCTTCGCGATCGCCCAGGTCGACGACCTCTCCGGCATCGAGGTCGACGGCCGCACCGTCGCCTACGGCCCGCACGGCGTGGACGAGGTCGAGGTCCTGCTCGCCCCGCACCCCGGGGCCCAGCCCCGCCCGATCGCCAAGGGCGCCTCCGGCGGTGAGCTGTCCCGGGTGATGCTCGCCGTCGAGGTGGTCTTCGCCGGCGCCGACCCCGTCCCCACGTACCTGTTCGACGAGGTGGACGCCGGCGTCGGCGGCAAGGCCGCGGTCGAGATCGGCCGCCGGCTGGCCAAGTTGGCCGAGTCGGCCCAGGTCGTGGTGGTCACCCACCTGCCGCAGGTCGCCGCCTTCGCCGACCGCCACCTGGTGGTGGTGAAGACCAACGACGGCACCGTGACCCGCAGCGGCGTCAAGGTGCTCAACGACGAAGAGCGGGTGCGCGAGCTCTCCCGGATGCTCGCCGGCCTGGAGGACTCGGAGTTGGGCCGCGCCCACGCCGAGGAACTGCTGGCCGCCGCCCGGGCTCCGCGCCACCGGTAGCCTCCGCCGCCCGGCCCGGCGGCCCTCCGGCGGACCGCGACGCGCCCCCCGTGGCGCCGACTGTCCAAGAGGGCCGCCGACCTGGCATGGTGGCGGCTGGACACTGGCTTTCCAGTCCCGAGCGCCGTCGGCGGGCAATCCTCGCGACGCGGCGCGCGAACCTGATCGAGTCGGATGCGAGACGAAGTGGACCATTCCGCCGCCCGGGCCACCGCGGCCGCCCCAGAACCGGGTCAGCTGCACGTGGTGCTCGTCCTGGCCGCCAGTACCGGCGGCATCGGTGCGCACGTGCGCTCCCTGGCACAGGGCCTGGTCGCGCACGGAGTGACCGTCACGGTCTGCGCGCCCGCCGGTACGGACGCGTTGTTCGGCTTCTCCCGCACCGGAGCCAGGTTCCACCTGGTCGACATCACCCCCACGGCGGGCGCCCGCAGCGACGCCACCGCGATCGGCGAGCTGCGCCGTGCCTTCACCGGCGCCGACGTGGTGCACGCCCACGGCCTGCGGGCCGGGCTGCTGTCGGACCTGGCGCTGCGCACCGCCGGCCGCTTCCCGGGCCTGCGCCCGGAGACCCCCCTGGTGGTCACGTCGCACCACGCGCTGCTGGCCACCGGCATGGAGCGGCGGCTCCAGCGGCTGATGGAGCGCCGGGTGGCCCGGGCCGCCGACCTGGTGCTCGGCGCCTCCTCCGACCTGGTGGCCCGGGCCCGCGAGCTGGGCGCCACCGACGCCCGGCTCGGCCCGGTGGCCGCCCCGCCGGTGCCCGAGGGCCGGCTGGAGCGGGCCGAGGCCCGGGCGGCGCTGCTCGGCGACGGCCCGGACCGTCCGCTGCTGCTGGCGGTCGGCGGACTCGTCCCGCAGAAGGCCTTCGGGGTGCTGCTGGACGCCACCCGCGAGCTGGCCGGGCTGGATCCGCGGCCGCTGCTGCTGATCGCCGGCGACGGCCCCGAGGCCGCCGGGCTGCGTGAGCGGGCGGCCGTGGAGAAGGCCGAGGTCCGGCTGCTCGGCTACCGCACCGACGTGCCGGACCTGCTGGCGGCGGCCGACGTGCTGGTGGTCTCCAGCCGCTGGGAGGCCCGTTCGCTGGCGGTCCAGGAGGCGATGCGGGCCGGCGTCCCGGTGGTGGCCACCGCCGTCGGCGGCATCCCCGAGCTGGTCGGCGACGCCGCCGTGCTGGTCCCGCCCGGTGACGCGGCGGCGCTCGGCCGGGCGGTGCGCGAGCTGCTGGCCGACCCGGAGCGCCGCCGGCGCCTGGTAGCCGCCGGCCGGCAGCAGGCCGAGACCTGGCCGGACGAGGCCGCCACGGTGGCCCAGGTGCTCAGCACCTACGACGAGCTGGTGCAGCGCACCCCGTAGCCGGGCCGAGCGGCCGGTCCGAACCGGGACGGGTGGGACCGGGCCTGCCCGGGCCGTGGCCGCCCGGGCAGGCACCGCTCAGACCGTGGCCTGCTCGACCCGGTCGACGGCCGGGGCGTCCGGCTGGGCGGAGAGGTAGGCCCCGCCGCAGGCGGTCAGCCGCAGCGCGGTGTCGATCAGCGGGACGTGGCTGAAGGCCTGCGGGAAGTTGCCGACCTGGCGCTTCTCCCGCGGGTCCCACTCCTCGGCGAGCAGGCCGAG
>NZ_JBVHHE010000075.1:0-16227 GCF_055561235.1 Kitasatospora sp. NPDC022856 | reverse complement strand
CGGATCGTCTTCATCCGCACGCTCGTCACCGGCAAGCAGGGCGCCGAGTCCGGCCGCTCCATCGACACCGTCGCCAACACCGGGCAGTACCTGTAGGCCGGCGGCGTTCGTGGCGAGTGGGCGTCTGCGCGCAGCTCCGAACGCCGCCGGCAGCACCGCAGGGGACGGCCCGTGCACGCGACCGCCGTCCCGTCGGCCGACCGACACGCACCCCCTCCCCCCATCCGTCGCCGACCCTTCGAGCACGCGACCCAGCCGCACTGCTCGGCCCCTCCCCGGCACCGGGCACCTCCTCGAACGTGGAGCCAGTACATGCGCGCACCCGACCTCCCCCCCGTGCCGCGGCCCGCCGCCTATCTGTGCAGTCCCCCGCAGGACCCGGCGGCCGCCAGGGACCGAGAGGCACTGACACGCTTCGCCGCCCGCCTGGGCCTGCCCGCCCCGGTGTTCTACCTCGACCGCGCCCGCCCGTCCTCCTGGGGCCATCGGGCCCGCCCCCGGTTCGAGGAACTAGTCCTCGCCCTGATCGACGGCACGCACCGGCTCCTGCTGATACCGGGCCCCTGGGTCCTCTCCAGCGACGAGTACCGCATCCGCCTGTCGCTCCGAGTCCTCACCGCAGCCGGATGCACCCGGATCCTGATGCCAGCGCGACACGCCACCCCCGTGGGGCGGGACCACCCGCCGGCTTCCGGCGACCGCCCCCCGACCATGCCGACCATGCCGGCCCGCGAACGACCTCTCCCCTGACCGGCCCGTTCGCGGCGCGACACCCGGTCTCCACACGCGAGCCGGCACGGTCCGCCGAGCGCATTGACCGGGCGCCCTGGTGGGCCCCCGGCGTCGCCCACCAGGCCTCCTGTCCGCGCATCCGCGGCACAGGAATCGGACGGTGCATCCGGATCCTCCTCAGCCCGGGCCGGGACATCTCGGACCGACGCTCCGGGGAGGGTCCCGCTGCCCGGCGTTCCTGAGCAGACGTCAGGTCCTGCCCTGGGGCGGGGAAGGGCCCGCCTCGCGTCAGCTCTGGCCCTGGTCCATCATGCCGGATCGGGCCCGGACCTCCGGTCGGGTGCCGTCGTCGGCGCCGCCCTGCCCCTCCGCCGCGTCCTCGTCCGACGGGCCGCCGACGACGGTGACGGTCAGTTCCGTCCCGTTGGTGTCGTACTCCTCGATCTCGGACACGGCGCAACCTCCTTGAGGGATCGGCCCGGCGCGGACCGCACACCGATCATTCCATGACCGAAGGTAGCCGCGCGACTACGCCTGGACAAGGAGTGCCACCCCGCCGGGGGTGCTCCTGTTGTGGAGGGCAGTGACCCCACGCAATGTCAGCGCCTCAGCCGAGCTTCTGCTCCATGGCGCGGAGCTTGCGCTCCAGCGCGTCCAGCTTCGGCAGTGACAGGGTGTCTTCATCGGCGGTCAGGTCGACAACGGCCTGACCGGGACCGTCCTTGCCGAGGCCGCCCCGAGAGACCTCTGGGTCGACCGCCGACCGGGCCAGCTCCAGAGCGGAGCCGACGGCGGCAGCACGCGGCAGGCTGCGCGGCCGGTCGGGCTCGGCCACCGGCTCGGGTTCCGCACTGTCCTGCCGGTCCTCGGAAGTGGTGGCGACGGTGAGTGCGCCGGTCCGGTTGCCGCTGGCGCGGGAGAACGGTCCGCTGCGGCGGGCGATGGCCTTCAGCTCGGCCCGCTCGCGGCGATCGGCGCTGCGGGTCCGCAACCTGGCGTCCTGCTTGGCCTGGCGCTCCTCCCGGACCTCCTCGACCGCATCGTCCAGGCTGCGGACGTTCTCCAGCAGCATCAACGACCAGGCCGCGAACGTCTCGCGGGGCGCGCGCAGCCAGCGCACGATGCGGATCTGCGGCAGCGGGCGCGGCACCAGGCCCTGCTCGCGCAGCGCGGCCTTGCGGGTCTGCTTGAGCGCCCGGTCGAACAGGATCGCGGCCGAGATGGACATGCCGGAGAAGAACTGCGGGGCGCCGTCGTGGGATGTGCCGCGCGGCGCGTGGACCCAGTTGAACCAGGCCGACGCCACGGCGAACACCCAGACCAGCAACCGGGATCCCAGCGCCGCGTCACCGTGGCTGGCTTCGCGCACCGCCAGCACCGAGCAGAACATCGCCGCACCGTCCAGGCCGAACGGCACCAGGTACTCCCAGCCGTTGGACAGGCCGAGGTTCTCCGTACCGAAGCCCACCAGGCCGTGGAACGACAGTGCGGCCGCCACGCCCGCGCAGCAGAAGAGCAGCACGTAGGAGGAGATCCCGTAGACCAACTCGCGGCGCCGGCGCCGCTCCTCGCCGCGCTCCCAGGAATCGGCCGACTCACCGGGGCGGTCGGCCCTGCGGTTCCGGAAGCGCAGGAACACCACCAAGGCAAGCGCGGACACCACGACCGCGCTGATGGCGGCGGTCCAGGAGAGCTGTATCGGGGTCAGGTTCATGAGGGATCGGGCCTCGCTGTGGTGAGTGTGGGGGGAAGGAACGGTCTGATCATCTGGAACAACCATTGGCCCGGCCGTGGGACGACGGACGAACACCTTTTCACCGTGGGGAAGCTGACGGCCCCGGTGGTGGCGAGGCAGGGGGGCCGGAAACACCGGCCGGGTCGGCGGTACCGTGCGCGGTACCGGTGGGACCGGGACTCGGGGACGCCACCGGGGGCGACGACACCGGGGCCTGGGTGGGCGGGGTCGTGCCGGACGGCCGGGTGGAGGGTCGGCCGGACGGCGGACCGGACGGCCCGGAGCTGGGCACTGTGCTCGGCGAGGGCGAGGTCCCCCGGCCGGGCGCGGCCGACAGCGACGATGCCGCGGCGGACGGGACGACGGGTGGGGACTGTGTCGGACCGGTCGGCGTCGGCGGGACGGTGGGCGTCCCGGGCGCAGCGTGTGCGGTCGGCGAGGACGGTTTTGCGGCGGGCCGGGTGGCTGGTGAGAAGTGTGCCGGGCCGGCCGGGGACGGGAGGACGGAGATCGACTGCGAGCCGGTGGGCGTCGCGGCCTGCGAGGGGCCGGCTGGTGGACTCGGCGCGGTCGCGGGCTCCGGGGCGCGTGGGGTGTCGGCCGGCGGGAGGTCCTGGGCGGCCGTGTCCGACGTGGGTCCGGCTGTTCCGGCCGGAACGTCCCGGAGGGTGAGGGGAAGGCCCGCGGCGGCGGCGGTGGCGGTCGCCGCGGCCACCGCCCAGAACACCGCCCGACGGGGCAGCGGTCTGCGACCGGCGGTTCCGACGCCGCCCGGGCGCCCCGGCCCCTCGTGGCCCTGCGCCGTTCGCGGGGGCGGGCCCTCCTCGGGGGTGAGCACCACGACTCGCCCGGCGAGGCCCGGTTCGCCGGCACCACCGGGAGCCGGGCCGACCGGGCCGACCGCGCAGATGCCGCAGGCCGGGTCGCCCCCGGCGGCGGACGTGGAGCGGCCGGGGCCCGGCGGTCGGGTGCCGTCCTCGTCCAGGAGTTCGACCAGGCGGGGGCAGGTTCGGTCGGCAACCAGCGTCACATTGGCGCACAGGTACTCGTCGAACCGGTTGCGGAAGGCCTCGGCCCGATCGGCGTTCTCGCTGGTGCGGCCTGCCCAGGGCGGCGGATCCGCACTCGCGGCCGAGTCCAGCACCGCCTGCAGCACTGCCCGACGGCACGCCTTGGGCGCGGCCAGCACGGCCCGCAGCACGGTGGCCTCCTTGTGGGTGTACACGGCGGACGGTTCGACCGGCCGCCGTTCTCCGAGCGGCTTCGCGAGGGCGGTGGCGGCCCGGCTCTCCTCGCCGGGAACGGCCGCCTGCCTCACCGCCGCCCAGCGCTCCATCCCGGCGAGGAAGGACACCCATGCGTCGGCGTGACGACCGCCGTCGCCGACTGCCCGCCGGGCCTCGGCGAGCACCCCCGCGGACGGGCTCACGGCGACGTCGGGGCCCGGACCGGACCGCTGTACGAGGGGTGGCGACGCCACTCGACGCCGCGTCGGCTGCTCGCCGTCGAGGCTCGGGACGGCGGCGGTGTGCGCTGTGGTCCGTAGGCGGCCCCCGTCACCGGGGGCCGCGGCGGGGGCGGTAGCGGGATCTGGCTCTCCCACGGTTCTCCTTGGGCGTGCGGATGGTGCGTGTCCGTGGTGCGGTGGCGCGTGTCCGGGACACCGGCCCGGTGTCGGGGACTCATGAAGGGAGAGCACCGGACGGCAGCCCCGTCCCGAGGCTTCGCCAATCCGTTATCGACTTCGGCTCGTCAGGGTGCGGTGGGGTGTCGAGGGCCGGTCGACGCCTGCCGTGAAGCCGTCGAGGGAGTCGGGCTCGCCGGCCTGATCCGGGACCTCACCGCCCGCCTGGTGCCGGCGGCGCGATGGTGCTTTCCCAGTGGACCGCCGCCAGTCCCGAACGGCGCAACAGCATCGGGCAGTTCGTGGCCGAGCAGACCCACGGTGGCGGGTGGGGAACGGTGCGCCCCACGGAAGAGGTCGACGCCGCCCCCGCCCGCCTCGACCTCCTCGGCCCGGGCGGGCCCGGTCGCCGACTGGGACGCCGCCCACCCCCGCGGCCGCCGGGGCGACCGGGTGCATCGGGATGCCGGTCCTGGCGAGGTCCGCCCGCACCCCCGCAGCGGGGCCGGCTTGCCGGCCCGGGCCGGGCCGGGCCGGGCCAGTGGAGCGGCCCGGCCCGGCGACCGTCCTCCGGTCCCCTCGGCCTTCGCCTCCCCGGGTCATCTTCTGCGGGTGCTCCAGATGACGGCGGCGGCCAGGATCAGGGCCGCGCGGGTGTACTGCGAGGTGGTCGGGGGCTGGTTGCGGCCGGGTCTGGCTCCGCTGGTCGCGAGGCGCAGGGTGAGGTCGTTGCCCGCGAGGTTGCGCAGGATCTCGCGTCCTTGTTGGAGGCTGCCGGGGGCGGCGATCATGAGTTCGAGTGCGGTGCGGGCGGCTTGTTGTTCGGAGAGGGTTTCCTGGGCGAGGCCGAACATGATGGTGCGCAGGTTCTCGGCAAAGACGTCGGTGATGGAGAGTTCGGGGCACAGGTGGCGGATGGATCCTTCGAGGTTGGCGAAGGACTTTCCGAGGAGGGCGATGACTGGGCTGGACTGGATGCCGCGGCGGGTGGCGTGGGTGAGGACGGCGGTGAGTGTGACGCCGAAGTTGAGTTCCTCCAGCGAGGCGGAGGTGACCTTCGGTACGAGGGCGGCGATGTCGGTGCGGAAGCCCGCCAGGTCGGCCCAGGGGGTGGGGTGTCCCATCTCGGTCCAGGTCTTCGCCAGGCCGGTGCCGTCGTTGGCGGCCACGTTGAGCAGGGCCAGGACGAGACTCCTGCTGGCATTGGCCTCGACGCGGCCGACCATGCCCCAGTCGATCAGGTGGGCCGGGTGCCCGGGGGCGACGAAGACGTTCCCGGGGTGGGGGTCGGCGTGGAAGTAGCGCTCGAGGAAGAACCCCCGGAACATGAACGCCATCAGGTTCCGTCCGATACCGGTGCGCTCCTCGGTGGTGAACGCGGCGGGGTCGGCGTCACGGATCGACGTGCCGGGGGCGAGGGACTGCACCAGGACCCGTCGGGTGGGGTCGAGCAGCACGAGGGGAACGGTCAGGTGCTCGACCTCCTCGGTCAGGCGCAGGGCGATGCGCATGTGGGCGGCCTCCTTGCGGAAGTCGCTCTCGCCCTCCATGGCGTCGAAGAGCACTGCGAGCATGGCCGGCAGGTCGATCACCGTCGTGAACCGGGGGGCGGCCCGGGCGACCAGTCGGGCCACCTTGCGCAGGACGGCCACGTCCTGGGCCATGACCGTCTCCACGCCCGGGCGCTGGATCTTCACCGCGGCCGCGGTGCCGTCGGCGAGAACGGCGCGGTAGACCTGGGCCAGCGACGCCGCGCCGAGCGGTGTGTCGGTGTCGATCTCGCGGAACAGGCGTGGCCAGCGCGGCCCGAGATCCTGGGCCAGGACCGGCTCGAAGAGGTGGAACGGCGCCGGGGTGACCTGGTCGTGGAGCTGCCCTAACTCCGCGATCATCGCCGGGGGCACGAAGTCGGGGCGGGTGGAGAGCATCTGTCCGACCTTGACGTAGAACGGCCCGAGGGACTGCAGTGCCTCCCGCACCACCCGCGCGCGCTCCCGCCCCTCCTCCCCGGTTTCGGTAACGCCTCCGCGCCCGGACCGGCGCACCTCTTCAACGAGCAGACGGCCCAGCACGCCGGCCACGTACCGGGCGCGAGCGGACACACGGCCTCCAAGGACAGTCACGCACGCCGGTACCGGGGAACCCCCGCCCGTCGTGGACGGGCCGACATCATCGGCCCCCGCCAGCGCGGCGGGGTGCCCCGCCGCGAACTTTCGCCTACAGGTCCCAGCCGGGAGGCAAGCCGTCACGGGTCGCATCCGGCAGGGGCCTCACCGGGCCCGGCGGCCGGCCGGGCGGCCAGGCATGCCCGAGCCCGGCCGGGGCGAGGGCCGTGAGGAGCACCTCGGCGAGGACCCGGTAGGTGCACTCGACTCCGCTCTCGCCTTCCCTGACCCGGAAGCAACGTCCCCGCCGCACCTCGCCGGCCAGCACCTCCAAGGTGACCGGTCGACGTGTGCGCGCGTCGAGCAGCCGCCCGCCCCCCGTCCGGACGAGGAGGCGCTCCACCTCCGCACCCTCATCGGGAGGCACGGTCACGCACGTCCCATCGGGGACCGGTCTGGCGCCGGCGCGGGCGGTGGGGCCTCGACCAGTTGGCCGATCTTCTCCTTAAGCGCGGCCAACTCCGCTGCCAGCCGACGCAGTTCCTCCGCCCGGCCCGCGTCGCCCCGGGGGGTCTCACGGGCGTCGGCGATGCCCGTGCCCTTCTCGTGGTCATCGTCGTCCAGGACGTCGATGACCACCTCCCGGATTTTGCCCTCCACCTGTGCCGCGCAGTCGAGGAGACCGTAGGCACCGTCCTTGAGACCGTCCATCACGGCACCGGCGAATTTGATGATGCCGCGACGCGGCCAGTGTTTCCTCATAGGAAGTTGCTCCTTCGGATCGGTCTCGCCGTGAACGACGGATCTGGCGAAGAGGATTCCCCTGCCCTTCGGCCGCACACCGCCAAGGGCCCGCGACCGTCCCGACGGGCGGGGCGCGCGGAAGCACGCAGGAATCGCACGCGGTCGGCCGAGTGCCGGAGCGCGCGCACCTCATAGGCGTACGAACGAACCATGCGCCGACGGCGTACATCGTCGACGAACGTTCACGTCGGAATTGGCCCCGCGCCCCCTTCCGAAGATCCGTCGACAAGCCGACCCTTGGTATACGACTCGACTGGGTCCGGCCCGGACGACCGCCGTCGGTGAGACCGACCGCCGCGCGCCCGGGCCGGCAGACCCAACCGGCCCGACCTCTTCTTCCACGGGAGTACGGTATGACCGCCGTCGACCTGCCCCAGCCCACCGCCGCCCCGCCCGCACCCGCCCCGGCGCTCCACCGCCCCACCCGTCAGGTGCGGGTCGGTGACGTCCTCGTCGGAGGTGGCGCACCGGTCACCGTCCAGTCCATGACCACCACCCCCACCGCGGACATCGACGCCACCTTGCGTCAGATCGCCGAACTCACCGCCGCAGGCTGCGACATCGTCCGGGTCGCCGTGCCCTCCCAGGACGACGCCGACGCCCTCGCGCAGATCGCCGCGAAGTCGCGGATCCCGGTGATCGCCGACATCCACTTCCAGCCCAAGTACGTCTTCCAGGCGATCGACGCCGGCTGCGCGGCGGTCCGGGTCAACCCGGGCAACATCATGAAGTTCGACGACAAGGTCCGCGAGATCGCCGCCGCCGCCTCAGCCGCCGGGACACCGATCCGCATCGGCGTCAACGCCGGCTCCCTCGACCAACGGCTGCTGGCCAGGCACGGCGCGGCCACCCCGGAAGCCCTGGTGCAGTCGGCGCTGTGGGAGTGCGCGCTGTTCGAGGACCACGGCTTCACCGACCTCAAGATCAGCGTGAAGCACCACGACCCCCTGACGATGATCGCCGCGTACCGGCAGCTCGCCGCCCGGTGCGACTACCCCCTCCACCTGGGAGTGACCGAGGCCGGGCCGCCGCCGCAGGGCACCGTCAAGTCCGCCACCGCGTTCGCGATCCTGCTGCACGAGGGCATCGGCGACACCATCCGCGTCTCCCTGACCGCGCCGCCCGTCGAGGAGGTCAAGGCCGGCATCCAGATCCTGCAGTCCCTCGGCCTGCGCCCGCGCCAGCTGGAGATCGTCTCCTGCCCGTCCTGCGGGCGGGCCCAGGTCGACGTCTACCGGCTCACCGCCAAGGTCCAGGCCGCGTTCGACGGCTTCCCCCACCCCCTGCGCGTCGCCGTCATGGGTTGCGTCGTCAACGGTCCCGGCGAGGCCCGCGAAGCCGACCTCGGCGTCTCCTGCGGCAACGGGAAGGGCCAGATCTTCATCCACGGCGAAGTCGTCAGAACGGTGCCCGAGGCACAGATCGTCGACGCGCTCCTCGAAGAGGCCCTCAAGGTCACCGGCCCCGCCGCCACCGAGGGCGGTACCCCGTGACCGCCCTGACCGCGCCCCCCTGCGCCCCGCTGGACCCGGACGGCATCCGCGCGGCCGTCGACGCGGTGCTGTACGCCTTCCTCGACGAACAGGAGCGGACGGCCCCCGAGCTCCCGGAGATCACCCTGTTCACCGGCCAGCTCCGGACCATGCTCGCCGCCGGCGGCAAACGCATCCGCCCCCTGCTGTGTGTCACCGGCTGGGCCGCGATCACCGACCAGGCACCGCCGCCCGCGCTCCTGCGGGTGGCCGCCTCCCTGGAACTGTTCCACGCCTTCGCCCTCATCCACGACGACATCATGGACAACTCCGACGCCCGCCGCGGCCGACCCACCGCCCACCGCGCCCTGGCCGCCCGCCACCGGCGGCGTTCGGACGCGGACGCCCTCGGGGTGAACACCGCGATCCTGCTGGGCGACCTCGCCCTCGGCTGGTCCTACGAGCTCCTGCACGCCGACGAGGTCCCTCCCACCCGTCTGCGCCGGGCCTGGAGGCTGCTGAACGCGTTGCGCACCGAGACCCTGGTCGGCCAGTACCTGGACCTGACGGCTGCGGGGGACCGTACGGCCGGGGTGGAGACGGCGTGGCGCATCATCCGCTACAAGACGGCGAAGTACACCATCGAGCGCCCCCTGCACCTGGGCGCCGCCCCGGCCGCCGCCGACTCCGCCCAGTTGCGCTCCCTGTCCGCCTACGCGATCCCGCTCGGTGAGGCGTTCCAACTGCGCGACGACCTCCTCGGCGTCTTCGGCGACCCCGAACAGACCGGCAAGTCCACCCTGGACGACCTGCGCGAGGGCAAGCACACCGTACTGCTCGCCACCGCACTCGACCGGGCGACCCCCACCCAACGACGCACCCTGAACGACTTCCTGGGCGACCCCTTCCTCGACCAGGACGCGGCCGATGCGCTGCGGACGGTACTGGTCGCCACCGGGGCGGCGGCCACCGTCGAACAGATGATCACCGACCGACTCCACGCCGCCCGACGGGCACTGGAGGGCGCCACCCTGCGGCCGGCCGCCACCACGGCACTGCACCGGCTCGCCACCTCGGCGACCACCCGCGCGTCCTGACGAAGGAACCGCCCCATGCGCCGTAGGCCGCGGCCCAGACCGCCACCCACCCTCTCCGAGCGCCGCCCGCGCCCGCCGAACGCGCCGCCCTCATCACCCCGCACCACGACGGAGCACGCCATGGACACGATCACGGACACGACCACCCCCCGGATGCTTGAACTGCCGCCGCTGTACTGCCCCATCGACGCGGCCCTCCACCCCGAGTACGACAGCATCGACCGCGATTCCCGGATCTGGCTCGACCGCTACCGCCTCTACACCAGCGACATCGACCGGTCCTGGGTCATCGCCCGAAAGTACGCGGAGGCGATGGCCCGCATCTACCCCGACGGGATCACCGACCGCGTCGAGCTCACCGCCCGATGGCTGCACTGGATCTTCTACGTCGACGACGTCCGCATGGAAACCGCCGTCACCCCCGACAAGCTCGCCACGGCGATCGGCCTCACCAGCCGCCTGCTCCGCGTCATGGAATCGCCGGCCACCGAACCGGCGGCCGATCAGACCGGCCCCATCGCCGCCCTGCAGTCACTCATGTCCTCGGTCCAGGCCGTCGCCACCCCGGCCCAGCTCAACCGGTTCGTCGACGCCCACCGCAAGTGGTTCCACGCCATCCTGTGGGGAATGGCCAGCCCCGCCCTCTCCGGCCTGGACGAGTTCGTGCACCAGCGGATGCTGAACGCCGGCGGCGCCGCCAGCCTGTGCTGGTCGGAGATCACCAACGGGCAGGAGATCCCCAACGCCGACTTGCACTCACCCGCCATGCGGGCACTCCAGGAATCGTCCTTCCTGCTCATGGCCCTCGACAACGACCTCCTCTCGTACAACCGCGAGCTACTCATCGACAAGACCCACCTCAACATCGTGATGCTGGTCGCGCGGCTGAACGACTGCACGCCCGAGCAGGCCGTCCACCAGGCCGTGGCCCTGCGGGACCGCCTGATGACACTCTTCCTGAAGCTGCGCGATCAGGAACTGCCCACCCTGAGCGCCCCCGCAAGGGCCTACGTCGCGGACCTCGCCTACGCGATCCGCTCCAATCTCGACTGGGGCGCGCACTCCCCCCGCTACACCGCCGTGACCTCCCGCAGCGAACTCCCCCCGCCCAACCCCGCCCCCATCCCGCTGACCCTCACCGACCACCCCAGCGACCCCAGTACCGAGCCCCTGCCCTACCCCACGATCGCCTGGTGGTGGCAACAACTGCGCACCTGACCGCCCACCCGAGCCACGGCCTCGGCCGTTGGTCAACGTGACGGCCCGGGCGAGGTCGTGTTGTCGTCACCGACAGACAGGGTCCCGGAAGCACGGCGGTGCGCAGCGAAAGGGTGAACTCGGCCTGGCGGAAGGCGGCATGGCTGGTGGTGGTCACCGGGGCAGCCTGGCCGCCCGGCCGGGGCCGGTGCAGCCGGCCCGACCCGACTTCGGGCAAGGGCACGCTGTGACCTGCGCGGATGGCGATTCCTTGATGGGGCGTCACGGATCCGGCGGCTGGTCGTCAAGGTATCGGCCGGGCACCTTGAGGACCGGCGGCCGCCGCCCGGTCGAGTAGCCGATCCAGGAGCCGGATTGTGGCTCTGACCTGCACCACCAAGGCATTCCGGGGTGGGAATCAAGGTGGGCGCGGGCCCTTGATGACCACGTCTCCGGCTGGACCGGCGGTCCAGGTGGCCGGGCGGTCCGGTGACAGGTCGTGGAGCAGGCAGCCGGGGCCCCCGGGGGGGGTAAGCCAGTAGGCGGCGAGCCGGCCCGCGAGGTTCGGCGGTGGCGTCGCCCGGCCTCGGCGGGCAGAGCCGAGGCCCGGCGGCCACGGACAACGGGTCGGGAGCAGCAGGGCTTCGGCACAAGGTCACACGGATCCTGCGGCTGTCTGGTTGCCGCCCGGCACGGCACCGGCGGACACGGCGGCCGGTGCCGGCAGGTGGTGCGGTTCGGATCTGTCCTTCTCCTGCTCGTGGGCGTCGGGTGCCGGGCGGCATCCACCGCGTCACAGGGCGGCGGGTCGAAGGCCCGGTGCCCGGTGCCGCCGTCGGAGGCGGGTCCCTATCTGCGGTGCCTCTCCAGGTCGTCGACGGTCAGGCCGTGGGTGCTGTGCATGGCGATCGAGCTGTAGGCGGAGCGGGCCGCCTGCAGCCGGGCCCTGAGCTCCTGCTCGGCCAGCAGCCCTTCGATGGTCTCGGTCCGGTTGTGGGGCCGCCGGTGCAGGTGGACCGCGAGGCCGGTCACGATCACGGCGAGGCCCGCGAACAAGGCGATCAGAGTGGCCATGGCCACCCCCTCGGATAGGAGTCGAGTAGTCGATACGTACCCGCACGACCTTTCGGTCGAACCTCCTCCATCCCACTCCGTGGCGTTTCGAACACGTCCGGTATCGTCCGAGTCCGACGTCCGAGCACAGATCCTCCCTCGATCGTCCGCACTGCGCGGGAGCCGATCAACCGGATCGCCCAGCTTCCGCCAGCCCGCGAGCGGCAGTCGCGGACACGACGGGCTCCGCTGTTCACAGGTGTGGGCCGATCCGCAGCGCGGCCGAAGCCCTGGGGCGGGGATGCCCTGGGCTCCGGCCGTGGGAGGCGCCGGCCACCTCTGGAGACGCCGCCGACCTGCTCGGCAGCCCGGTGCTGCGCGTGGTGGGGCCACCGTGCCGGGAATGCTAGACCCGTCCCTGCGGCCAGGGAAAGGTCCTGTGACCTGTAATCTTTCGGCCGCGGACATGCCATTCGGGAGTCTCAGAACGTCGTACGGTTCGACTCCGGCCACCCGCCGCTCACCACCGGGCGCACCCGCCGATAGCCGTTCTCCCGGCACATCCGGCCGATCTGCCGCTGCTGGTGCCCGAGCAACGCGGCGGCATCCTGCCCCCGCCGTTCGAGGATGGACTCCACCCGTTCCAGCCGGGCCCGGACCCGGTCCGCACAGGCCCCGTCCACGCCGAGCGGGTCGAGCCAGCGGTGCAGCAGGCGGCCGCCGAGTCCCCGCACACGGCCATCACTCACAGCCGTGAGCACCGCCAGTCGTGGTGCGCCCGTTAGGACTGCTGCGACACCTGCGACTACTGCGGGGACGGCTGCGAATGCTGCGGCGACGAATGCGACTGCTGACCGGCCTGGGCGTGGCTCCCGTGCCGGAACGCCGCCTCCGCCCGCCACCTCGGACGTGAACCGGCCAGCTTTCCGCCGTCGCGCACCATGCAGTTGCCGGGCCTCGAATCGGGCGACGGGACCGCCACCGGGCGGCCGTGCTCGGAGGAGCGGGCCCGGGCCCGGGGTGGTTCGCCGAGCTGACCGACGAGAAGCCCCCAGTGTCTGTACCCGCCGATCGGCGAGTACAGTCCGCTGAACTCCCACGCCTCGTCTGGACAGCATCAGGCCGCGGACAGCTCGGGGTACAGGTGACACGGCGTCCCGGCGCGGCGGGCACGGCCTGCCGGATGGCTGTTGCGCAGGCTGTCCCGGTAGAGCGTTGCCTGACGCGACACCAGGATCAGTTCCCGCCATCAATGCGAACGCTTACCCACACCGTGGGGCGAGCCATCCGTCACGGCGAGGGGCTGCTGGGCCCAGAAGTCCCCGTCCGCGGTGCTGTAGACGGCCGGCTACGCGGGACGCACCCGGGTCAGGCTTCCACCCGATAACGGTCGGGCAACGGGACGGGATGCGGGGCTCGCCCGGCGCCTCTTCTGCGTTGAACAACGTCGCGCCGGGGTTGCCCGAGAGCCACCGCGCGACCGGAAGCCGTCAGCCCCCGTCGACCGACACCGCGGCACAGCCTGCCACCCTCCCCCACACCACGCCCACGAGGACCCGCATGCCACCCGTCGTCACCCTCACCGACGCCCAGCTCCACACGTTACTGTCGTCCGGAGAGCAAGCACCCGACGCCGTAGAGGAGCTGACTCGTCGACACGGCGATGTCATCCTTGCCTGTGTGCAGGGGATGATCACCACGACGCACGGCGCGCGGGAACTCTCGGCCGAGGCGCTCGCCAGAACACTCGACGCCTGCCACCAGGGGGCACCTCCGACCCTCCCCTGGGTCACCGGTCTCCTCCGAGAGGCACGCTACCTGGCCGCGCGCAGAGCGGACACCGGGCAGCGCGACACCCTCGCACCCGGCTTCCTGCACTGGCTGGACCAACAGGCCGGACCGCATGACAGCCGGCTGGCCGGACTGGCCGCCGCCGAGGAGCGGAACCCCCTCCTTCAGTCGATCGAGACGCTCGCCGAGCCCTGGGAGGCGGAACTGTGGCGAGGCCTCGCCGCCTCCCCCGGCTCCGACGCCCCTTCCGCCCCGGCCCGGCAGGCACTCGCCCACGCATACGCACGCCTGCACGTCGCGACCGTCCCGGACCGCCGCTGCCGCCACCTGGCGGCCACCATGGCGGACGAGGCCCGCCACGGCGGCACGGCCACCACCTACCTGACCCGCCATCTGACCCGCTGTCCTCGGTGCGCCCGCGCTCTGGACGACCTCCGAGCGATCCACTGCTGGGACGCCCATCGCCTCACCAGCCGCCTCCTCGTCCGTTTCGACCCACCTACCACCGGCCCCGTGCAACCCGCGTCCCCCAAGTCCACGGCGGCGGGCAGCGCGGTCCGGCCCCACGCCGATCTCACCGATCGGCCGAGGGCCCGGCCCGCCACCGCAGGACGTCCCCCCGCGCGGGTACGCCGCCAGGTGGTCCTGGTGACAGCCGGTGTCGGCACCGCGGTCGTGGCGCTCGGGCTGGCCCTGGCACCACATCCGGCAGACCACACCGCCTCGGCCATACCCGACGTAGCGAAAGCCACCGCACCGGACCCTTCCAGCCCTTCACCCCAGCCCCCGACCGAGCTGCCGAGTCCAACCGCACCGGCGCCGGAGACCACGACGAGCCGACCGTCCCCGACCGGTTCTGCCTCGCCGTCCTCGGCGCCCCCGGGCGCCCTCCAGTCCGCACCGCCGCCCGCAGTCCCGCCTACCGCCCCGCCGCCCGCGAGCCCTTTCCAGACCTCGCCGCCTGCGGCCCCTTCCGCCGGTCCGCCGCCCCCGGTCCCGTCCCCCGCACCACCCTCGACGGCGACCCCCACCACGACTCCCACCAGTGCCTCCCCCACCCTGACTCCGCGCCAGCTGAGCCGCGGGGACCAGGGCCCGGATGTGACGCGGCTGCAGGACCTGCTGGTGCAAGCGGGCTGCGCACGGCTCAACGTGCCCTGGCTACAGGGCCACTTCGACGGTGCGACCGCCGAGTTCCTGACCACCTTCCAGATCGCAGCCGACATCCGGGGCGAGGAACGTGACGACACCGTGTACGGGCCGCAGACCAGGCAGGCCCTCGAAGGAGCCGGCACCCGCCCGACCTGCCGGCGCACATAGCCGCCGGTGAGGGGCCGGGCCACCGACGGTGGACCGCCGCAGCGGGCCTCCGTACTCCTCGTGGGGTCGCCGGGTCGGGAGCGATGCGAACCGTCAGCATCCCGGGACGTGCCCGTGCGCCGCGGCGAGGGCCCGGGCCCGGGCCCGGACCGGACCGCTCCAGGCTCGGCGGAGCACAACCGAGCTTCTGAGGACGTGGGCGCCGTGGTGTTCCACGGTACGGACGGACGGTGTCCAAGTGGCCCCCGGTCGGGACCGGCCGCACCGGGACCGGCCCTGCGCACCGGGCCGGCCGGAGGAGCGCTCGACTCCGGCCGGCCCGGTCGAGTGGAGGGCGGTCCCGATGATCCGCCGCCCGGAGCAGCGGCGGGTGAGGTCAGGGCCGCTGGCAGTGCTCGGGGTCGCGCGCCGCGCTTCGGGCGCTGTCCCGGGGCAGGCAGAGGTAGCGGCTGTCGGCGGCGTCCTGACTGAGGTAGCGGCCGAAGCAGTCGCTCGCGCCGAGCCGGGCGCAGAACGTGGCAGCGGCGGAGCCGTCCGGAAAGGTGCCCCCGACGTAGATCACCCAGTTCCCGGGCTGGAGGGAACTCCAGTCGTCGCTGTTGAGGATCTTCGCGTCGGGGGCGTACTGCTGGACGGCGAGGAGCTGCCTGTCGCGTCTGTAGTCCGGGACTGTCTGGGGAAACGCCGCTAGCTGGGCGATCCACATGCCTGCCGCCGGGGGCGTGCCAGGGGCCGGCACGGCGCTGGGAGCCGTGGTGGCCGCCGGGGGCACGGCGGTGGGGGCGACGGCGACAGGGTTCACGGCAGCGGGGCTCGCGGGCTTGGCGGTGGACGGCTTGCTGCTCGCCGTGCTGGTGCTCGCGGGCCTGGCGGTCGCCGATGCCGTGACGGTGACAGTGGCGGTGGGGGCGGAGGGCAGGGTGCCGGGAAGTCCCCTGGCGCCACTGTCGGCAGTGGAGGTCGCGGGACTCGGGGTCGCGGTGTCGGGAGCCGCGGCGAGCGCGCCCCGCGGGGCCGTGTGGAGAGCGAGGCCGCCCACCAGCACCAGGGCGCCCATCGCACTCGGCACCCCGATACGCACCAGGCCGGGAGCCCGCTTCCGGCGCGACTTCGGCGCCGCGGTGGTGACGGCCGCGACGGTGAGGGGCAGGACGACGGGCCCGTCCGCGTTCACGGCGGCCTCAGGAGGAGCGGCGCCGGCCCCGGCGCGGCCCGGGCGGTACGACTGCCCGTCGCCGACGGCAGCGAGGGCTCGCGCGACCTCCTCGGAACTCGGGCGGGTGGCGGGATCCTTACC
>NZ_JBVHHE010000074.1:0-17300 GCF_055561235.1 Kitasatospora sp. NPDC022856 | reverse complement strand
AGGCCGGGGGTGACGAGGAAGGCGGCGCCCGCGTCGGCGGCCCGGGCGGCGTCGTCGACGCTCAGGACCGTCCCGGCACCCAGCAGCGCGTCGGGCCCGAGCTCACGGCGGGCGTGTTCGATCACCCACAGCGCGTCGGTGGTGGTCAGGGACACCTCGGCGACGGTGATGCCCTCCTCCGCGAGGGCCAGGACGGTTCGCAAGGCGGCATCACGGTCACGCCCCCGCACGATGGCGAGGGTCCGGAAGGGCAAATCGGTCAGCATCACAGGGGTCTCCCCGTTGGTGGAACGGCCACGGGCGCGGCGTCCGTGGGAGCCGGTCCCGCGCATCGTGGCCGTGTGCTCCGCTGAGCCCTGCAGTTATAGCCGCCTGGCAGCCTAGTTGCCAAGAGCTCCGGCAGTGCCCTGCCGAAACCTCTCGGACACCGCTGCGAGCGCCACCCTCCCGGGGGTGCAGGAGCCCGGGAAGGTGGCGAGGGGTGCGTCGAGATCGGAGCCGACGCTGGATCCGTTGCGGGCATGGACGCGCGCGGCGGGGACACCGTGCCCGCCCGGACCTGTGCACGACCCCGGGTCGCACCGTCTGGAGCGGCGGCGCGAGGGCCGGGAGATGGCCGACCTGCGGTCGAATCGGTTCAGATCGGGGGCGCCGGGTCAGAATCCGAGGTCGTGACCGGTTTCCTCGATGTGGTCGGCCATGGCCCGGCCCGCGCGTTCGGGGTCGCCCGCGGTGATGGCGTCCAGGACGCGCCGGTGCGCCTCGATCGTGGCGCCCTGGCCCTCGCCCCGTTGTTCGCGACCGCGGTAGCTGGTGCGGCGCGCTTCGAGGAGGGCGCCGTTCATGGCGGCGAGGATGAACGAGAAGACCTCGGACGCGGCGAGGTCGGAGACGGCGTCGTGGAAGGCGAGGTCGGCCGCGATGAATGCCTCGGGGCTCGCTCCCGCGTCCATCATCGTGGCCAGCGTGCGTTCGGCCTCCGCGGTGGAGCCGTGCCCGTCGGCGATCCGGGCCGCGGCGCGCCGGGCGAGTTCGCACTCGATGACCCGGCGGGTGTCGAGCAGGTCCCGCAGGTCCATCGACTTCTGGTTGAGCCGGAACTCGAGGATCTGCGTCAGAACGGCGGGCGACGGGGTCGCCACCCGCGCCCGCTTGCCCTGACTGGAGACGAGGACACCCCGGGCGGTCAGGGTGCGGATCGCCTCGCGCACCGCGAGGCGGTTGACGCCGTGCCGTTCGGAGAGTTCACCCTCGGCGGGGATCTCGTCGCCCGCGCGGAGCCGGCGCTGCTTGATCTCCTCGATGATCTCCCGTGCCACGGTGTCGCTCAGAGTCAGACGCTCGATCGTCATACCGCCCACCCCGCTCCGACCGCGTGCCCCGCGAAGCCGGTGGACGACAGGTGTCGCGGGGGGAGACGTGCGGCATTCGTCGACGCCATACTGCCACCACCGTTGCTGGGCGTGACCGGGAGATCGTTGACCGGATCCCCTCCGCGCGGGGCTCTCGGCGTGCGGCCCCCTTCGGGGTTCATGTTCATGCGCCCCTCCCTTTCCTCCGGTTGTCTGTCAGGTCCTGCATCAATGCTTGACAGCATAGCTGCTAGGTAACACTATCGTGCCCTGATCCACCAGCGGCGGGCTCGCGGCCATCCCGACCCTCCCCGCCGAGCCGCCCCGGGCCTCGTGTTCGCGGGGAGTGAGTGGACCCGACATCGAGAAGGAGGGGTGGCGACCATGCTCCGGCAGCCCGCCGCAGTACCCGCCCACACGGCCCCCACGGGTGGTGCGGCATGAGCCTCCTACGGAGTGCGACCTGGTGGGAAGACCCCGGCAAGGCCGGCTTCATCGCCCGCCACCACATGCGCCAACTCGGCCTCACCCGCGACCAGCTGCGCGACAAGCCGGTGGTGGGCATCTGCAACAGCTGGTCCGAGCTGACCCCCTGCAACTCCCACCTGCGGATCCTGGCCGAATCCGTGCGCCGCGGCGTCACCGCCGCCGGCGGCCTCGCCCTCGAATTCCCCACCATGTCCATCGGCGAACCACTGATGCGGCCCACCTCCATGCTCTTCCGCAACCTGATGAGCATGGACGTCGAGGAGACCATCCGCGCCAACCCCCTGGACGCCGTCGTCCTGCTCGGCGGCTGCGACAAGACCCTTCCCGCCCAGCTCATGGGAGCGGTCAGCGTCGACCTGCCCGCCATCGCCCTGTCCGGCGGCCCGATGCTCACCGGCCGCTTCCGCGGCAAACCGGTGGGATCCGGCACCGACATCTGGCGCATGAGCGAGGAACGGCGCGCCGGACGCATCACCGAGGCCGACTTCGAGGAGTTCGAAGGCTGCCTGGCCCGCTCCGCCGGCCACTGCATGACCATGGGCACCGCCTCCACCATGGGCTGCGTCACCGAGGCCCTCGGCCTCTCCCTGCCCGGCGCAGCCGCGCTGCCCGCCGTCGACGCCCGCCGCGCCCAGCTCGCCGAACAGTCCGGCGCCCGCGCCGTCGAACTCGCCCGCGAGGGCCTGCGCCCCTCCCACATCCTCACCCGCGAGGCATTCACCAACGCCGTCGCCGTCAACGCCGCCATCGGCGGCTCGACCAACGCCGTCCTGCACCTGCTCGCGATCGCCGGCCGCGCCGGCGTCCCGATCGGCCTCGACGACTTCGACGCGATCGGCCGCACCGTCCCCCTGCTCGCCGACCTCATGCCCAGCGGCCGGTTCCTGATGGAGGACTTCGCCTACGCCGGCGGGCTGCCCGCCCTCATGGCCGAACTCGGCGACCTCCTGGACACCAAGACCCTCACCGTCACCGGCCGCACCCTCGCCGAGAACCTCCACGGCCACCAGGTCTGGAACCGCGAGGTCATCCGCACCTTCGACGACCCCGTGCAACCCGCCGACAGCGGCACCGCCGTACTCCACGGCAACCTCGCCCCCGGCGGAGCGGTCGTCAAACAGTCCGCCGCCTCACCCCGCCTCCTGCGCCACCGCGGCCCCGCCCTGGTCTTCGACGGCATCGAGGACTACCTGCGCGCCGCCGACGACCCGGACCTGCCGGTCGACGCCGACACCGTCCTCGTCGTCCGCAACCTCGGCCCCCGCGGCTACCCGGGCATGCCCGAGCTCGGCAACCTCCCGCTGCCCGCCAAACTGCTCACCCAAGGAGTCAACGACATGGTCCGCATCTCCGACGCCCGGATGAGCGGCACCGCGTACGGCACCGTCGTCCTGCACGTGGCCCCCGAAGCCGCAGCCGGCGGACCCCTCGCCCTCGTCCGCACCGGTGACACCATCGAACTCGACGTGGCGGCCCGCACCCTCCACCTCGATGTCGGCGACGACGAACTCGCCGCCCGCCGCACCGAGTGGACCCCGCCCACCCGGGCGGGCGAGCGCGGCTGGACCCGCCTCTACACCGACCACGTCCTGCAGGCCGACCAAGGTGCCGACCTCGACTTCCTGGTCGGCGGATCCGGCGACCACCCCGCGAAGGCACCCTTCTGATGAACGCCGACCTGCTGTGCGGCGTCATGCCGGTCCTCGAAGTGCCGTTCACCGCGGACGGCGACCTCGACCCCGACGGCTTCGAGCGCCTCGTACGCCACGTCCTCGCAACCGGTGTCACCGCCGTCATGTTCCCCGGCTTCGCCAGCGAGTTCCACAAGCTCACCGACGCCGAACGCGCCCTCCTCACCCGCCGCCTGCTCGACATCACCACCCCCCGGCCCGACGTCGCCGCCGTCATCTCGATCCCCGACCACGCCACCCGCGTCGCCGTCGAACGCGCCACCGCCGCCGTCGACGCCGGCGCGGACGCGATCAACCTGCTCCCGCCCCACTTCCTGGGCCCGCCTCCCGCCGAGGTGCACCGCCACGTCACCACCGTCCTGACCGCCGTCGCGCCCACCCCCGTGATCCTCCAGTACGCGCCCGCCCAGACCGGATCGGCCTTCACCGCACAGGCCCTGCGCGGACTCGCCGCCGAGCACCCCAACCTGGCCGCCGTGAAGATCGAGACGGCCCTGCCCGGTCGGCTGGCGGAAGACCTCGCCGCCGCCACACCCGCCCTGCGATCCTTCGTCGGCTACGCCGGCCTCCAACTGGCCGACGCCCTGCGACGCGGCATCGCCGGGGTCCAGCCCGGCTGCTCGTTCACCGAGATCTACCAGCGCATCTGGCGACATTGGCACGACGGCGACCGGGCCGACGCACTCGCCCTGCACGCGCGGCTCCTCCCCTACCTGGCCTACTGGATGCAGGAGGTCGAACTGATCATCATGGTGGAGAAGCTCATCTCCGTCCGCCGCGGCCTCATCGACCAGCCACACTGCCGCCACCCCGCCCGCAGCCTGGACCCGCAGGAGATCGCCGGCGTCGACCGGTTCCTCGCGGAGTTCGACGACATCCTGCGGCCCGTCCGAAACCGGAGCCGACCATGATCGACCTCACCGGCCGCGCCGTCCTCGTCACCGGCGCCGCGCGCGGCATCGGCGCGGCCATCGCCGACGCCGCGGCCCACGCCGGCGCCCGTGTCGGACTCCTCGACATCGACGCCGACCGCCTGCGCCACACCGCCCACCTCATCGGCCCCGCGGCCGCCTGGGCCGCCTGCGACATCACCCACGAGGAGCAGATCGCCGACGCGGTCGCCGCGCTGCGCGAGGAACTCGGCCCCGCCACCGGACTGGTCAACAACGCGGGACGCAACGCCTACGCCGACCCCGTCACCATGACGACCGGACAGTGGGACGAGGTATTCGGAGTCGACCTCAAGAGCGCCTGGCTCATGGCCCGCCAGGTCCTGCCCGACATGGTGACCGCCGGCCACGGCTCCATCGTCAACATCGCCTCCATGCACGCCACCCTCACCTGCCCCGGCATGTTCCCCTACGCCGCCGCCAAATCCGGCCTCGTCGGCCTCACCCGCTCACTCGCCCTCGAAGTCGGACCGCACGGCGTCAGAGTGAACGCGGTCAGCCCCGGCTACATCGAGACCGACCTCCTCACCGAGTACTTCGACCGGGAACCACCGCAGGTCCGCAAGGCCGCCACCGACAAACACATCCTCGGACGCCTCGGCACACCCCGCGACGTCGCCACCGTCGTCGCCTTCCTCCTCTCCGACGCCGCCGCCTTCGTCACCGGCGCCGAGTGGGCCGTCGACGGCGGCGTCTCCGCCCGCTTCGCCTGACCCACCAGAATCCCCGCCCGCACCCGACCCCGCCCGGAGACGGCTCCCGGCTGCCACTACGCCACCCTGCCATCGACGACACCCCAACGACCCGCCACCGCGAGGCACTCGCGCCATCCCGGTGCCACCGGACACCGATCACTGGTCGCCACTACGGACGCGCGCGAACGGGCGGCCAGCCCCGACTCGCTGCCGCGCCCGGCGGACACCGCCCCCGCCGGGCGCGGCAGAGGCGTGCCCGCACGGCACCGATGTCCTCCCGGCACCTGAGGCGCAGTCCGATCCCTGCCGAGTCGCCACCAGGACCGGACACCTCGACCGTGCCGCGCCCACCGCGACCGCCTGCCGCCGCAACCCGCGCAACGCCGCCCATGGCCGCCCGCGCCGACCGGGAGGAGCCCCGGCTCGAGGTCGGACTCCCCGCGCCGGGTGGCGCGACCTTCACCGCCGCACGGCCCCGACTGGCCGGACCGCACCGTCACCGGACGGCGCCGTGTGCGGCGCGCCGCGGCGGAGACGACGAGGCGTTACCGCCGTAGTGAGCGCCTGCGCCGAGTCCTTTCGGTACCGGACCGTGCCCGCGCCGTACCTGCCGGTCCCGAAGGCCGGATGAGACGACGCTCCTGTGTCTGGGAGGTTCCGACAAAATGCCCCGCCGGTGACGAGTACCCGCGTCCCAGGTATTGCCAACCGCCGCAGATGCCCCCTAAATCTTCCTAGCAGCCTAGTTGCTAGGAAGGGAAAGACAGTGTCGTCTCCTGACCCCCACACCCCCGCCCGCGCCGCTGACGCGGCCCCCACGGGTATCTCCCGCCGGGGCATCCTGAAGAGCATGGTCGCCGCCGGGATGCTCGCCGCCGTCGCCAGTACCGGTGACTTCTTCACCGCCGCACCGGCTGCCGCCGCCACCGCCCCGCCCGTCATCCCCCCGCTGCCCGACACCGTCTCCGGCGTCGGCAACCCGCGGATCCCCGTCACGGCGGGCTGGCGCTACACCACCACCCCGCCCGCCTCCTTCTGGGCCCCTGGCACCAGCACCTCCTCCTGGGCCGCGATCGGCGTGCCCGGCGAACCTGCGATGCAGGGCCAGACCGTTGGCTGGAACCGCGAGTGCGCATACTCCGTCACGGTCCCCGTCCCGGCCGACTACGCCGGACGGACGGTCATGCTCCGCTTCGACGGCGTATACAACTACGCCCGCCTGTGGGTCAACGGAACCCTGGTGGCCACCCACGACGGCGGCTTCACCACCTGGTACGCCGACATCACCTCACTCGTCACGCCGGGTCAGCAAGCCGTCGTGACCCTCGGGGTCACCGACCGGGCTGCCAACATCGCGGCACAGTCTGCCTACGCGCACCACATCATCGGCGGGATCCTGCGTGACGTGACCCTCGTGGCGCTGCCGGCTTCCCACCTCACCCGGCTGCACACCGCCACGGTCTTCGACGCTTCCTATACGAACGCCACCCTTACCGTCACCGCCGCCGCAGTGCTGGCGGCCGGCAAGACCGGCACCGTCGACCTGACCCTCACCGACCCGGACGGCCATTCCGTCCCCGTGTCCCCGGCCCGTATCACCCTGACGGGGGCGACGCCTCAGGCCGTGGCGGCCATCCCCGTGAGCGCACCACGCAAGTGGGATGCCGAACACCCCAACCTGTACACCCTGAGGGCGACCCTCACGGTGGACGGCGTTACCCAGACGGTGTCGAGGGCGGTCGGTTTCCGCCAGGTCAAGATGCAGGGCAACCAACTGTTGGTCAACGGCAGGCCGGTACACCTGCTCGGCGTCAATCATCACAGCATCACTCCGACGCAGGGGCGTTCGACGACCCCGGCCATGGAGGAACAGGCCCTCCGGCTGTACAAGGAGGCGAACTGCAACTTCATCCGCACCTCGCACTACCCCCCGACCCCGGCCCTGCTCGAACTGGCCGACCGCCTCGGCCTCTACATGGAAGTGGAGGCACCGGTCAGCTTCCAGTACGGGACGGTCAACAACCCCGCCTACACCGACCAGTTCCTGACGCAGTTCGCCGAGATGATCGAACGCGACCGAAGTCACGCCTGCGTGATCGAGTGGTCCCTCGGCAACGAGAGTGGCAACACGAACCTGCTCAACTTCGACCTCGAGAACACCTACGCGCACGAGAACGACCCCTCCCGCCCGACGGTCTTCGAGGAGTCCGAACAGCACAACGGCGGTAACCAGGCCGACATCTACGCTGGCCACTACCCCTCCCTCGCCAACGCGACCGGCAACGCTACCCAGCCCATCCAGTACGGCGAGTTCGCCCATGTCCCGTGCTACATCCACGCGACCCTGAACGCGGACCCCGGCGTGCGCAACTTCTGGGGCCACAGCATCAACGAGTTCGCCGAGAAGTTCCGCACCACGGACGGTGTCGTCGGCGGAGCGATCTGGGCGGCCATCGATGACGTGTTCAACCTGCCCGCAGCACCCGTCGGCTACGGCGAGTGGGGGATCATCGATCTGTGGCGGCGGCCCAAGCCGGAACACTGGCTGACACGGAAGGCGTTCTCGCCCGTACGAATCGCCGACGGCGTACTCACCGGGCTGACCCCGGGCGGAGCCATCCCGGTACCGGTCAAGAACTGGTACGACCACACCAACCTGAGTGAGCTCGCCATCAACTGGGAGATCGGCCCGCGATCCGGAACGCTCACCGGCGTCTCCGTCCCCGCTCGGCAGAGCGGTACCCTCACCGTCCCGGCCGGCCCCTGGGCGGCCGGGGACACCCTCCACCTGACGATCCGGCGCGGAACCTCGATCGTCGACGAGTACCGCCTCTGGCTGAACACCCGTACAACACCGCAGTTCACCGCGCCCGGCGGCACCACTCCCACCGTTCAGGAGAATGCCGGACGGATCGTGGTGACCGGCGTTGACACACCGTTCACCGTCATCTTCGACAAGACCACCGCCCGCCTGATCGAAGCCAGAGCCGGCGGCGCCAGGGTCCTCACCGCGGGGCCGGACCTGGTGGTCTCACGCGGACTGCCCGGCGCGTGGACCGGCACATCGGCCACGGTCACCACCGTCGGCGGCCAGGCAGTCGTCACCCTCACCGGCCGCTTCGGCGCCGTGAACACCACCTTCACGATCTCCATCGACGGCCGCGGCCTGCTCACCACGAGCTACACCCTCGCCAACCCGCCCTCCGGCTCCTTCAGCAATGTCGGCATGCGCTTCGGCCTCGCCGACGGCACGGACACCCTCACCTGGCAGCGCGACGCCCAGTGGACGGTTTACCCCGACGACCACATCGGACGCCCCACCGGCACCGCCATCCGCACCCGGTCCACCGGCACCGACGCCTACCGCACCCAACCCACCTGGCCCTGGGCCCAGGACACCCACAGCTACTTCCTGTCCGGCAACACCGCGCATTGGACCAACGACTTCCGCAGCACCAAGGCCAACATCAGGCTCGCAAAAGCCACCGTCGGAGCCGCGGGACCGGGCGTCCAGGTCGAATCGGACGGAACGGACGCCGTCCGCCTGGCACCCGCCCGACGCGTGATCGACAACACCTCCCCGGACATCGTCTACACCGGCCCGTGGACCCACGCCGGAAGTACCGACGGATCCACCTCCGGCGCCATCTCCGGCACCCAGTCCTCCTCGAACGCGACCGGCGCGACGGCAGAACTCGCATTCACCGGCACGGGCATCGGTCTCCATTCCGCCAAAGCCGAGAACCTGGGCATCATCAAGATCTACATCGACGGCACCCTCGTGGACAATATTGACCTCTACAGCAGGTACAGCCGCTACTACGACATAGGCGACGGGAACTCGAGCACGCCCCAGCTGGTCTTCCGCAGCGCACCACTCGCCTACGGCCAGCACACCATCAAGGTGGAGTGCACCGGCACCAAGAACGCCAGCTCAAAGAGCACCGTGGCCCGCATCGACGCGTTCCAGGTGGTCAACCCCTACATCGACAGCGCATCCGAACGAATCACCTACACTGGCCCGTGGGTACACGCGGATGCCTCGGCTCCCTCCACCGGCGGCGCCCTGAACCACACCGAGTCCTACACCTACGCGCCGGGCTCCGGCGCCGCCACCAGATTCCAGGGCACGGGCATACGCGTCATCTGCCCCAAGGGCCCCAACGAAGGCATCGCCAAGATCTACGTGGACGGCGAGACCGCGACCCTGGTGGACTTGTACGCCCCCACCGAGCAGTTCCAGCAGACAGCGTTCGAACGCACCGGCCTGCCCGACGGCGAACACACCGTCACTGTCAAGGTCCTGGGCCAGAAGAACGCCTCGTCCACCGGCTCGAACGTCATCCTCGACGCCTTCGAGGTCATACAGTCCGACCCGTACACAAGCGATCCGGGTGTTGATCTGATCGTCAGCACGAAGATCAACTACCCGGACATCGACTGGGGCAACTACGAGGACCCGGACATCATCCTCCAAGCCGGCTGGTCCGCGACCGCACGACTGCGCCTGATCCCCTGACCGGGTGCGGGTGCCGGGTCGGGTGCGGGTAACGACACCCGCCAGCACCCGACCCGGCACCCGCACCGACGACAGCTTCAATACTTCGGGACCGCTCCCGGATCGACCCCCACCCTCGGACGCGACGGCGACCCAGCCCCACCGCTTCGACCGCCAAGGAGACGACGCCCATGTTCCGCAACGGCCTGGAACCCTGGCACCTCATCATCGTGCTCGCCGTGATCGTCCTGCTCTTCGGCTCCAAGAAGCTCCCCGAAGCAGCACGCGGGATCGGCAAATCCCTGCGCATCCTCAAGGCCGAAACCAGAGCCCTGCACGAGGACACCCCCGTCGACCCCGCGACCACAACCACCCCAGACACCCCGGACACCACGATCCCGGCCATCCCCCCGCCACGTACCGAGACGCCGCCCGCCGGCCACACCACCCCCAGAAGCCACCACCCGAACACCCCCTGAACAGAACGGCCGTGTGCGAGCCGGGCGGCCGCGAGCCGAATCTCCTCGCCAAGAGGTCGACCGGACCACCTGGCGCCACCGCATCGACACCCGCCACCGAATGAGGCCGCGTCGAGGCCGGAACCGAACGGCAGCCGCAGAACCCCCTGGCCGTACCAGATGCCGGTGCAGAAGGTGGGCAAAGCCGGGGCCCGGAACCCGGTGGGGACGTCGCCTCAGTTGCCGTCGGTTCCCGTGCTCAGGGACACGGGAACCCGGACTGGCAGCACAGCACCCCGCGACCAGGTCCTGGGAAGTGATCTAGAAGTCGGCGGGAACACGTACTGCCCCGATACGCCGTAACTACAGGTCAGCGGATTTTGTCGGATGGCCGTCGACGCCACCGCCTGGCCCGCCCTCGACGCCCTCGCCCCCGTCCTGCCCGATGGCCGCCTACGCGGCGGCGTCGTGGTCGAGGTCGTGGACGACCGCTACCTGCTCGGCGCGCTGGCCGCCGGCGCGGCCCAGCGCCCGGAGGTCTACGTCGCGGTGGGTCTCCCGGACCTGGGTCTCGCCGCCATGGACGCGCTCGGCCTGCTCTACGCCCGGCTCGCGGTGGCCGACGACCCGGGCCCCCAATGGGCGGAGGTGGTCGCCGCCCTCGCCCGCGAGGGGGCCTTCGGCGTGATCATGCTGGAGCCCACCAGCCGGGTGCGGCCCCGCGACCACCAGCGCCTCGCCGCCCGGCTCCGGGAATCCGGCACCACCCTGCGCGTGACCACACCCTGGCCCGGAGCCGCTCTCACCCTCACCACCGACAGCCCCCGCTTCGCGGGCCTGGGCGACAGCTGGGGGCAGGGCACCTCCCGCACCGTCACCGTGCACTGCACCGGCCGCGGCCGCGGCCGCGCCGGCGTCCGCACCCGCACCACCACCCTGCTCCTGCCCGGCCCCGACGGCACCGCCCAACCGCTCACCCCGGCCGCCGAGCAGACTGTCCCCACATTCGACGCCGCCACGGCGTAGCCCGAAGGCCGGGGTCGGATCCGGCGACGCTAGTCCACCTCGTACGGCAGGACGCTGAACACACCGGTCACGGATACGGCGGCGTCGATGATCTCCTTGCCGTTCTCGTGGTCGATCCCCAACGGCTTCTCCGAGATGAGGACGTACAGCACGGCGGGGGTCGGCCCGTACCACGTCGGCGTGCCGGTGACGTTGGTGTGCCGGAACGCCTTGCCGGGGCGGCCGATGTCGAGGCGGCCGCCGGCGAACCGGACCTTCCACCCCATCCGGGCCGCGCAGCTGGGCAGGGGTGTGCCGGGCCGGCGTGCCGTGGGCGATCTGGGTGAAGCCCTCCAGCCCGCCGAGGAGGTATGGCACGGAACTCTGGCCGGCGAACTCGCCGCTGACGATCTCGTCGTGGAAGGCGGGGTAGAGGAGGAGCGCCGGCCGGCCCGGGCCGAGCGCGGGGCCGGTGAAGGTCTCCGTGTGGAACGGCAGGTCATCGGGGAGCTGTCCGGAGTCGTTGCTGAAGGCGTAGTCCGGCACGCTGAGTACCGGCTTTCGTCAAGTCAAGTGCACCGAGCGTAGTGACGCAACTACCCGGCCGGGGTAACTTGCTCAGGATCGACCCGGACCTGCCACACCCAGCCGTCCGGCCGGGCGCCGAGCCGCCGACGCCGCGCCCGCACCAACGCCTGCCCCAGCGTCGCCGGCACGACCTCGGCCAACCGCTCCGCCGGCACGACCTCGGCCAACCGCTCCGCCGGCACCCGTAGGTCAAGACCCCGACCCAGAGCACCACCAGCACGAACGCTGCTCACACCGGTGCTCGACGAGCCGGCTCGCCAGCCGCTACCGCCCCGCCGACAGCCCATCGCGGGCCGTCCACCGGATCCTTCAACCACACGAACTGGCCGTCCGGCCGGGCCGTGATGCCGTAGTCGCACGGCTCCGGTCGGCCCAGACTGTCCCACTGCGCCCAGGCGACCATCAGTTCGTCACCGATTCGTCGCGCGCCGCCCTGGTGCAGCACGGTGGTGCCGTCACCCATGGTGCCGAACGCCGCCCACGAGGTGGCTCCGTCGTGGACCCATGCGTTCACCCCGTCCTCGTCCCGCCCTGTGATGATCACCGCGTCCGGCACCGCCACCCGCAGCGCGAACGTGAGATCCCAGTTCCCCTCAAGAGGCTCCAGGTCCCGCTCCACCACCCGCTCGGTCTCGGCGGGGCCCTCGCCGCGTACCGTCGCGTACCCGGCGAACCCCGCCACCGGCGGCGCCGCGCCCGCCCGGTCCGCCATGAACTGCCCCAGGCCCTGCACCCAACCGGACGCGCCGCGCCCATCGTCGGCGACCGTGAGCGCGACATGGCCCAGCCGCCCCCACGGGTAGACGATCCGCCCGCCCGGGACGGTCGCCTCCACCCACGTCCGGGGCACCCGTTCGACAGCGTAGGTGGCGATCACCCGGTCGAACCGTCCACCATCCGGCGCCGTGCCGGTGGCGTCCCCGGTGAGCACCTCGACGTCCAGGCCGGCGGCCGCCAGCCGGGTCCGCGCGAACTCGGCCAGCCCCGGGTCGATCTCGGTGGACACCACCCGGCCCGGGCCGGCCCGCCGCGCGGCGAGCGCGGCGTTCCAACCCTGCCCACCACCGATGTCCCACACCCGGTGCCCGGGCTCCAGCAGCAGCGAGTCCAGCATGTCCACCACCACACCCTGCGCGGACAGGCTCGACGAGGCCAGCCCGCCACTCACCTGGGTGACCGCGGCCGCGGACTGGTCCCCATACAGCTCGCCGGCCCAACCCTGCGGATCGGCCAACCGGTCCACCGCCACGTACGCGTCCCCGTCCCACCGCCACAGCCGCTCCGGCGCGAACCAGTCCCGGGGCAACGCGGACACGGCCTCGCGCAGCCACGGAGCCCGCTCGGGCCAGGCCCCACGCGCCTCCATCGCCTCATCAAGGCCGGCCCGCCACTTCACGAGGTCCAGGTCCACGCTCAGTCCTGCTTCGGCTTCCGGTGCTTCCCATCACTACCCGGATCCGGCTTGTCGACCTTCCCGTCCGCGTTCCCGGGCGGCGCCTTGCCCTTCTCCAGCGGCTGGTCCTTCTCCCGATTGCCCACCAGGGATCCCCCTTCGCACGCAGAACGACGACCCGGCCATCCTGACCGCTACGCCACGCAGACGGTAGGGGGCGCAGCAGCGCACAAGGGGCGCCGGATGCCGTGCGCGCGCCCCCGGGAAAGCAGCGGCCCCGGCAGTACCCTGCCGGGGCCGATCAGGCCTTCTCGGGACCACCGCACAACCTACTGGTTGGCACTGACACCGTCGTCGGGGGGAGCAGCGCCGACAACCTCTACATCGCCAACCGGCACCTCACCGAACACGAGCACGGAGATGTTCTGCAGGACATCGCGGCCCAGCCGCGGGTGCCACGGTGGTTCGGCGTCGGGCCACGGCTGTTGGCCAGAACCTCCTAGCCGTCGCCGTCACGCCTTCGTCGCCACCAAGGTCCGCGCCCGCTCGTTGAGGTCGCGGACCTTCGGATTTCCGGTGTAGGGCCGGATACCGGAGAGCATCTGCAGGAAGTGGTCATCTGTCCGGGCGGACGACAGGGTCTCGTAGTCGTCCAAGAAGTTGTGCCAGGTCATTGTCGCCCGCTCGACGTGCCCGACTTCCAGTTGCCGCTGAGCCATCACGCCGTTGGCGTGCGCCCGGCCCTGCTTCTCCCGCGGCGGCCGCAGCCGCTGCGACTGCTGCATCGCGGTGATCGACCCCGCCACGTCTCCCAAGGCGTAGAGGACGGAGGAGACGTGGAAGTGATACGCCGAGAGATCGTAGCCGCCTACGTGGTTGTTGCGGCCGTCAGCCTGGAACAGAGCTTGCTCCGTCTCCCGCAGCCGGGCGAAGGCCGTACGGCTGTCTCCGACCAAGGCGGCACCGTGAGCCTGCTGGCCGGTCAGGAAAGCCCGTAGCCCGGGCCCGGCCTTCGGGCGGCTTCGGCGGCCGCGTCAGCCAGGTTGAGGGCTTCACGGCCGGCGTGGCCTGTGCGCGCAGGTAATGCCGTTGAGGACATCGGGGCGATACTGCAGCCGCTTGAGGCGGTTGCGTACAAGGGTCTCGAGCCGGTCGGGGGCGGTTCAGACTCTCAGACCACCGACCCCATCCTGAAGACCTCAGTAAGCGGCCAGCACCTGCTCGACCCGGCCCGGATCAGCGAGCTGGACGCGCTGGGGATGATCTGGTCGAAGCACGTGAACGCCTGGAAGCGCCTGAACGCCTGGAAGCGCGGCCACGCCTACGCCCGCGCGTGGGCCGCCCACCACGGCCACCTGGCGATCCCCGCCGCCGAGAAGCTGGACGGCTACGCGGTAGACGCGTGGATGCGCCGCCAGCGCAACGCCGCGGGCCTCAACCCCGAGCAGGCCGCGAAGCTCGACGGCCTGGACGAGCTGTGGCGCCTGGAGCCGGACTGGAACCGCTCCTACCGCCGCCTGCTCGCCTACCTCGCCGCCGGCGGCACCCTCGACGGCCCCGCCAACCGCACCGGCGGCGAGGCGGACTCGACCTTCCGGCCCGGCACCTGGCTGCGCAAGCAGGACAAGGCCCGCACCGAGGGCAAGCTGACCGGCCACCAGGCCGCTCCCGGACGCGCTCACCCGGCACGCCGAGACCGTCACCGGCTGACCCTGCCCCGTACACCCCGCCGTCCCGGCCCACCCCGGGCTGGAATGGCCGCCCGTACCCGTCCCCGACTTCCGGAGGTCCCGTCACATCACCTCCTGGGCCAGCCTCCGGGCTGCATGCGGGCCGCCTCCGAAGGGTGACGGCCGCACCCTGGACGGCCCAACGACTCGGCGAGGGCGCAGGCCACCGCCGCGCGGCTTCGGGTCACGGCTGGCCAGGGCGTCGATGTCCAACCCTGTGGCGTTCGGCGGCGGGGGGCAGCCGCTGCCATGGCCTTTTCGGACGATACCGACGCCCTCGCGGATCACGGGCGGGCGACTGCGGAGGTCGGCCTCTCGGGTGTATCTCCGGTAGAAGGCCAGCGCGGCGGTGTTCCGCTCGGATGGTTCTTCGCATACTTCCCGTCAAAGCCTCCGCTCGGGAAGGACACCGAACTCATGAAGCGTGTGAAGTGGGTCGCGGCTCTGGGGGGAGCCCTGGCCATGCTCCCTGTCACCGTGGCGGGCATTCCGGCCGCTCATGCCGCTACCGGCGACGCCTGCGGCGGCGCGATCAGCGACTACGTCGGCCTGGCCGACCTGGACGCCCCGTTCACCGGCACCGCGTCCAGCAACGGGATCAACCGGAGTGTCACCGTCACCCCCCTTCTGCTGGGGAGCAACACGCTCAAGGCAGAGATCGTGGACGGCGACGACGACCGCTACGCCATCGGTTCCTTCGAGCTCACGGTCAACAACGCCGGCATCGGAAAGATCAAGTTTGTCGTTCCCGGCGGCCACGGCCGCAGCGAGAACGTGGTCTGCGCGAGCGGCAGCCGGGTCACCGAGATCACCGGCAAGGTCTTCGTCCAGGACCTCGGCAAGCACATCCCCTTCACCATCACCCGCACGTGACCACCACCGCCCCGCCGATTCCAAGGGCCGCTGGACCGGTCGCACCGTCCCCGGCGCCCTCCCACGCACCGGCGGCGAACACCCCCGCACCCCATTGCCCACACGGCCGCACCGCAGACGCGGCGCTCCCGCTCGACTTCGCGGGCCACCAAGCACTGCGCCTGGTAGGGGAGCAGCAGTGCTGCCGGGTGTACCGGGGCGTGGACGGGAGTGGCCGGGCGGTAGCGGTGAGGACGGTCTGCGCCGATGCCTCGCCGAGGGCGTTGGCGCGGATCCGCAACGAGGAGGCGGCGCTTCGGCGACTGGAGGACATGGTGTTCGTGCCCCGTCTGCTAGAGGCAGGGGCGGCCGGGCCGCTGCGCTTCGTAGCGAGCGAGTGGCGCTCCGGAGTGACGGTCCGTGAGCTGATGTGGTACCTGGCGTCCTCCACGGCGGTGGAGTCGGCGGCGGGCGCAGAGTGCCTCGAACGCCTCGTCCTGGGATTAGGTTCCGCGGTTCGGCGCCTGCACGGCCACGGCATCGTCCACGGCGACATCAATTCCCGGAACGTACTGATCTCGGACACGGGCGTCACGGTCCTCGACTTCGAGAGCGCCACCCCCATCGGCCCTGACGAGGCCTGGGCCCCGGATCCGGCATCCATCCACAGGTACACTCTCGGATACGCGGCCCCCGAACGCCTCACCGACAATCAGGCGAAGTTGCTCCCGGCCGCCGACCAGTACGCGCTCGCCGCCCTGCTCTACCGCCTGGTCGAGGGACGTCACCATGTGTCCACGGTCGGGAGTCTCGCGGACCTGGTACGCCGTGCGCACCGGCCTCTGTCATCCTTCACCCGCTGGCCGGTCCGCCGGTGGCCGCGGCTCGGCGCATGTCTCGCCCGCGCGCTCAGCCCCGACCCCGCAGGCCGCTACCCCACGATGGCGGACTTCGACCACGCTCTCGCCACGGCCCTCCTTCTTCCCCGGGCCGTCGGCCCGGCGCAACCCGACGTTGCACGCTCAGCCAGCAATCCGACCTGAGGAACCACAGATATGACCGCCCCCGACCGTCGGCGTCTCCTTCTGCTTGCCGCCGCTATCCCCTTCGCAGCCCTCTCCACGACCCGCGCCGCCGCTCAACAGGCCACCGCGGTTTCGCGGAACAGCTCCACCACCCACACCTCCGGCCAACTCGCCACACCGTCGGACAAGTCGGCGTCCCATGCCAGCCACTCCAAGCCTGGCTCCCCTCAATCCAGCTCCAGCTCCAGCTCCAGCTCCAGTGCCAGCTCCAGCGCGAGCTCCAGCGGGAGTGCGAGCTCCAGTGCCAGCTCCAGCGGGAGTGCGAGCTCCAGCTCCAGGGGGAGGCCGAGCTCCAGTGGCAGCTCCAGCTCCAGTGGAGGGCCGAGCTCCAGCTCCAGCGCGAGTTCCAGTGCCAGTTCGAGCTCCAGCGCGAGTTCCAGTGCCAGTTCGAGCTCCAGCTCGAGTGCGAGTGCCAGCAGCTACTGAGGTTTTCAGGGTGGGGTCGGTGGTCTGAGAGTCAGGCCGGTGGCGGTCAGGCATCCGTCGATCAGGTGGGGTCGGAGTTGGATTCGGC
>NZ_JBVHHE010000073.1:0-17419 GCF_055561235.1 Kitasatospora sp. NPDC022856 | reverse complement strand
CAAGAACGGCAAGGCCATGCCCGCCGAGGCCTTCGCCCCCACCACCATGGTCGACGCCACCACCTTCAAGACCAGCGGCGCCACCTGCAACTGACCCCACCCCGCACCACTCCTGGGACCGTCCCCGGCCTGCCCCCACAGGCCGAGGACGCCCCACCCCGCGGCCGACAGCGCCACCCGGACCGCGCACGCACCACCCCGCGTCCGGCCATGCCCGGCGCCGCCCGCACCACCGGAGGCACCCGTGTCCGACTCCCCCGGCCGCACCACCGGCCGTCCCCACCCCGGCACGGCGTCCTGCACGCCGGTCCGCACCACACCCCTCGACCACTCGACGGCCCCGGACGCCACACCCTGCTGGATGGTCACCCTCCACACCCGCACCACCGACGGCTGCCGCGGCACCCACAGCTTCATCCAGTGGGCGACCACCCGCACCCAGGCCATCACCGCCGCCGCCCTACGCGCCCAGAGCCCCGCGGCGATACGCCACCGCCGCGGCGCCCACCTCGACATCGCCCAGGCCTGACACACCACACACCCACCCCGACCGGGCCCCGCCGAACACCAGCCGCCCCACCACCGGTGCAACGGTTCTCGCCCGCCCGATCGAGAACCCTGTCCCCGGCTCCACCGCCGCTGCACGGCACACCTCCCAACGTGCGACCGGGGCAACACCCCGTGAACTCGCGCTGCCACCGGTAACCGCTTGCACGCCCCGGCCATCCACCTCGTCGTCGCCGTACTGCTACCCGACGGCCAGGCGCCGGCCGAGCCGCGAGCGCCGAGCCATCAGAGCCGTCGCACACCGTAACGCCGAACCTCGACGTGGTCGTCCCCTCTGGGGTCCAGTCCGGCGCCTGAGCACCAATCGCCACGCTCACCCCCCACCCACGGAGATCCGCATGCGATTCTCGCTCGTGCCTTGGAGCCGCAAGGTTCCGCAGCCTCCCTCACCCGCCAGAACACCCAGAAAGCCCGGAAAAGCCGGTCGAGGACGGGCGGGGGCGGCGCTGCTGTCCGCAGCCGTCATCGTCGCGCTCGCCTCGCCCCTGCAGGCACAGGCCCTGCCCGTCGAGACGGTCGTCGACGTGACCGCGTTCGGCGCCGACCCCACCGGCCAGCATGACAGCGCCGCCGCTGTGAAGGCGGCACTCCTGCAGGCCAAGACCGTGCAGGGCCCGGTGCGGGTGCTGTTCCCCCACGGCACCTACCAGATCTACCCGGAGCAGGCCGAGACCCGGGAGCTGTACATGTCCAACACCGTCGGCGCCAACCCGACCTACCGCGACAAGCGGATTGGCATCCTCATGGAGGACATGCACGACGTCACGATCGACGGCGGCGGCTCGCACCTGCAGTTCCACGGGCTGATGACCACGTTCGCAGCCATCCGCTCCCAGAACGTCCTGGTGCGGGACTTCAGCTACGACGTCACCGCCCCCAAGGTCATCGACGCCACCGTCAGCGAGACGGGCGTCTCCAACGGCCGGGCATACCGGGTGCTGAGCATCCCGCCGGGCAGCGGCTTCACCGTGGCGAACAACCGGGTGACCTGGCTCGGCGAGACGAGCCCCGCCACCGGCCAGCCCTACTGGTCCGGCGTCAACGGCATGAGGTACACCCAGCTCTACAACCCGGCGACGAAGCTCTCCTGGCGTGGCGGCAGCGGCGTGCTCTTCACGAACGTGGCGTCGATGGCACCCCTGGCCGGCAACAAGATACGCATCGACTACACGACCGCGACACCGCCGACCGACCAGGGCCTCGTCTACCAGATGCGTGAGGACACCCGCGACACCGCCTCCGCGTTCATCTGGGAGTCCAAGGACGTCACCGTCCGGGGGCTGAAGGCCCGCTACCTGCACGGCTTCGGCTGGCTCGGCCAGATGAGCGAGAACATCACCCTGGACGGCAACGAGTTCCGCACCGACCCCGCCTCGGGACGCAGCACGGCCGGGTTCGCCGACTTCGTCCAGATGTCCGGCATCAAGGGCACCCTGAACATCACGAACAACGTGTTCAACGACGCCCACGACGACGCGATCAACATCCACGGCACCTACGTCGAGGTCACCGCACGCTCCGCGGACGGCAAGACGCTCACCCTCGCCTACCGACACCCCCAGACCGCCGGGTTCCCGCAGTTCTACCCCGGCGACAGCGTGGAGATCGTCAACAAGCAGACGATGGTGGCCGTCCCCGGTATCACCGCCAAGGTCGTGTCGGTCGACGGCCCGACGGGCCGCGACCACAACAAGCCACTGACCACCATGAACGTCACCTTCGACCAGGCCATCCCCGCATCGGTCACCGCCGGGAACTTCGTGGTGGAGAACACCACCTACACACCCACCGTCAACATCAGCGGCAACACCCTCACCAGCATGCCCACCCGCGGCATCCTGGTCACCACCCGCAAGCCGGTCGTCATCAAGGACAACACCTTCGACGGCACCGGGATGTCCAGCATCTTCATCTCCTCCGACGCCTACCAGTGGTACGAGTCCGGCCCGGTCCAGGACGTCCTGATCAGCCACAACACCTTCCTGCGCCCGACGAGCCCCGTGATCCTCATCGGTCCCACCAACCAGGTCGTCGACGCCGCCAGTCCCGTCCACCGCAACATCCGCATCCAGGACAACGACCTCAAAATCGGCAACGTCAGCCTCCTCGACGCCAAGAGCGTCGCCGGCATCACCTTCGAACGCAACAACGTCTCCCGCCTCGACCGCAACACCGCGTTCTCGGCCCAGACGACCACCCCCAACACCTGCCTCTCACCCGGCACCACCACCGACGTCCGCACCGTCACCAGCGCGGCACCGTACACGACTGCGCTGTTCACCTACCGCGGCTCGTCCGGCGCCGTCATCAAGGACAACAACCTCGACAACGGACTGAACCTGCGCGCCAACCTCGCCTCCACCAGCCCCGCCCAGGTCGCCACCGACGAGGTCACCACCAACGGCACCAACAACATCCTGCCCCTGCTGCCGACCGTCACCTACACCAGCAGCAACCCGGCCGTCGCCACCGTCGACGCCTCCGGCAAGGTCACCGCCAAGGCCGCCGGCACCGCCGTCATCACCCCCGTCACCACCAGCCAGCTCGGCGACACCACCGGTACGCCCGTCACGATCCAGGTCGGCTGCCCGGTCACGGTGCCGACGGGGTACCACGCGGTGACCGTCACCGGGACCAACGACGTCGTCGACGTGAGCGGAAGCAGCCTCGCGAACCTTGCCCCGATCATCCGCCGCCCGAACATCAACGCCGCGAACCAGCACTTCGAGTTCAGACCGCTCGGCGACGGCTACGTGCGCATCGTCAACCAGAACAGCGGCACGGACCTGGTCGTGCTGAACGCCTCCCAGGCGCCCGGAGCGAAGATCATCCAATACGCCTACGCCCCCGGCACCTACACCAACGACGAATGGCGCCTGGAGGACGCCGGCAGCGGCAACATCCACATCATCAACCGCTACAGCGGCCTCTACCTCACTGCAGGAGCAGCCCAGGGCGACCAGTTCCAGCAACAGCCCTACGACGCCAGCAGCAACCGCCAGACCTTCACCATCTCCTGACCCCTTCCAAACCGCCGACGAACACGACGGGGTGGGCGGGCAGCGACAAGGCCCGCCCACCCACCCGCTCTCCACCACCAAGCCGCGCCCTGTTCACAACGCCGAGCACATCGGCCGGCAGACCTCAAGCCCCTCTACGAAGGCTCAAGAACGGCAATGACATGGAGTGGCTGCGGATCAACGCCCGCAAGCACGCCGCGCAGATCCTGCAGACGGTGAAGCTGCGGGCCTTCAATCCGCGCGCCACCGAGTGGCAGCGGATGTACCAGCTGGCCGCCGCGTTCCACACCGGCCACCAGCACCTCGACCCGACGGACAAGACCCGGGACGGCGCTCTGATCTCCTGGCTGGACCGGCAGCGTCCGATGGGTGTCTACTTTCACCGCTGGAGATTAGGCTTCGAACAATCCAGTCTTGGCCATATCACGCGGGTCTTGGGACCCCGCCCTGGCGGGCCGGCTCGCCGCCTACTGGCCGGCTTCCTGACCGCTACGCGTCGCCCCGGGTGCGGGAGGCCTCCGAGCGTGAGCGCGTCGCCGCGGAAGCCGCGGCCAGGGAGGCGAAGCGCACCCGCTCCTGGTGGCGCCGGTCCTGACCCGCCCTCATCCTGGTGCAGGCCGCTGACCTGCACTGGGGAGTTTCGTCCCGGGCCGGTGAGTTTCACCCCGGAGCCGCCGGTGAGTTCGCCCCCCAGGGACAGCCCTCTCGGGCCCGGAAACTTTCCATCGCAGGTCAGGGCCGGTGAGTTTCGTCCCGGCGTGGTCCGTTCGGGTGGCTGCCGGGTTCGGCGCGGCGGTCGGGTGGGCAGAGCCTTCGGCATGACGACACCCACGCGGCCCCACCGCCGACGCCGACGCCGTCCCTCCGCACCGGCCACCGTGCCCGCCCCCGCCGCGAGACCGCCAGCCCCGACCCGGACCGGCGTCGGCGGCGGGTGCTGTCGGACCTGGTCGAGCGAGCACCTCGCCCAGGGCGGCCTGGTTGTCCGAACGACCTGGCACGAACCGGTCTGCCCGGCCTGGTCCCGGCAGTGACCACCAGGCGCAGGCCCCGACCCGGTCCGGACCCGGGTGTGCGCGGCCCTGCTCCACGACGACCGCCTCGCCCTGATCCGGCGCGACCGGCCCGACGGCGTGTTCTCCGACCGCGAGCTGGGTGTCCTGATGGTCCGTTAGGTTGATCTTCGGCGTCGTACTGGAATCTCTTCCGACCGCCCAAGGATCATCCGCAACGTTGCTGTGAGCGTGCGGATGGGCTGACGGAAGTCATGGTGCGGAGCCGGATGGTGTTGGGTGCGTCTGGGGAGCTTCGAGTCCAGACGCTGCAGCGGGCGGGAGGTGGACGCTCGTACGTCATCGTGACGCCGCCGAGCGGCACGGTGGATGAGGAGTCCGACAGCTTCCTGCACACCTTCGAAGGTCGGGGGACCCAGCGGACCTACGCGTACCTGCTCGTGGACCACCTTCGATGGCGCGATCGAGAGGGGCTGACCAGCGAGTCGACCACGCTGCTGGATCTCCAGAGGTACATGGGGGCGGTCGGCGCCAGGGTCTCGAACTTCTGCCACCTCATTTCCAGAACGAGAAGCCGAAACCTGGGGGCCAACTCGCCCATCACGTGCTCCTGTCAGGCATTCGGCTCTCCTTCTGGCCGTGCCGTGACCTCACCGGTCAGCACCCGCAGCGTTTCAGCGAAACCCGACGTCAGGGCATGCAGGACGGCCTCTCCCTTTGCGGGGGTGCCCAGGGATGGACGGCCGACGACTCCGCTGAGGGTGGAGGGCTGGAGCCCCAGGACGAGCAGGTGCGGTCGTTGGGCCACGTGATCGGCCGTCGCGTAGTCGGCTCCGACGAGACCGGGCCACAGGTGCATGAGCACGGAGGTCTCGATCTCCCCGGCGTGCATGTCCTCGTGGGCGGTGCTCTCCAGGCCGGCTGCGGTGCGGGCCGCTGCCCAGTCCTCGCCGCGCGGGAACAAGGCCATGCGCGGGCCCGCCGCATTGGCCTCCTGGACGACTCCGCCAGCTTCGTGCGGAGTTCTTACGCTGGCTCACCAAGCACAATCGTGCTGATCAATAGCTCCAGCATCAGACAGTTGTGTTCGTCGTCATCACCTCGATAGCGCTTCCGGTCGCATTCCACCACGGCTGCAGTGATCCGCCAGCCGTCTTCATCCACCGGAGCAAAGGTCGCCTTGAAGATCCCGTGGCCCGTCCAGCTCCGGTGCAGGAAGACGACGCTGCCCTCCGTGAAGATGTTCCACTTCTCGTCCATGCCCCGGGAGCAGTAGCCGAGCTGGATGCGCTCCCAGTCTTCATCTGACCAGATCCGGTGCGGCAAGAGCGGCATCGACCGGGGGACGGAGATCGGCTGGATGTGGTCGGCAAGCGATGACCTGGTCACGCGTTCGTCAGCGGGCACGACGCGATCCTACGGAGCACGCCGCTCCTGGCGACAGCGGCCACTGTTGCTGAGATATCTGAACCGTCACCAACTGGTCAAACGCTTGCGGCGAAACGCTCACCCCCCGATAACGTACGGGCCGCAGACACACAGGTTCTCCCGACGGCTCACCCACTCGGAGGACTTGAGCGCGTCCTGGGTGTGCCTGGGGATCGCGGAGGCGGTCTCGTCCCAGTCGCCGAAGGTCTTGCCGCTGGGGAAGCCGGCCCGCTTGCGGCGGGTGTGCGGGTTCGCGCGGTCGCGGCCGGCAGCCTCCTCGGCCAGCAGGACCCTCACCACCTCGGCCGGCTCCCAGCGTTGGGCCTTGGCGGTGGGGATGATGTCGGTCAGCGAGCGGCGGATGTGCGGGAGCTTGAGCCGCTTGGTCAGTTCGAGGGCCTCGGCCAGCGGATCGCCGTTGGTGCCGTGGACGGTTCGGAGCGGGGTGGCCATCAGGACGGGTCGCTTTCGTCGTGGTCGAGCAGGGTGTTGAGGCCGAAGGAGGACCAGGCGGAGGTGCCCGGCTGGAGCGAGTGCTCCTCGCTGCGGCGGGTGGGTTCGGCCTGTCCGTGGACGGCCTGGTAGTCGAGAATCGAGAGCAGGTCCTTGCGCGAAGCGGCCGGTGACCGCCGCGGTGCCCAGCGCCCGGTCGACTTCCTCTGCGGAGAAGAGCTTGGCGAGGGCGACGGCCTGGGCCATCTTCGCCTTGATCCGGCAGGTGCCAGCCGCCGCTGCCTCCACCAGCCAGGACGCGGCGCCCGGGCCGAGTGCGAGGAAGGCGACCTCCTCGGCGCTGGTGGCCTTCGGCGTGCGGTCGGCTTCCTTGTTCTCGCGTGGCGGGTAGTGCGCGTCGTCCAGCACGGGCGAGCCCCGCTTGCCGGTCCGGTGCCGGGCTACCTCGCGGGCCGAGCCGCGGTCGTCGACGGCGGTGACGATCAGCTCCTCGCCGTGGAAGCGGGCCCAGACCCGGGTGTCGATCAGCTCGTGCGGGACCGAGTAGCGCACCGCCTCGACGGAGATCGTCGCGTCCCAGTTGACCCGACGGGTCGTGCCGAACGCCGCGGTGAACGGCTGCCGAGGCAGCGGGTGCAGCCGCTGGGCGCTCCTCGGCGAGGCGGTCGACGGGCTTGCGCCGGGTCTCACGGTGGGCGCGGGAGTTGACCTCCTCGCAGAACTCGCGGCAGGCCGCCTCCAGTTCGCCGAAGGTGCGGAACTCCTCGCGCAGGTTCACGTCCTTGGGCACCAGGTCGGCCTTCGCGATCCGCACCGTCGCCTCCGAGCCGCCCTTGGACTCCGGGTCGGCCGGCACGCAGGTGCGGATGGTCGTGCCGTAGTGCCGGGCGACGTCCACGATCTCCGGGTTGCGGACCGCGATCCCGGCGACGTGGTCGGTGGTCACCGTCTTCTCATTGTCGGTGAGCACGAAGGCCGGCACTTCGCCGATCCGCCGCAGCGTGGCGTCCAGGCAGGCGGTGACCGTCGGCAGGGTCTTGTCCCAGATCGGGATCACCACCCGGAACCGGGACCAGGCCAGCCACGCGCAGAACAGCGTGGTCTTGCGGCCCTTGATCACCGGCCCGTCGCCGAAGTCGTTCTGCAGCCAGAGCCCGGGCTCGGTTACCCATGGCCGGTAGACACGGCGCTGGCCGGCCCTGAACTGGGCCTTCGCCTCGGCGACCGTGCGGCGGGTGGTGCGTTCCCCGCCCGTGAAGCCCATCGCGACGATCCGCCAGTGCACCACGTCCGCGCGGATGCGGCCCTGCGAGCGGACTACCAGCTCCTCGATCTTCGGAAGGTAGTCGTCGATCGCCCGGGCGCGGTGTCGGTGCTGGCCCGGCTCATGTCCGGCCTCGCGCATCTTCACGTACCGGGCCACCGTGTGGTGGTCGCACCCGGCCAGCTCGGCCGCAGAACGGTAACTACCTGTGAGGTCGTACGCCTCCAGGATCTCCATGATCTCCCTGCTGTTCTTCACCCGCTCCAGCGTCGCCGAGCGGGACCAATCGGGGCGAGCGGGGAGAAATATCTGGCCGTACGCGGGGAATCCCGAGGCCGCAGATTGCGCCACAAGTGGCCGCCAGAGTGGAGCTTAAGTTGGCTGCCGTCAGCCTTTTCCAGTGCCCATCCGGCATGATCAGCGTTGACGCTGGTGACGCCGGCGGCCTTCCGGAGCCGCGCGTCCTGGGACGCGGGGCGTATTGGGCCGCAGGCCGCCAGAAGCGGGACCAGTTGATGTCAAGCTGATCTGTCACAGCGGTGATGTCGGGCGGGAAGGTCCTGCCGGTCGCCATGGGCGTGGAATCCGAGGGGAGCGGAGAGTGGCGGCGAGGACGGGTGGCGAGTTCGTGGGTGCGGGTGTGCCCGCGAAGCAGCGATTCGACCACTGGCGGGAACTGATCGGGCGGTCGCGGGACAGCGAGGTGATCAGCGCTCACACCGACGACTTCGCGGCGGAGATGCAGCGCCTCGAACTGGGGCCGGTGACGCTCCTCAGGACGTCGTTCCCGCCGGCGCTGTTCCGGCGGACCGCGACTATGGTGCGGCGGTCCGATCCGGAGGTGTACCACCTGACGCTGCTCCTCGACGGTGGGCTGGCCCTGACGCGCGACGCCGGCCGGACGGAGTCGTTCGGGCCGGGCGACCTCCATCTGATCGACAGCTCGCATCCCTTCGAACTGCGGGCCTTCGGCGCCGGCGCCACCGACCGGGGGGGCCTGCGGGTCGAAGCTCTGGGCATCGACTTTCCCGCGTCGTCGCTGCCGTTGCCGCCACAGCACCTGCGCGGCCTGCTCGGCCGGGGGCTCTCGGGGCGGGAAGGAACCGGTGCGCTGCTGTCGGAGTTCCTTGTCGGTCTGGCCCGGCAGGCCGTCGCCCTGGGGCCGGCCGAGGCACCCCGTCTGGGAGCGGTCGTGGTCGACCTGGTGGCCGCCTGGCTGGCCCGGGAGCTGGACGCCGAGGCCGCAGTGCCGGAGGACGCGCGGCAAGGGGCCACGGTGCAGAGCGTCCGGGCGTTCGTCCGGCGGAACCTGCACGATCCGGAGCTGTCGCCGTCCCTGGTCGCCGCTGCGCACCACATCTCCGTCAGCTACCTGCACCGCGTCTTCACCCGTCAGTCGCGGGGTGAGCCGCTCGCCGCCTGGATCCGAGGCCAGCGGCTGGAGAAGGCGCGCCGAGACCTGGCCGACCCCGCTCTGCGCGCCATGCCGATCCACATCGTCGCGGCCCGCTGCGGCATCCCTCGCGCTGACGACTTCAGCCGCGCATTCCGGACTGCCTACGGACTTTCACCCAGCGAGCACCGGCGTCAGGCACTGTCCGGGCCCGTAGGCCAGTAGACGCAGAGCCAAGAAACTGTCGACGCAGTGCCAACACAGCCGGACAGCGCCCTGACATGCTCCAGGAGAAGCCACAGCGGGGCGTCAACCATCGACGCCCCACGCGAAACAGGGGACAGTCGATGCTCAGAAGGACCATTCACACTCTTGCTGCTGTGGCGATAGCCGCGACAGGCCTCATCGGTGGCGCGGGGCAGGCAAGCGCTTCCAGCGCTCCGTGCGGTGGCGGCTTCGCCTACCAGGCACACCTGCAGAACAAGGGCTGGCAGGAGTGGATGTGTGGCGGACAATGGGCCGGCACGATCGGTGAGGCCCGGAATATCGAAGCGGTGAGATTCCAGTCGCCCAAGGACATCACTTTCTGCATGAAGGCACACCGGAGCAACTTCGGCTGGGACTCCGAATGGAGTTGCGCGTGGGGAGGAACCCAGCGCCAGATCGGTACCACAGGCATGAACTCCCCGATGGAAGCGATCATGATCGGTGGGCAGGACACGGCCGGTGACGCCTACATCAGGAACGACGGCTGGCTGGGTGGTCCCACCTACCTGCCGGGAGGCAACATGCAGATCGGCACGACAGGTCGCGGCCTTCCCCTGGAAGCCTTCTGGCTGAACGTTTGAGCGCCGCCACCGCATACGCGTTGTCGGAGTTCCCATCACGGTCACACGACCCGCCACACTTCCCGGTGCTTGTCGGCTTTGCTTCCGCTTCGCATCCTTCGGATTCCGGGTGCCGAATACCGTGTGGAACGTCGAGGCGGCCTCGGCGATGTGCTTGACGGCTTCGGCCTCGACGGCCTGACGGTCACGGGCACGGCGGTAGGGGCCGCCGTGCCCGTGACCGTCCCCGGGCTGCCGGCGCGGTACAAGCCGATCCGCCGGTCCCGGACCGAGCGAGCCGCCGACAGGCCAACGGAGCGCAGGCAGCCGGGGTCCCGGGAGAGGGGGACGTTCCCCGGTGTCGGTGTGAGGTCTCAGGACATCGTTGACCATTCGTTCTCAGGACATGGTTGACCGTCCGTGTGATCGGTGATCCTCTACGCCTGGCTCGGATCGGTGGCCTTGGGCGGGGATCGTGGATCAGCAGGCGACGGTGGAGTACCGGTATCGGGCGGTGCGGGAGGTGCTTGGCGGCTCGCCGATCGGGGAGGTAGCTGCGCGCTACGGCACGTCCCGGCAATCGCTGCACACGTGGCGGAGGAGGTTCGAGGAGGCGGGCCTGCCCGGGCTTGCCGACCGGTCGCGCCGGCCCAGGACCAGCCCGACCCGGTTGCCGGCCGAGGTAGAAGCGCTGATCTGCGATGTTCGGCAGCAGCATGCACGTCGGGGCGCCCGGCGGATCAGCCACGAGCTGGGCCTGCGCGGCCTGGATCCGGCACCGTCCAGAGCGACCGTGCACCGGGTTCTGGACCGCAACGGGCTGACCCAGCCGCAGGAGCAACGGCACGCGCGCGTCTACAAGCGCTGGCAGCGCGAGGCTCCGATGCACCTGTGGCAGCTCGACCTGGTCGGCGGGGTGCCGCTGGCCGACGGCCGCGAGTGCAAGATGGTGATCGGCATCGATGACCACTCGGGGTTCATCGTGATCGCCGCGGTGGTGGCGGTGCCGAGCGGACGTGCGGTCTGCGCGGCGTTCGCGGCGGCCATGCGCCGCTACGGAGTGCCTTTCGAGGTGCTGACCGACAACGGCAAGCAGTTCACCGGCCGCCACAACCGCCCCCAACCGGTCGAAGTGCTCTTCGAACGGGTCTGCCGCGGGAACGGCATCACCCAGAAGCACACCAAGCCGCGCTCACCCACGACGACCGGCAAGATCGAACGCTTCCACAAGACCCTGCGCGCCGAACTCCTCGATCACGTAGCACCGTTCGAGTCCCTGGCCGCCGCCCAGGAGGCCATCGACTCCTGGGTCCACGCCTACAACCACCAACGACCGCACCAGCACTGGACATGGCCGTCCCAGCCAGCCTATTCCGGCCGCGCGGCCCGGCACGCGAGACAGCCCCGGCGGTCCCTGTCGTCGAACCGGAACCGATGCCAGAGCTGCGGATCGAGGTGATCGAGCCACCGGCGGCCGCCCCGAGCGAGGGCGCCGTCGAGTTCGAGTTGCGTGTGCCGCCCGGCGGTGAGCTCAGCCTGGTCCCGGGCAAGCCGCGCGTCGCGGTGAACCAGGGACTGGCAGGGCGGACGCTGACGGTCTGGGCGGACCTGCGGAGCGTTCACATTCTCGTCGACGGTCACCTCGTGCGGACCGTCAGCTCCCGCCTGCTGCCCGAGGATCTGGCCTACCTGGCCATGCGCGGCGCCCGACCTGGTCGTCCTGAGCCTGCCACCGCCACCCTGCCCCGGGCCAAGGTCAAGACAGTGCTGGCCGCCGGCCAGGCCGTCGAGGTCGACCGCAGGCGCCTCGGCTTCTCCAGCATGATGTGGGCCTCGCCCGGCGCGAAGGCGAACCCGCCCCGGGCGCCGCTGGAGCGGTGCCCTCCGCCCGAGTACCGGGCCCCTGGCTGTCGGGTGATCGAGAACAAGCACGGGGGCGGCCGTCCCGAATGATCACATGCCCGGAGTCCATCATGAGTACCGAGAGCCTGGCGAACCCGCTCAAGGAGGACCGCAGTTTCGCGCCGCCGGCGGAGTTCGCCGCGGCCGCGAACCTGACCGCCGCCGCGTACGCACAGGCCTCCGAGGAGTGGCTCGCCTTCTGGGCGGAGCAGGCCCGCCCGCCTGGACTGGGCCGGCGAACCGACCGATACCTTGGACCGGTCGCCCCCCGTTCGCGGAGTGGTTCACCGACGGCGAACTCAACGTCGCCCACAACCGCGTCTACCACCGAGTCCAGGCCGGCCACGGCGACCGGGGCGCCATGTACTTCGCAGGCGAACCTGGGATCCCGTAACCGCTGTTCCCGGGCACCGGTCTCGACCAGGATCGCGTCGGCCGGCTCTGGTGGCGCGACCAGCGTCGACTCGCCGATGTGGCCGGGCGTGAACACACCGAACGATCCGCCCGTGACAGACTGAAACAAAGGCCTCTGCTCCCTCAGGAAGATCTTGGTCGATCCCCTGGATGACAGAGGCCCCGTCAGCTTTCACGAACCCCCGGACACCGGCTCCCAGCCCTTGACCTCGCGGCACGTGGACGATCACTTGCTGAGGATTACGCCCCAACCAGCCTGAGTAGTTCACTGCGGCTCCACGTCAGCCCCGTGAGCTGCGACTTCAGGTTGGAAGATACTCATTGGGGCCGGGTGTGCGAGGTGCGCTGAGGCTCGGGGCATACAGGGCACGGCCGCCGACAAGCGTGCAACGCACTGCACGCCGTCGGGCGGCTCAGCCCGTCTCGGCTTCCCGGACACACAGAATTCAGCTGCCTGTGACCAGGGCGGCGGGCCCGCCTCGCGGGTACGTGCTGCCCGCGAGGCTCCCAGGACATGCCGAGACGGCAAGCAAGTCCGACAATGGATCACAGGCCGGAGTGTCCGGCGCCCCGGGGTTGCCTCGGCGGCACGGGGCCCTGGTGAGCGGAGCGGGTGGAGGGTCCATGGAACAGCGGACCTACGACGGCCACGAAGCGCGGCCTGTCGGCGACATCGTCGGCGAGGGGCTGACCGCCCGCGCCATTGTGGATGAACACGGCACCGTGACTGGGTGGAGCGAGGGCGCCGAGCGTCTGCTGGGGTATGCGACGGTGGACGTCCTGGGCCGTCCGGCGGCCTCGCTGCTCGCTTGCATGCCATCCACGGAGGGCCTCCTCCCTTTGTCCGAGCTACCGAGGTGGAATGGCACGCTGGCTCTGCGCCACCGTGACGGCCGCAGCCTGCAGGTCAGGGTGTTGGCGCATCACCGGACGCCGGAGGGACGAGGCGCCTCGTGGTTTCTCGTCTCACCGCTGGCCGGGCTGCAGGTCCGGCCAGCCGACGAACCCATGGTGGCGTGGAGCTTCACTCAGTCCCCGGACCGCGCGCTGGCGCTTTACGACACCAGGCTTCGGCTGCGGCTCGCCAACGAGGACATGGAGCGGTCTGTGGCCCTCAGCGAGTCGGACATGCGCGGGCTGCGGGTGAATGAGATCGTGGACGACGACGCGGGAGACCGGGCGGAGCAGGCCATGCTGCGGGTGCTGGAGACCGGCAAGCCGCAGCACATCGAGACATATATGCGGGTTGCCGGGGAGACTCGTGAGCACGCCTGGTCGGTCCTCATGTCGCCGATACGGGATCGGGAAGGCCGTCTCCAAGGGGTGTGTCTCTCCGCGCACGATATGACGGAGCAGTACTGGGCCCGCAAGCGCCTCCAACTGATCGTGGAGGCCAGCACCCGCATCGGCAGCACGCTGGACGTGACGCGGACGGCACAGGAACTGGCGGATGTGGCGGTCCCGAATCTCAGCGACTTCGTCAGCGTCGATCTGCTGACGTCCCTCGACGACCTGCAAGAGTCGGCATGGGGAACGCCGGGGGCGAGGGGTCCTCTCAGGCTACGGCGCATGGCCCACCAGTCCGTGTATCCGGGAACCCCCGAGGCGGCCGTCGCCCCGGGCGAGGTGGACGAGTACCCGGAGAATTCCCCGCCGGTGGCGACTCTGCGCTCAGGACGCACCGTACTGCACCAGGTGACCGACCCCGCGATCAACGACTGGGTGACCCACGACCCGCTCCGGACCTCCCGGATCCGCGAGTTCGGCTTCCACTCAATGATGGCTGTGCCCCTGTCAGCGCGTGGCACCACCTTGGGCGTCGTCGTCTTCACGCGCCACCGGCATCCCGACCCGTTCCAGCAGGACGACCTGGTGCTGGCCGAGGAACTGGCGGCCCGGGCGGCTGTCTGCATCGACAACGCGCTGCGCTACACCCGCGAGCGCCGTACGGCCGTCACCCTGCAGCGCAGCCTGCTGCCGCAGCAGTTGCCCGAGCAGACCGCCGTGGAGGTCGCCAAACGCTACGTTCCCGCCGGAGCCCGGGCTGGGGTGGGCGGCGACTGGTTCGACGTGATCCCCCTGTCCGGAGCCAGAGTCGCCTTGGTCGTCGGCGACGTCGTGGGCCACGGCATCCACGCCTCCGCGACCATGGGACGGCTGCGCACCGCAGTCCGTACCCTCGCCGACATCGACCTGCCCCCCGACGAGTTGCTCACCCACCTCGACGACCTCGTGGCCCGCCTGGCCACCGATGCGCAGGACACGGGGCAGGCCGCCGCGGACGGCGAGACGGGAGAGGTCGGTGCCACCTGTCTGTACGCCGTGTACGACCCCGTCTCCCGCCGGTGCACACTCGCCCGGGCCGGGCACCCACTGCCGGTCGTGGTCGGCCCGGACGGCACCGTCGAACTGCTCGACCTTCCGGCGGGACCCCCACTCGGCCTGGGCGGTCTGCCCTTCGAAGCGATGGAGACCGAACTGCCGGAGGGCAGCGTGCTCGCCCTCTACACCGACGGTCTGATCGAATCCCGGGATGGCGATATCGACGACGGCGTCGCGCTGCTGAGGAAGGTCCTCGCCGCGCCCGCGGCATCCCTGGAAGCGCTGTGCGACACGGTGCTCGCCACCATGCTCCACCAGCGGCCTGACGACGACGTGGCCCTGCTCGTCGCCCGCACCCGTGCGCTCGAAGCCGGTCGGGTCGCCGTCTGGGACGTGGACCCGGAGCCCGCCTCCGTCGCCGCCGCACGCAGGAATGCCGTCGACCAGTTGGAGATGTGGGGCTTGAGCGAGGCCGCCTTCGTCACCGAACTGATCGTCAGTGAACTGGTCACCAACGCGATTCGGTACGCCGAGCCACCCATCCGGCTGCGCCTCATCCACGACCGGACCCTCATCTGCGAGGTATCCGACGCCAGCAGCACCACACCCCACATGCGCCGCGCCCGCACCTACGACGAAGGCGGCCGCGGCCTGCTCCTGGTCGCCCAGCTCACCCAGAGCTGGGGCACCCGGCCCACTTCCACGGGCAAAACCATCTGGGCCGAACAGAGCATCGAGGACGATCCGCACCCGATGGCGCCGCGCGAGTAGATGCTGCGGCGCCATCGCTTTCCGCGCGCAGCCGACTGTCGGCGGTCGCTGCACCTGGGTTGGTTCTGGATCCGTACCTTCGTTGGTGGGACCGTCCGGGCCATTCGTAGGATCCGGAAGCCCAGAGACTGCGGGTGTGGTCGCCGCCCCGGCGAGTGCGGGCCCGGCACCGTCAGGGACCTCGTCAGGATGACGTCTGAGATCACCATCCAGTAGCCGGTCCTGTGCGGGGCCGGAGCAGTTGCTCCGGCCGCTCCACCGGGTGGGTGCACCGGACCGTGGGGGAATACGGCCCGGTGCACCCGGCATGAGGCGCCGGGTGTGAGGGGGGAGTCATTGGTCGGTCGTGTCTCCACCGGGGCCGGAATCGAGCACGGTAGGAGTATTCGATATACTAAAGTGTTCCAGGGGCAAGCCGTTGTTCATCAGCCAGACGTCGGGGCCCCGGCCGTCCGTGACTGCCTTCTTGATCGTTTCGCGGCCGTTCTGCCAGTCGAGCACGGTGAGTTCGACGGTCAATCTGCTCTGGGAGGCATTGAAGTCCTCCACCAGGTGTCTGAGGGTGTCGGGTCGGCCGACCCAGAACGGCATCGTCCAGAAAGTGATCGTGTAGCGTTCGGCGGCTTCTGGCGGGGGCTCGGCAGGGCATGCGGCCGCGGTCGGGGCGAACACTGCGGTCAGCGCGACGACAGCAGTCTGCGGGGCAGGGGCGCCGTCATGCGGGCCTCCTCGGGCGGGGCCGTAGGAACATGGAGCCCTGGGCCGACGGAAGACCGTTCCGCCCCGGTGGGTGGACCAGCCCGTGGCCGTGGCCGACCACGCCCTCGGCCCGATTGGGCGCCGCACCGGCTGGTAGGGCCACTGATGGACTGCCTTCAGGGGTCCTACAGTGCTGAGGCGGTGATGTGTGCCTGCCTGGGGCCTGTGGGCGAGGATGGTGTGGGGCCGTATCGGCTGGCCCGGGGGTGGCGATCCGGGCCGGGGTCGCGGTTGCTGGGAGTTCTCTACGGGCCTGAGGAGATACCTGATGTGAGGTCAATGGATGGCCTCCGCGCGGGTTTCCCTCGCGCGGACGTCATTCGCAGGTGATCCGCTGGGTCGATAGAAGTCACCCTGGGATGGCCATTGGCGGGCCGCAGTGGCTGGAGAGAGGGCACGAGAGGAGGCCGGCCTGGCGCCGCCCGAAGTAGGGGAGGGGCGTAGAAGCGAGCCCCTTGCGGCTGTCAAGAAGCCGGCTCGGAAGCACCATGGGCGCTCCGCGGGGCCCGGCCGTGTTGCTCGGATGTCGGCAACGGGTGAAACGAGGACTCGCAACTCGTGGTCCGCGTCCCCTGTGCTCAGCGTGTCTGTGGCTGTCAGCCGTGCTGTGCAGGATACCCGCCAGAGCCGGGTATTCAAGATGCGGATGCCCGGGATGCCGAGCTCGACAGGCGGTGACCAGGGCTGGGTCATCGGCAAGCACCGGGGCCTCGATGGACACCTGGGGAAGCCGGGCGGAGCGCCGGCCGGGAGGTGCCGGTGCCTGGTGACAGCCCCGGGCGGTGCTACCGTCCCGGCCTCAGCTGCAGCGGTGCGCGTACCCGCCCACGTTGACAGCGAAGGTGAGGGAGCCGCAATGCTTCGCAACGGCCTGGAACCTGCTGGTAAGTCCGGCTATTCGAAGTCGCGGAGTGATGTCGAGCCGCTACCTGGGGATAGGGGAGGGAGGAACTCTCGCGGTAAGCCGGGGTCCCGCTCGACATCTCGGTCGAGAGCGTCCAGAGCGGGGCGGGGGTCGCAGTCGCCTTGGCGACCTGTCTCTGTGAAGTCTGATCGGCCTCAGCGGAGTCTCACCGGACTCGTGTACCGGTTCGGGTGGTCTTCCGCGCGTTACTGACTTCGGCGCTTCAGGGTGATGGCGGTGGGAGGTCGAGGGAGAGGCCGGCCCCGGTGAGGAAGCCGTCGAGGATGTCGGGGCGGTACTGGAGCCGTTTGAGCCGGTTGCGGAGGAGGGCTTCGAGGCGGTCGACGGCGACCGAGGACAGGTTGGCCAGGCTGCGCTTGAC
>NZ_JBVHHE010000072.1:0-18910 GCF_055561235.1 Kitasatospora sp. NPDC022856 | reverse complement strand
GCCCTGGAAGGCCCGTCGCTGGACCTCTTCCTACCTGACTTGCCCTGACGCCGTCACCGGAGCAGTGGTGCTTTCACGGAACTCGCGCCAGAGCCAGACTCCTACTGTCCCTTGACAGACACGTGCGGCAGTGGGATGCGCTTCGTGGCCTCGATCGCCAGTGACGGATGGGACGGGGGCACGGAGAGCTGGGCGCCTGGCGGCCTTGAAGGTAGTCCAAGCGAACGGCGTCAGTGCCAGGGGCCGACCGAGGTCGTACTCGGGAGACGAGAAACCATGCGCGTCTTCATCTGCCCCCGATCCACGGATCACCCGGTCATCAGCGACCTGATGTAGCTACCCGGCCTTGTCACTGCTCGTTCACGCCGCGGCCGCCCCGGTGCGCTCGACCAGCTGGCCGCGTTCGAAGCGGGCTCCGGCGCGGACGAGCGGGACAAGGTGGGCGGCGTTGACGGAGCGCCAGCGGGCCTGGGCGGACTCGACAAGCGTGCGAGCGACGGCGCCGAACGGCGCACCGTCGCCAGGGCCTGGATGTTCGACCGAGCCAGGCGGGGCGGGGTTGATTGATCCGTTCGGGTGGTGGGGGCAGTCCGGCAGGGCCGCGGTGGCGAATGAGGGGTGCGCGCGGCAGGGTTTCGAGGTCGTGCCGGGCGCATGGGCGGGGGCCGCTGTCCGATCGGGTCAGGATGCACGGCTCTCGCTCTGCCGTCGTGTCAGGACGGCGCGGCGGTGTCAGTCCTGGTCGAGCGGCAGGGCGAGGTCGGTGACGTGGGCGGAGCCGGGGAAGGCGCCCAGGCCGTTGGCGCGGCCGGTCAGCACGTCCACTCGGTACAGGCCCCGCGTGCCGGCGACGTTCAGTGCGGCGTAGCCATAGTTCATGCCCTGCTTGGCGGAGTAGTAGATGTCGAGTCCGGCGTCCGGGCCGGCGTCGACGCCGAGTTTGCCGGTGGGGGCGAGGGTGCCGTTGTTGGCCGGGGACTGCAGGGAGACGCGGTCATTGGTGGTGTCGAGGTCGAACAGGGTGGTGGCGGTGGCTGCGTCGAGGTCGTTGTTGGTGTAGGCGGCGCCGGTGATACCGAGCCCGGTGGTACCGGTGGTGGCGGGCGGGACCGGGGGGTTGGTCAGCGTGCCGTCGGCCACGGTGGTGCTGGCGGCGGGGGTGCCGGCGGGGTCGTCGATGTTGTGCCGCAGGTTCTGCCCCGTGTCGGAGATGACGCGCAGGCGGTTCGCTGCGGGGTTGAAGTCGACGCCGAAGTAGTTGCCCTGGAGTGCGACGGTGAGCTGGGAGACCTTGGTGGCGCAGCCGCTGGTGTCGTCGAGGGTGTAGATGCCGCCCTGGTCGCCGACCCCGTACAGCTTGTGGTCCTGGACGCGGTAGTCGATGCCGACCAGACGGGTGTCGCCGACGAGACCGGCGACGGTGCCGATGACACGGGTGCGGTCGGGGTGGGTGACGGGGAAGTCGACCAGGCGCTGGTCGTCGGTCAGGCCGACGGCGTAGAGTTTGTCCCAGACCTTCCCCTCGGCAGGGGCCAGCGCGGTGGCGCCGGGGGCCAGGGTGAGGGCGAGTGCCGCGGTGGTGGTCGCGGCGGCCAGGACTGCCGTCATGCGGATACGCACGAGTGGCTCCCTTTCGGTTGTGGCGGGACCCGGCGACTCCGGGTCCTCGCCCTACCAGGGACGCACACCACCCGACCGATCAAGCCCAGACATGCCGCCCGGTCACTCGCTCGGCAGCAGCCAAGGGGTTCGGCACGAGGCGCGGTCCGCCGCGTCGTCTCACTGCTGCCCGCTCAGGCGCTCCACTGGACGCCCAACCTGACGGCCATGCCAGGGTGTGACGGGTGCCTGGGTTTGGTTCTCCAGCCTAGGGGCCCGCTCCTGCCGGGCCAGCCGAGGATGGTCTCATGTGCGGCGAGCAGCACGGCCGAGCCGGGTGGTGGTGACCTGAACCGACGTGGAGCCGGTGGTGCACGGCGGGCGGCAGGAGGCGGAGGCGCCTCGCTCCGACCGGCGACCAGACGGCCGGGGCACGGAATCACCTCGTATCAGGACCGGCCGGGGGGCTCTCCCGGTGCCTGGCCCGCTCCTGGCCCAGGTGCGGCCTGGGGTGCCCGGCGGTGTTCAAGGACGGTCAGCGTGGTGCGGGCGAGTGGGGCCTGGAGAGGGTTGAAAGCGGGGTCGGTGGCGAGTGCTGCGGTGAGGTGGGCGTGGGCGTCGGCGGTGTGGCCGAGGGCGTGTTCGATCTCGCCGAGGTGGTAGAGGAAGAGGGCGTTGTGCCAGCCGTGGGCCTGGGCCTGTCGGGCGAGGCCGAGGGCTTCGGCGTCCGTGCCGGTGCGGTGCAGGGCCCAGGCGAGGGCGTCGGCGACGAGGACGTTGTGCCGGCGGTCCCATTCGGCGCGCAGGAGGCGGACGGCTTCGGCAGGGTCGCCGTGGTCGGCCTGGTACTGGCCGAGCGTGAGGTCGTCGACGACGCCGTTGGCGTCGGCCAGCTGCTGTTCGGCGGTCAGCAGCCGGTACTGTTCCCGGGCCTGTTCGGGGTGGCCGAGCGATTCGTGGAGTTCGCCGAGTTCGAGCAGGTACTGGGGAAGCGGGACGCGGGCGATTGCGGCGGTGTAGTCGCGCACGGCGTCGTCGGCCTGGCCGAGAGCGGCTTCGGCGCGGGCCTGGCCGGCCAGGGCGGGGGTGTAGTCGGGGTCGGTCTTGAGGGCTTGCCGGTAGCCGGTGAGTGCGTCGCGGGTGCGGCCGGAGTTCCGGTCGAGTTCGGCGAGCTGGTACTGGCAGAAGGCCTTGTCGGCGGGGTCGTAGGCGCCGTCGAGTGCTTGCTGGAGTGCGGCTCGGGCGTCGTCGGTGCGGCCGTGCTGTTCGAGGTCGTAGGCGGCGCGGGTGAAGGAGGCGGTGCCGGGGCGGCGGTCGAGGAGTTGCTGGACGGCTTCGGTGGCGCCGGTGTCGTCGCCGAGCTGGGTGCGGGCGTCAGCGAGGACGGCGTAGGCGGGCCAGTGCCCCGGGGAGACCACGAGGGCCTGCTCGGCGAAGTCGCGGGCCTGGTCGAAGAGGTGGCGGGCGTTGGCGAGGGCACCCAGGCCGGTGAGGGCGTCGGCGTTGCCTTGCGGGGCCAGGGTGAGGGAGCGGTGCAGTGCCTCGTCGGCCTTCGGGTAGTACGAGGGGTCCGCAGTCAGCCGTGCCTGTTCGACGTATTCGGCTCCCAGCCGTGCCCAGCCGGCCGAGTCGTCGGGCAGCTGCCGTAGCCGCAACTGGTCCGCCGCGATGGCCCTGGCCAGTGAACCGTCGGTGACCAGCGACCTCCCCACACGGAGGGCGACGTCCGCCGACGGCCGGTCGGAGTCGTTCCCGCCGCGGTCCAGCGCCCCGAGTACGGCCAGGCCGCCGCACAGCGCGAGGGTGGTGATCAGTAGCGGCAAGCGGCGCACTGGGTGTCCTTCAATCGTGCGGTGGGGAGCAACGGCCGTGCGGGTGGCCGGTGGCGACGCCACCGGCCACCCAGACTGTGGCGTTCGTCAGTTGGGCTGATTGACGGCCTTGTCGTACGGCAGCGCGACGTAGGGGAAGGTGGCGCCGAACGGCTTGTCGGCGGTGTTGACCTGGTCGCCGGCGGCGAGGGCGGGGATCAGGTTGCCGGGGGTGGCGCCTTCCATGACCTGGAGGGCGATGTCGACGACGTCGTCGGTGAGGCGGCGCCCGTTGGGGAAGCCCTGGAAGTCACCAGCAAGGATGCCGAGCCGGTTCGGGTTGGCGGTGACCGGCGTGGACATGTTGAGGCGCAGTTCCTCGGCAGGGACGAACTTCTTCGGGTTGATGTCCTGGTTCATCAGCTGCGAGTTGAGGTCGACCTGGAAGGGGCCACCGGTGGCCTTGGCGATGCCGGTGAGGAAGATCTCCTGGAGGTCGGTGCGCGGGGTGGCCGGGGCGGGCAGGCCGTAAATCGCCTGGATCAGCTGCGGCACCTCGGGGTTGAGGACCTTGTTGACCACGGCGGGCTGGTTGTGGTCCTCGGACGGCGGGAGGGAGTTGAAGGCGTCCTTGAGTCCGGCGGGCAGGACGACCTCGTTGACCAGCGGGTTGCCGAGGCGGGACACCTGGACGTACTTGCCGGCTGGCTCCGCCTTGCCGGGGGTGAGCTTGAGGGTCTGCTTCTCGGTGCTCGACCACACCCCGATGACGGGGTTGCGGTTCGGGTCGCCCTTGTACGCCAGACGGCTCTTGGGCACCTGGATGGAGAGGGAGTTGACGTTGTATCCGGCGAGGGTGTTCTGACCGACCTCGGAGAGGTTGCCGCCGTAGAGCAGGTCGAAGACCCGCAGGTCGAGGAAGAACGGGTCGGCGGCCTGGGTCGCCACGGTCTGGCCGCCGCCGGGCAGTTGGACGGTCGCCTGCTGACGGAGCCCGGCGTAGTTGGGCATGGACGCGCGGCCGGTGTCGGAGGGGGCGGCGGTGCCGTGCTCGACCAGGGTGACCGGGTCGCAGCCGGGGCGCAGCTCCTGGAGCGTGTAGTACTGGCGGAACAGCAGGGTGGGGTCGGTGAGGTTGTTCACGACGCCGTTGTTGTAGAGGAAGGTGTTGGTGCCGCGCTGGTCCTCGGTGTGGAAGGTCCAGCGGTAGGTGACGTCGGGGCGGCCGGTGCCCTGGGAGTCGATGTTGATGTCGTAGTGCGCGCCGTCGGCCCACGGGTAGAAGTTCGGTCCGCCGTTGGGCTCCTGGAAGGGCAGCCAGTTGGCGACCAGGGTGACGGTGTCCTGGTTGTCGGGGCTGGTGAAGGCGTAGACGTCGGTGTTGTCGACCTGCGGGTCGGCGGCGATCAGCGGGGCCTCGCGGTGGCTGGACGCGGTACTGACGCCGGCGCCCGATCCCAGGAGTGCGGTGCTGGCGAGCGCGAGGCTCATGGTGGTGAGGATCGCGGCGGTGCGGGCGGTGGAGCTTCTGCGGGCAGGTCGGCGCGTGACGCTCATGCGGGGGATTCTCGCTTCCGTGACGGGCGGTGTCCGCTCCGGGCCGAAGGCGGCGGCGGAGCGGGGATCCGGCTGGGCAGCCGCGCTTCGCACTGTGGACCGGATCCCGTCACGTCTTCGTGAGCCGGGCGGGGGCGGTCGGGTCGCCTCACCCCCATGGGCGAGCGATGTCACCCGCCCGGGCGTGCTTCGTCCCTCTTTGCCTCTTGGTGCGGTCCGGCCGCCGTACCGTCAGCCTTCGTTCGCCGCCGGTATTGGCGCAGCCGCCGGAGTGGGGACACTCCATCTCTGTTCGATCCGGGCGAACTTCCACACCGCGAGCGCGACGATCCAGGTGGCGAAGAAGAGGCCGACGATGACGAAGCCGACCGTGTTGAGGTCAAGGCCGGAAATCCAGTCCCAGAACACGCCGTGCAGGGCGAGCTTGTCGGCGAGCAGGCCGAGCAGTTCGACGGTGCCGATGATGAGGGCTACGGCGACCGACAGGCCGGTGATCGTCAGGTTGTAGTAGATCTTGCGGACCGGCTTGGAGAACGCCCACCCGTAGGCGAAGTTCATGAACGAACCGTCGATGGTGTCCAGCAGGCACATGCCCGCGGCGAACAGCACCGGCAGGCACAGGATCGCGTACCACGGCAGCCCCGACGCCGCCCCGGAGCCGGCCAGCACCAGAAGGGCGATCTCGGTCGCGGTGTCGAACCCGAGACCGAAGAGCATCCCCAGCGGATACATCTGCCACGGCTTGCTCACCGACCTCGTCACCCGGCCCAGCAGCCGGTTCATCAGTCCCCGTTTGTCCAGCTGCTCCTCCAGCGCGCTTTCGTCCAGGTGGCCGGCACGCATCTGTCGGAAGACCTTCCAGATGCCGACCAGGATGACGAGGTTGACGACCGCGATCAGGTACAGGAACGAGCCCGAGACGGCGGTGCCGATCAGGCCCGTCACCTGGTGGAGCCGGGAGCCGTCGTCCTGGAGCGGCCCGGCCAGGGCCTTCACGCCGAAGGAGAGCAGGACGGCCAGGGCGAACACGACGGATGAGTGCCCGAGGGAGAACCAGAAGCCGACGGACAGGGGCCGCTTGCGCTGCTCCATGAGCTTGCGGGTCGTGTTGTCGATCGCGGCGATGTGGTCCGCGTCGAAGGCGTGCCGCATGCCGAGGGTGTAGGCGGTGACGCCGATCCCGACCCCGAAGCTCTTCTCTCCGAGGGTGTGGTGCTCGGGCGCGACCACGGCGACCAGGGTGACCCAGCCGACGATGTGCAGGGCGACGATGAAGCCGCCCATCCCGGCCAGCCGCTGCCACTCCTGACGAGTGATCGATGCCACGGCGGCGGCACGAGCGGATCTCGGAAGGTCGTGGGTTGGGGATACGGATGAGGAGGCCATGGGCACCCTTCCTGCATCTTCGGCCGACGCACCGCAACCGGTGCGTCGATCTCGTAGTTGCACTATGTCCGCAAGAAGGAGTGCTGTCACGGGGCGCGCCGGGGGCGCGAGGGAGTGCAACGCCGGCGCCCCACCGCCGGAGCGGCCTGGGATGATCGTGTGTTCGATCAATGGGAACCCGTGTACGGATGTACTGCTCCGTGCGAGTGATCTTGCCGACAGGTCGGAATGGTGGCCGCTCTACGCCGTCCGGCAGCCCGAAGGTGATGTGGGCCCTGTCGGCCCCTTCCCTCTTCCTGCCGGGCCGGGCCTCACCGCCGCGGCGGCCGGCCCCGTCCCAGGAGGCCCAGCGTGGCGGTCCCACGATTCCTCGCCCGGGCAGGTGTGGTGGCGTCAGGTGCGCTGCTCCTGCTCGGCGGCGCTGCACCTGTCGCCGGCGCCCATCCTTTGGGGAACTTCTCCCTCAACCACTACCTCGGCTTCACCGTCCATGCTGAAGGCCTTGATGTCTTCGCTGTGACCGATGCCGCCGAGATCCCCACCCTGCAGGAGCAGCCGAAGGTCGACCGCAACGGCGACGGCACCGCCGATGACGCCGAGCTTCACGCCTGGGCCTACGAGCAGTGCGCGCAGGCCGCGCAGCGCCTCAAGGTGACGACCGACCGGACAACCGGGCCGCTGGCGTGGCACACCGGCTCGGCGCAGTTCCGCTACGAGGACGGCTCCGCGGGGTTGCGCACGAGCCGCCTGGAATGTTTGTTGCGGGCCGATCTGCACCTCCCGGCCGACGGCATTACCCTGCGCGTCGCGAGCGGAAGCGATCCGGGCAGGGTCGGGTGGAACGAGATCACCGCCCGGGGCGACGGCAGCACCCTCGATCAATCGGACGTCCCGACCCGGTCGGTTTCCCAGGAGCTGCGGGACTACCCCCGTGACCTGCTCGACAGCCCGAACGGCGTCACCAGCGCCCAGTTCCGCGCGCGGCCCGGCGGCAACACGGCACCCGCCCAGGGAGCGACCGTGACCACGCTGGGCTCCGGGCCCACGGCTTGGCTGAGCAGCCTCGACGCCCGCCTCACCGAACTTGGTGCCGCCCGGCACCTGACCGTCCCGATCGGTCTGCTCGCCGTACTCCTCTCGATCGTGCTGGGCGCCGGGCACGCGCTGCTGCCCGGGCACGGCAAGACCGTGATGGCCGCCTACCTGGCGGGCCGCCGCGGAAGCACCCGGGACGCGGTCACCGTCGGGGCCATCGTCACGGTGACCCACACCGCGGGCGTCCTCGTCATCGGCCTGTGCCTGACGGCGTTCTCCTCGCTGGCCGGAGACGTCCTCCTCGGGTGGCTGGGCGTCCTCAGCGGCGCCCTGGTCACCTTCGTCGGGGCCGGCTTGCTACGGGACGCGGTCCGGCGCTCCCGCCACGCCCGCGGGCACGAACACCCCCGGCATGCTCCCGAGAACGCGGACCACGAGCCCATCAGGGAACTCGCGCACGTGTCGGCGGCGCCCCCACCGAACGCCCACGAGGACCACCCGCACCCGCATCACCACCCGCACGACCACGCCGACACGCACGTCCATGGCAATCACCGGCACCCGCACGACACCACCCACGACGACCTTCCGCACTCGCACGAACATCAGCACCCGTCCGACGGCCACCACCACGACCACCACGGGCGCACACACGATCACGGTCACCGGCACGGTCTGCTCGGCGGCCACCACCACGACCATGACCCAGCCACACCTGGCCGACGCGGTCTGGTCGGCCTGGGCATCGCCGGCGGTCTGGTGCCGAGCCCCTCGGCCCTGGTCGTCCTGCTGGGCGCAGTCGCGCTCGGCCGTACCCTCTTCGGCGCGGCCCTGGTGGTCGCCTACGGCCTGGGCATGGCGGCCACCCTGACCGCCGTCGGCCTGCTCCTGGTCCGCCTCGGGGACCGGGTCGTGGGCGCGGCGGACGGCCCGGTCCTCGGCCGGGTTCGCCGAATCGCACCGTACAGCGCCCTGCTGACAGCACTGCTCATCCTGACCGTCGGACTGGGGCTGGTCGTTCGCAGCCTCCCGTCGACCCTGTGAACACCAGCCCGTACCGGAGGCCGATCACCGTGACAACTCGCCGAGCGCACCCGCTGTCCCTCCTCCTCCTTCTCCTCCTCGCCGCTCCTCTGCTGGCGGCCTGCGGCGGTGCCGCGGACGGCAGCTTCGACGCCCAGCCCGGCACCCCGTCCCCGTCCTGCCTCCAGCACCAGGCCCAGGAGCCGGGCACGAAGTACACCGGCGGGGAGAAGTCAAATCCGCGGTCGGTCCTGGAGATGATGCGCTTCTACACCGCCAACGGCACCAAGGCCTTCTGCGACGGCAAACCGCCGACCGGCATCGACCGCCGCTGGACCGACCTCTACACCGAGCTCGGCGGCGACGCGAGTCACGTCCCGCAGCCGAAGCGCTAGCGGGCGCGCCGGACTCAGCCTGTGCTACCCGCCCCCCGAGCTCCGCCAGCGCGGCGCGGGCATCCCGGGCGTGCAGGGGGTGGAAGGCGGAGTTGATCGCCAGCGCGGTCCCCAGTTCGGTCCGCGCCTCGCCCGGCCGTCCGAGCCCCTGGAGGATCCGGGCGCGGTGGTAGTGGAAGAGGGCGCTGCGCGTCCCGAGGGCCAGGGCCTCGTCGGACTGCACGAGCGCCTCCTAACCTCGCTGGCACGGCCTGGGCCACCCGTCGCGGGTCCGCGACCGCCCGCATCCTCGCCGCCCTACTCACCGTCGGCGCTCTCACCCTCGGCCTGAGCGCCTGCGGCAGCAACGGCGACTGGTCGTCCACCTCGGCCAAGGGCAACACCACCGCGCCGGCCGCCGCCTTCTCGACCGCCGTAGTTTCAGCACCCGCCTCCATGCCTTCCGTGAGCGTTGCCGAGATGGGCGCAGCCTTCGGTGCCGCGTGCGCCGCCGTGCCGAAGGGCGGTGCCGGCAGCTTCACCGGCACGGCCCAGGACCCGGTGGCTACCGCCGCGTCCAACAATCCGCTGCTCTCCACCCTGGTCGCAGCCGTCAAGGCGGCCGGCCTGGTCGACACCCTCAACTCCGCCAAGAATGTGACCGTCTTCGCCCCGACCAACGACGCCTTCGCCATGCTCGCCGACAAGGCCCTGCTCACCAAGATCCTCACCTACCACGCCACCCCGGACAGCCTCGCCCCTGCGGCCCTGACCGGCACGCACAAGTCACTGAGGGCGGTGACGTCGCCGTGACCGGCTCGGGCGCGGACTTCACTGTCAAGGTGCTGTGCGGCAACGTCCACACCGCCAACGCCACCGTGTACATCGTCCTGTGTGACACTCCGGCGCGCGTCAGCGGGCCGCAAAGGTCGCCGCACCAGCGTCCTTACCGATTGCCCCAACGCCCGGCCCGTCGTCGCAACCGCGCGTTGGCGCGCATCGCCCCGGACTCACCGCATTGGTGGGCCGGGCCGACCTCGGCTACCGCCTCGTCTGGGATTGCCGGTTGGACGGCTTGCCTCTCGGGGGCGTGTAAGCGATCTGGCTCATACAAGATTTTCGTAGCCGGTGATCGCTTCGGAGCGTGTGTCAGCTGAGCAGGATGCGCTGACGCAGGAGGCGGTATCCGGCGCGGCCGTAGGTCTGTCTCTTGAGCAGCTTGATCTTGTTGTTGACGCCTTCGGTGCGGCCGTTGTGCCAGGGCAAGGTGAGGGCGTGTTCGACGGCTGTGCGATCGCGTTCGAGCCCGGCGACGTAGGCGTGCAGGAAGGGCAGGTCCGCGGCTCGGACCTGGGTGATCCAGCCGGTCAGCGCGTCGGCGTTGGCCGGTGCCGGGGTGAGCAGGGCGGCGAAGCCGGTCGTCGCGGCGGCCAGGGCCGTCATCTCCGGGCAGGCCCCGGCGAGCTGGTCGCGCAGCACGAGCTGCTCTTCGCGCAGGTGGTCGGGGTCGGTGAGCAGGAGGCGGGCCACTCTGCGCGGGGAGAGGCTGGCGTGGTCGGCCTCGACCCGTCCCTGGTTGATGTAGCGGACCAGGAGGTTCGCACTGCCGCTGTAGCCGAGTTCCTTGATCTCGGCCAGGAGGTGGGTGACGGGGACCGCGGGGTCCTCGGCGCGGCGTCGGCGCAGGTGGTCGCGGTAGGGATCGACCAGGGTGGGCCGGTACAGGGGCGCCGTCACCATGCGTTCCGGCTCGGTGTGGCGGGCGTAGCGTTTGACGGTGTTCAGGGCGAGGCCCAGACGGCGGGCGCATTCCAGCAGGCCGACCCCGGCCCCGAGGAGCTGGTGGACCTGCTGCCACCGCTCGCGGGTGGTCGCGGCGCGGGTGCCCTCCCGCAGGGGCGGGCCGGCCTTGGCCCAGCAGGCGCTGTGGGCCCTGATCTCGCTGGTCGCGGCCTCGGCCAGGCCGTGCCACAGGTGCCAGCGGTCGCAGACCTGCGTGATCGCGGGGTTGGCGTCCGTGGTGGCCTGCGCGAAGCCCCCGGCCCCGTCCCGGCAGACAACCGAGATACCGGGGTGGTCCTTCAGCCAGGCGGTGACCGTCTCCATCTTCCGGTCCGGCAGCACCTCGATCCGCTCACCTGTCACGGCGTCGATCAGGATCGTGGCATAGCGGTGGCCTCGGCGCAGGGCGAACTCGTCGATCCCCAGTACCCGCGGGACGGCCCTGGCCGGCAGGGCGACGCGCATCAGGCAGTTCAGTACGCACGCCCAGGACAGCGCCTGGTGCAGCACACTCAGTAGCCGGGCCCCGGCCGACCCGGCCAGGGCCACGGCGACCGCGTCGATCACCTTCTGCAGGGCTGGCGTGCGGCGCTGGTAACGCTTCGTCAGCCCGTCTACCTGCTCTGCGAAGGTGGCCTTCTCGCAGTCCGGGTTCTCGCAGTACAGGCGGCGCACCGATAAGTCGATCACGACCGGGCGGCCGCCGACCGCCTCGTCCGCGACATGCCGCTCATATCGCGAATGCACCCAGTCCGATACCTGCCCGCACGCCGGACACGCCGCTTCGGCGTCATCCCTGGTCCGGGCCGTGATCCTCAGCAGATCCCCGCCAGCCTCCACCCGATCGACCCGCACCGCGGCCAGCTGCGGCAGAAGGTCCCCCACCACGACAACACACACAGCCAGCCTCTCACCGCCAACCAGCCAACGCCAGAGGCAAGTTGAAGCGATCACCGGCTACGAAGATCTTGTATGAGCCAACTTTCTGACACGCTCGAACACGCCACCGGCACTCGCCCCGACCGGTCGCCGCGCCCGGGCCGGGCGCTCAGGCGGCGGCCAGGACCGTGCCGGCGCGGTGCAGGAAGTCCGCGACCTGGTCCTGGCCGCGCCAGGGGCGCAGCGCGGTGGTGACGTCGCGCAGGTAGGCGTGGGCGCGGGCGGAGCGGACCGGTCCGAGGATCGCCGTGGCGCGTTCGCCGGCGGCCAGCGCGGAGGGGAGGTCGTTGTTCTGCAGGTGGGCGACGGCCAGGACGGTGCAGCGGATGCCGGTGGCGCGGGCGAAGTCGCTTGCGGACATCGGTCCGGCCTGGTGGCCCCAGCGCAGGGCGGCCTGCGGCTGCCCGAGGTCCTTGTGGATCTCGGCGGCGTCGGTGCTGATCCGCTGGTGGGTGAGGTAGGCGAGGTGGGCTGGGTCGCGGGTGCCCGGGTGGATGGAGTCCAGCAGGTTCTCGCACACGGCCAGCGCCCGTCCGGCGGCCCGGCCGTCGCCCGCCCGGCCGTGCGCGCGGGCCTCCGCGAGCTTGATGAAGGCCAGCACCCGGGGCGCGGCCGCGTGCTGGGCCTGCTCGTAGGCACCCTGGGCCATGTCGATCGCCTCCTCGGGGTAGCCGCGCAGCATCGCCTGCAGACTCATCGTCGCCAGGGTGTACGCCCCGGCCTCCCGGTCACCGGCCGCGCGCGCCAGGCGCAGCGACTGGACGAAGTCGCGCTGCGCCGGGCCGTGGTCGCCCATGTCGAACGAGGACCAGGCGGAGACGCGGGCGAGTTCGGACACGGCCGTGAGCAGCTCCCGGCCGAGTTGTTCGGTGAACTGCCCCTGGAGCAGGGGTACGGCGCGTTCGCGCAGCAGGCGCGTGACGGCCGGTGCCTTGGCGTGGCCGCCACCGAACCGCGAATCCCAGCGCCGTGCCTCCTCGGAGGCCTCCCACAGCTGGTCCAGGTCGGTGCGTCCGACGCGGCGCACGCGCGGGTCGGGGGTGACGGGGACGGCGTCGGCGGGCGTGCCGAGCCATCGGATGGTGGGTACCTGGTACGCGCCGATCGCGAAGGAGCCGTGGAGGAGGGAGCGTCGGTTGATCATGGGGGTGCTCCAGTGCTGGATGGCGCCGCGCAGGGCGATATCGGGATCGCGGGGGAAATCCAACCCGATGTCGGCGGCCGCCTCGCGCGCCTCGCCCATGCCGATCTCCGCCAGGGTGACTGGCCTGCCGAGGCGTTCGCCCAGCGCATCGGCCACGCAGGCCGGCGCGGGGTCGCGCGGAACCATCCCCTGGGCCGTCCACCGGGATACGCCCGTATGGGTGTAGGCGGTGGTGACGCCGCGTTCGGCGGCCAGCTCGTTGACCCGCCGGGCGAGCCACTTGTGGCTGACGCCGCAGGCCTCGATGAGCGCGGCCAGGTGGGTGTTCGGGCCCTTGGCCCGGGTGGTCGCCACGACGGGATCCCCCTGTTCGTCCGGGCCCGGCCCCATGGTGCGCGGGCCGGTGCTCCGAGCGTAGAGGGCCCCAGTGCTCTTCGGAGCAGGTTCGTGTTGTGTGCCCCCCTTGTGTGCCTCCCCGAAGGAGCGCCGCGGGTGTTTCCTGGACACCCACCCACCAACGGCCGAACCGAAGGAGCGCAACTCACATGTGATTAGCCATATATGACGATTCGTAGGGCAAGCGCGCGGGCCCGTAGGATGCGCCCCATGAGCCAGAAGAACTTGCTTGTCACCGGGGGCGCCGGCTTCATCGGCGCGAACTTCGTCCGCTATACCCGCGAGCACCGCCCCGAGTACCGGATCACCGTCCTGGACGCGCTGACCTACGCCGGGAACAAGGACAACCTCGCCGGCCTTGACGACGTCGACCTGGTCGTCGGCGACATCTGCGACCGCGACCTCGTCGACCGCCTCATCGCCGACTCCGACGTCGTCGCCCACTTCGCCGCCGAGTCCCACGTCGACAACTCCCTGCACGACCCCGAGCCGTTCGTCCGCACCAACGTCCATGGCACCTTCACCCTCCTGGAAGCCGTCCGCCGACACGGCAAGCGCCTCCACCACATCTCCACCGACGAGGTCTTCGGCGACCTGCCCGTCGACAGCACCGACCTGTTCACCGAGGACAGCCCCCACAACCCCTCCAGCCCCTACTCCGCCACCAAGTCCGGCTCCGACATGCTCGTCCGCGCCTGGGTCCGCTCCTACGGCGTCCAGGCCACCATCTCCAACTGCGCCAACAACTACGGCCCCTACCAGCACCCCGAGAAATTCATCCCCCGCCAGGTCACCAACCTGATCACCGGCACCCGCCCCCGCCTGTACGGCGACGGCACCAACGTCCGCGAGTGGACCCACGTCGACGACCACAACGCCGGCGTCCACACGATCATCGACCACGGCACCCCGGGCGAGACCTACCTCATCGGCTCCGCCGACGAGCGCAGCAACCTCGAGATCGTCCAGCTCATCCTCGAACTCCTCGGGCACGACACCACGGCCTACGACCACGTCGCCGACCGCCCCGGCCACGACCTGCGCTACGCCAACGACAGCACCAAGCTGCGCGCCCTCGGCTGGCAGCCCCGCTACAGCAACTTCCGCCAAGGCCTCGCCGACACCATCGCCTGGTACCAGAACAACCAGCCCTGGTGGGAGGCCCAGAAGACCACCACCGAAACCAAATACACCGAGATCGGGCGCTGACCCCCCACGCACGGGGCCGGCCCCCGAGAAGGAGTCAGCCCCGTGCGCCGCACCCTCATCGTCGGAGCCGGCATCGCCGGCCTGCTCACCGCCCTGCGCCTGGCCCACGCCGGCCACAACGTCACCGTGCTGGACGCCGAACGCATCGGCTCGGGCGCCACCTGCGCCAACCACGGCATGATCCACTCCGGCGCCCTCTACGCCCGCCAGTCCCCGCACATCGTCAACGCCTGCCGCCAGGCGGGCACCTTCTACGCCCTCCTCGCGCCCGACGCCGAGGTTCCGGCCTCCGACGCCGTCTACGTCCTCGACCCCGCCGACGAGCACGCCTTCCGCAGCGCCCTGGACACCCACCAGCTGCCCCACCACAGCGTCAAGCCCACCGACGTCCAGCACCTGCGCCCCGACGCGGTAACCGGCCAGCACCTCATCGCCACCACCGAACGCGCCATCTCCTCCCGGCGCCTGCTGACCGCCATCACCGGCCAGTGCCTCGCCGCCGGAGTGCGGTTCGTCCTCGGCACCGCCGCCCACAGCATCGTCCTCGACGGCAACCGGGCCGCCGCCGTACGCACCGGCACCGGCGACAGCCTGGAGGCCGACTACATCGTCCTCGCCGCAGGCCTCGGAACCACCCGGCTCCTCGCCGCCCTGGACTCCAAGCACACCCAGGACCTGCGCTCACGCCTGGACATGATGATGCACCTGCCCGGCAGCCTCACCCAGGGCATCATCTTCACCAACCAGTCCGGACCCGTCGTGATGCCCACCCACGGCGCCGTCCTCGCCTCCCTCTACGGCGGCATCCAGCCCCAGATCACCGGCTGCCGCCGCTTCCCCGTCACCCTGGAACGCACCCAGCTGCTCATCCACCAGCTCGGCCGGCTCCTGGAACCCGGCGCCGTCGACCTCCCCTCGGCCACCGCCTACACCGTCGGCAAGACCGACTACGTCGCCACCCACCAGGCACTCGCGGGCCGATTCAACCCGGGCTGGCACATCATCGACCACACCGAGCACGACGGCATCACCGGCCTGCACACCATCTGCACCGGCAAAATGACCCTCGCCGGCCACGCCTCCGCCGCCTGTGCCCAGCAGATCCTCGGCCACCCCGTCGAACTGCTCATCACCCCGCGTCCCGCCACCCACGTCCCGGCCGGCCTGGTCGCCGTCGAGCCCTGGGCCCCCGCCCTGGCCTGAACCCGAAGGAGGCCACGCCATGATCCCCCCGTTCCGCAGCGAGTTCACCACCACCCAGAAGGCCGCCTACCTCACCGCCGCGGCCGCCATCCTCGACAGCGGCCGACTCACCCTCGGCCCCTACACCGAACAGCTGGAAGAGCGGTTCTCGGCCGCCACCGGCGCCCGGCACGCCATCGCCGTCTCCTCCGGCACCACCGCCCTCGAGATCACGATCCGATCCCTCAACCTCACCGGCGCCGACATCCTGGTCCCCGCGAACACCAACTACGCCACCGCCGAAGCCGTGATCCGCGCCGGAGCCCGGCCCGTCCTCTACGACGCCGCACTCACCGCCACGGCCGAGGCCATCGACAGCGCCCGCACCCGAGCCACCCGCGCCGTGATCCTCGTCCACATCGGCGGCCACATCACCCCCGAACTCGACAAGATCACCCACCTCTGCGACAACCACGACCTGCTCGTCGTCGAAGACGCCGCCCACGCCCACGGTTCCTCCACCCCCGACCACCGCGCCGGCACCATCGGCGCGGCCGCCGCCTTCTCCACCTTCGCTACCAAAGCCCTCACCACCGGCGAAGGCGGCCTGATCACCACCCACGACCCCACCACCGCCGCCCGCGCCCGCCACTACCGAGACCAGGGCAAGGACGCCGACGGCCGCAACACCGTCTTCGGCAGCGCCTGGCGCATGCCCGAACTCTCCGCGGCGCTCGGCGTCGTCCAGCTCACCACCGCGCCGACGCCCATGCAGCGCGGCCACGACCTCCTGCGCACCTACGCCCAGCGAATTCGTCACCCCGACGTCGCGGTCCCCTTCGAGCCCGGACACCGCTACAGCGGACACAAGGCGATCATCCAGCTACCCGACCACACCCGGCGCGAACACCTGCGCGCCCACCTGACAGCCGCCGGTATCACCCCGGCCCGCGGCGTCTACGACCGCCCTCTCCACCACCAACCCGCCCTCGGCCTCACCGGCCGCTACCCCCTCGCCGACCACTTCGCCGCCACCCACCTGTGCCTTCCCCTGTGGCCCGGCCTCACCTCGGACCAACAACACCGCATCATCAAGACCATCAACACCTGGGGATGCTCACCCCACGACTGAACCCAAGCCTGCCCCGCGGCGCAAAGCCGCGGGGCATCCCCTGCCGCAGTGGCGAGATTCGTGTATTTCTCCACTACATTTCAGGATTACCGGGCCCGTCATTATCGTGAACCTGGTACCGGACTCACCCGCGAGCGAGGTGAACCGCCCCGGGTTCGGTAGAGACTCGATTTCATGTAAGGATTCGAGTCATGGCACGTCCCTCTTCCTACCCGCCTGAGCTGCGCCGTCGTGGTCGCCGAGGTCCTTGGTGACTACCCGAACGAGTCGGCCGCGCTGCGGGCCGTCGCGGAGAATCTCGCCATCGGCTCCGCCGAGACGCTGCGCAACTGGGTCCGGCGGGACCAGGTCGACTCCGGGCAGCGGCCCGGGACCGATACTCAGCGCACTCAGCGCCCGGGTCCTCGCAGAATTCGGCGACGATCCGCACCGCTACGCCAGCGCCAAGGCCCGCAAGAACTACGCCGGCACCAGCCCGATCACCCGCGCCTCCGGCAGAAAGAAGGTCTCGCGGACACACGAGCTGTGAGAGGAGATCGTGCGCCGCACCGAGCCGGCATGAGGTTCGTTCGTTGAGCCCGGGAAAATCGTTGGACCCGCTGACGGGGGCGAGTCGTAGGGTTCGGGGCGCGGAGACGCGGTAGGCGAAGAGGGAATGGTGGATGGCGGGACTGTACGAGATCTGGCAGCGGGCGGAGGTGTCGCGCAGGCTCGACGTGCTGTCGGGCTTCGTCGCGATGTGCGTGGCAGGGGAGGACGACGCGCGACGCCGTCTCGCCGAGCTGGTTGCCGACACGGACGCGGCCCTCTCCGCCTCGCCCCCGGATTTGGTAGTCGCCTTGGAGTACCTGGACGAACTCGTCTGGTGGGCTGACACGGAGTGGGCCGATCACCCCTATCGTCCCGTGGAAGCCCGGCCCGACGAGGCCGACCGGCAGACGCGTGACTACGCCAAGGATCTCCGGCACGCCGCACTCCCGGTCCGCGTCCGGGACGAGATGGGCCGCATCGAACTCAGCCTCGAGGTGCGGTTCCTGGCCTTGTGCCGCCAACCAGGGTTGGACTGTCGGATCCGCCAGGACATCTTCTACGTCGCCGGGCGTGCCGCGATGGCCCTCGACCTCGGGCACTTGGAAGCGGCAGAGCGGGAGATCCGGCGCATGGAACAGGTGGGCTCCCTGGAGCCACGGGAGAGCCGATGCGGCTGATGCGCGGCTCTCCGAGGTCCACAGGTGTGGAACGAGACCGTCAGTACGCCCGAGATCTCCTTCTTCATCGCCTTGATCTGCGGGGACTCCTCCGTCATCCCAGTCCGGGTTGGGAGCGGATGATCTCAGCGTTGGGGTGCCGGCCAAAGTAGTCCTCCACCTGCCCGTGCAGGAAGTTGACCTGCTCGTTCAAGGTGACCAGCAGCGCGACAAGAGCGCGCACCGAGGCGGCGTAGGCCGCCGTCACAGCGGCGGGCTGGCCCAGGTGCTTGGCGCGCAGTACGGCCTGGATCTTGGTGGCCTTGTCGGCGATGTTGCGCCGGCGGGCACGCTTGAGGGCCGCACTGATCTGTGTGGTCGTCAGCTTCGCCGCGACTACCGGATCAGGTGCTTCGGCCGGCAGTTCCAAGACGTCGGTGGCGTCCAGGTCCTCGAACGCTTCCAGGGCGGCGGGGAAGTAGTCGAGCAGGGCGTGCCGCAGCCGTTGCGTGGTGCGGGTCCGCTCCCAGATCAGGGTCTTGTGGGTTCGCGTTACCACCTTGACCGCTTCTGCGTCGGCGGTGTCCCCGGAGATCGGGCGCAGCTGGTGCGAGTCGGTGCGCACCATGTAGGCGAGCATGTGCGCGTCGGCCGCGTCACTCTTGGCCCCCGACACTGCCAAGCGGTCCCGGTACCGGGAAGCCTGCAGCGGGTGACCGCGTACATCGTGTAGCCCGCAGCGATCAGCGCCTGCACCCATGGGCCCCGGTCGGTCTCGATCCCGATCACGACCTCGGCCCTGCTGTCCTCGCCGAGCTCGGCGCCGATCATCGCGTGCAGCCGCTCGATTCCCGCGACGCCCTCCTGCAGCCGGGCCTCGGACAACCGACGGCCCGTGGCGTCCATCAGCTCGACGTCGTGGTGGTAAGTGCACAAGGGAGCTTGTGTGTGAGGCTGACGGGTCGAGCAGGGACGAAATTCCGCTGGGCCCGCTCGACGTCTGCCCAAATCCTCAACGCTGCGGGCACTGACCAACGTCCGTATCGCCTGTGTGAGCTCAGACGCCGTTGTCGTACCGGTCAGGGCGGTTGCCGATCGAACGGGAGTCCCGTTCGGGTGATCGCGGGGTGATGGACGCATGAAGACAGGGCCTC
>NZ_JBVHHE010000071.1:0-19044 GCF_055561235.1 Kitasatospora sp. NPDC022856 | reverse complement strand
ACCACCGGCAGGACGACCTCGTGCTCCTCGAAGCGGGTCATGGCGAGCGGGTCCGCCAGAAGCACGCTGGTGTCGAGAACGTAGGTCCGCCGGTCGTCGTGTCTGCGGGAGCGGGCAGCCGGCTCGGGGCGGGTGCCGCGGTCTTCGATGCTCATTGGCGTCTCCTTGGCGACCGGGTTGGTGCCGGGCCTGGAGTGGGTGCGGACGGGAACTGCTGCCCGCACGACGGGTCGGTTGCTCGCGGTCGGAGGGATGGACGGAGGCCGGGCGCAGGCTGCACCGGTGCCGAATTCCGTAATCGAGCGGACACGGTCTGCGGCAGCTGGGGCATTCAGGAAAGGGTGTCGACGGCCGAAGATTGCATTTCGATGGCGATCGACCCTCTCGGTGGGCAAGGTGCCAGGTTCCAAGGGTTCCCATCCTTGGAAATGCACCTTCGCCCCGATCGTCGGGCGCGATTGGGAAATCAGCCACCCAAATCCGGCGGGCCAGTTTCCGTGTGGGATTCATTGGCTCGGCCGGCAATCCACCATATGGAAGGCCGGTGATATGGGTGCTCCTTTCAATGAACGATAGTCAGTGATGCTCGCCGCTCAAACGTGAGGTGGATCACAGTCTCCTTCGAGCCGTTCGCGCTCAGCGGCGTCCTCCGGAGCGTGGCCGATTGACTACGCGGCCGCACGTCCGTGCGCCGGGTACCCGAGGGGAGTCCGCGCTCGTCGGCTCGTCGGCTCGTCGGCTCGTCGGCTCGTTGGCTCGTTGGCTCGTTGGCTCGGCCGGCCGGTCGGTCGGCCGCGGCGGCGCGGGGCGACGGCACGGCGTGCGGCCGATGGACCGGGCCTCGCGGCGGCGTCGAGGCGGGGGTGCCGGCCCGTGCCGCAGGTGATCCAGCCGGGGGCCCGCCGCAGGCCTTGGCGGAAGCCCGCGTGACGTGATGTCAGTCACCGCCCGGCAGGAGGTCCACCGTCGTGCCCGCCTCGGTTTCGCCCCGGAATTGCCGCCGTCCCCGGCGGCCCGCCGGGGCGCGCGGACTGCCACGAGCAGACCTTGACAGCACGCGAACCATCCGACAAGAATCCGCTCACCCGGCGCCCAGTCCGCTCACTCCGAGCCCGCCGGACGGCACGATCACACGTCGCGTGCGAGCCCGCGAGGCCGCCGCCCGCCGGACGCCGGACCTCACAGGAACCCCGCCGCCCGGCACCGCCGCACCCGGTTCCGCCCTGCGCCTCTTCGCGCACGGCGGCCTGCCAGGAAGACAGCCATGCCCGGATCCACACCCCGCTCCGGTACCTCCTGCCGTGAGGAGCCCTGCGTTCGACTCGCCGCCCGTCGACTCCGCTACGCCGTGTTCTGCGCACTGGCGGCCCTGCTCGGTGTCGCCGGCTGCGGCAGCTCCCCGGAGGCAGCGCCGAGCGGTGCGCCCCGCGAGACTCAAGTTCCCGGCCCGGGGGAGCCGTCCGCGATCGCCCCGACCCCCCTGTTGTCGGCGGCGCAGCTGCCCGATGCCGCTGCCCAGCGCTGGACACCGCTGCCCGCTGCTGCCGTCCGGCCCGTGACCGGTGACATCCGCCTCAACGAATGCGCCTCAGTCGTCGGTGCCGTGCGCTGGCAGCAGCTCGCCTACGTGGGTGTCCACCGGACCCCCGCGGTCCAGGAGGTCTTCGCCTTCCGGGACGCGGAGGCCGCTCGTGAGGCCTACGAGGGGTTGCTGACCGGGATGAGTGATTGTCAGGCACTTTCGCGCGCGCTGCAGACCAAGGTCGCGCGCGCCGCGGACGCGGAGGTCGTCAGGACGGCAGCGGCCGGTCAGGCCACGGCCTGGTCGCGCCGGTGGGCCGGTATGGAGGGCCTGTCGGCCGCCGGTCCGCAGACCAATCACCTGTATGCCGTTCAGCGCGGCACCACGTTGGCCGTCGTCCATTTCGACGAACGGGCCGACTCCGCGACCACCTCCTACGACACCCGGGCCGACCACGAGGTCCTCGCCGCCATCACCCGCCGCCTCGGCTGAACCCGCTCGCAGCCTTGTCACCGATCCACCTGGAGCCCACGATGTCCGTCCGTAGAGCCACCCTCCGACGCTGCCTCACCGGCCTCATGGCGCTCGGCGTCCCCGCTGTCCTGACTGTTGCCCCGGCCCACGCCGCCTCCTCCGCCGGGGGCGCCATCACGCGCGCGGAGGTGATCGAGCGGGCGCAGAGCTGGGTCACCCAGGGCGTGTCCTACGACCAGGGCGCCTTCCACGTGGACAGCAACGGCACCTATCGGCAGGACTGCTCGGGCTACGTCTCCATGGCCTGGCACCTCACCGACAGCATGGTCACCCAGACCCTGCCCGACGTCTCCACCGAGATCGCCGCCACCGACCTCGGACCCGGCGACGCCCTCGACTACACCGCCCAGCACGTCATCCTCTTCGGCGACTGGATCGACAAGTCCGCCGGGACCTTCCACTACTACGCGGAGAGCAACCCACGGGTCCTCACCAGCAAGTACGAGGGCGACCTCAACGCCAGCTCCCTCGCGGGCTGGCCCACCAGCTACTACACCCCCTACCGCTACGACCGCATCACCGGCACGGGCACCGACATCCCCGCCACCACCCCGTCGGCCCCCTCCAGCACGGCCCCCTCCAGCACGGCCCCCTCGCCCGGCGACACGCCCTCCAGCCCGGACCCCACCCGCCCCGCCCCCGGCACGGGTGTCGGTGGTGACGGCCGGTACCGCTCCGACCCGCACGCCTGGTGGCACTTCTGGTGACCCGGGGGTGAGGCAGCCGGAACAGCGCGGCCGCCTGGCTCGCCCCCTCGCGTGCCGCACCGCCGCGAGAGCAGCCGACACGATGCCCGCCCCGCCTGCGGCCGACCACGCCGCAGGCGGGTTCCGGCACGGCCCGCCGGAGCCGCGGTTCTGCTACCGCTCGATCCGTGCCCGCCGGAGCCGCGGCCAGGTGGCTGCCCGTCGGACGGCCCCGCATCCGCGACCGTGCGGTGCGTCGCCCCCGGTGGCAGCGGCCGGGTTCTCCCACTCGGCCCACGTGGGTCGCCTCGTCCGCTCACCCCGCCCAGGAACATCCGCGCGGCGCCGCCGGTGGCCGGCCGAAGGGCGAGGCGAAGAGGACCGCCGCCTGCGGGGTGGCTGTGCTAGGCCGGGGTCTCTTCCACCGAGAGGGACTCGACGCGGTGTCCACCGGTTGTGCGGTCGCGCAGCCACACGATGGTGAAGACCAGGACACAGATGGCGGGAAGCACGCTGACCGTGGCGAAGGTGCTCGCGGCACCGTGTTCGTCGATCATCCCTCCCATCCACGGCACGGTCAGCGCGGTGGCGAGCATCCCGCCGGAGCCGATGAGCGCCAGGACGAAGGAGCCGCCCCGGGGGCACCGTTCGGCCACCACGCCGAGCATGGTGGGCCACAGCCGGCCGATACCGAGGGCGAAGACGGCGGCTGCGCCGTAGGTGACCGGGGCGCTGCGGGCGTGGGCGAGCAACTGGAGTCCCATTGCGGCGAGCGCGCACGAACCGGCCAGTACGGCGATCGGGCTCAGGCGACCGACGAGTCGGCTGCCGATGGTCCGGGAGGCGAACATGATGCCGTTGACGAAGGTCAGGACCAGGATTCCGGAGGCTCCTGCCAGCTGGTTGAGGGTGTCGGGGATCCACTGGTTGGGTCCGAGTTCGGTGGACGCGGTGAGCAGCATGCAGCCCAGGAAGACCAGGAAGACGGGCCGGAGAGCGGTCCGGAACATCTCCTTGCCGGTCACGGCCGCGACGACGCGCTCGGTGCGGGGGAAGCGCAGGGGGAAGAGGAGTACTCCGTAGGCGACCACCAGCAGGAGGATCGTGCCGAGCTTCGCCTGCCAGCCGATACCCGCGCGAGTGAATCCGTAACCGACGACGCCGCCGGCGATGAGGCCGCCGGCGAACCAGGCGTGGAAGGCATTGAGCCGCAGCGTTTTGTTCGTGGGGTAGAGGGTGGCGACGAGCGGGTTCGCTGCGGCCTCGATGAGTCCGTTGCCCAGCCCGACAACCAGCGTTCCGGCAAACAGGACGTCGAACCCCGGTGCGGTGATCGTCATGACGAGCCCGGCGAGTTGAGCGATGAAGGCGAGCGTGAGGATCCTCTTGGCCCCCAGCACGTCCACCAGGAGACCGCCGCCCAGGATGGCGCCGACGTAACCGTAGAAGGCCGCACCGGCGATCAGGCCCAGCCGATAGTGGTTCAGGGCGAAGTCCTGCCCCAGCGCGCCCATGATGTCGCCTCGCACGGAGAACGTCATGCCGGTGGCGGCGAGTGCGACACAGCTGCCGATGAACAGGCGGCGTGCACGGATCGGGGTGGCCGTGGTGGCCTCGGCTCTACTGCCGGAATTGAGGAGCGTGGTCATGGAGGGCTCCGGTCTCTGGGAGTACGGGGGAGGGAGTGCAGGGGGAAGGAACGGGATCCGCCGGGCGGCGCGGGGGAGGACGGCGCCCGGCGGACGAACGGTCGGGCTCAGCTGCCGGAACCCACCTGGGCGAGGTGATGGCGCAGCACCCGGGCGGACTGCGCGGTGTACTCCTCGTAGAGGCCTGCGGGAAGCACTCCGGAGGCGTGGTCGCGCAGCCACTTGATCATGCCGTGGCTGAGGGACTCATCGGCGGCGTCGGCGATCTGCCGGTCGGACAGGGGCGTGCGGTCGATGGCGGGCATGAACTCCACGGACAGGTGACCGTCGTAGCCCGTGGCGGCGAGTTCGCCCAGCACTGCCGCCCAGTCGATCGCTCCCGATCCCGGCGGAAGCCGGTTGTTCTCGGCGACGTGGAAGTTCACCAGCCGGCCGGCACAGCTTCGGATGGCGGATCTCCAGTCGGCTTCCTCGATGTTCATGTGGAAGATGTCCAGGCAGACGCCGCACTCGTCGCCCACCTCCTCAGCCAGGCGGAGCGCCTGGTCGGCCCGGTTGACGAGGTAGGTCTCGTAGCGCGTCAGGGGCTCGATGGCGAGCCGGACGCCCCGGTCGCCGGCGTGGTTCTGCGCGGTGCGGAGGGCCTTGACGTACCAGTCCCACTCCAGCTCCGCGTCTGCCATCGGCACCAGCTTGCCGACGGTGCAGGGCACCGTGACGAAGGTGCCGCCCAGCTCGGCGGTGAGGTCGATGGTCTCCATGAGGTAGTCGAGACTGGCCTGCCGGATGAAGGAGTCTTCGTGGACGAGGTCGCGGCCGCCCATGAAGAGCGCGAGGCCGCCCGAACAGGCGATGTCGTGTTCGGAGAGCAGCCGCCTGACCGCCGTGAGGTCCGTACCGTGGGGGTCGGCGGAGATCTCGATGGCGTCGTACCCGTATCGGGCCAGCCTGGGAACGGTGACCTCCAGCGGCTCCGGACGCATCCAGTTGTGCATGGACAGGCGCATGGTCATGGCGTGGCTCCTGGCGCGGTGGGGGAGGAGGTGTGCTGTCCGGTGCGGCCGAGCAGCTCGACGGTCACGAAGCAGAGTGTGGTGCTGCCGTTGTTGTGCAGGTCGTGGATCACCGGCGAGTCCTTGCCGCGGGCGAAGTACTCGGTATCGCCGATGCCGTAGGAACGGCGGTGCTGCTCCCACACGCTTCCGGTGAGCCGCCACTGCAGAGCCGTGCCCGGCTCGGTGCATGTCCAGAAGTAGTCGAGGGCGTGGCAGTGGAGCGGTGCCCGCTCTCCAGGTTCGAGGCGGACCTCCCAGACGCGGACAGCGTCGTTCTCGAACAGGAGGCGGGTGCCCACCTGACGGTTGAGGGCTGCCGTCTCTCTCTCCGCTTCGGGCGGTCCGACGGGTGCGACTGCGGGGTTCGTGGATTCGGAGGTCTGTCGGATGCTCATACAGCGAGAATGGGCCGCCCAGGCTCGTAAGTCTAAGATTTCTTCTCTATCTATTCACACAGGATTTATCTATACGTAGCCTGGGCGATGTGAGTCTCAGACAGTTCGAGTACTTCGTGGCGGTGGCCGAGGAAGGTTCGCTGAGCCGCGCCGCCGCACGGTTGTCCGTCGCGCAGCCGTCGTTGTCCCAGCAGCTCAGGACGCTCGAACGCAGAGTCGGCGGACCTCTGTTCGAGAGGCTTCCGCGCGGCATGCGGCTGACACCGGCCGGCCGCGCCTTCCTCCCGCAGGCGCTCGCGACCCTGCGGGACGCCGAGCGGGCCTACCGCTCCGCGCGGGCGGCGACCGGCGGCGAGTCCGCCGAGCTCGAGATCGCCACCGTGTCGTCGATCGCGGCCGGCATCCTGCCGAACGTCATCCGCGCCTGGCACGACCAACACCCCGGGTGCCCGGTCCGACTCGACGAGTTCAGCCATCGCGACCTCCTGGAGCAGCAGGTCCGCAACGGCCTGGCCGACCTCGCGGTGGGTCCGCGGCCCCGTGCCTGGGACGGCCCGGTCGTACCGCTCGGACATGAAGAGTTCGTGGTGGTGCTCCCCCGAAGTCACCCGTCCCTCAGCGACGGCCGGGTGACACCCGCCACCGGGATCGCCCTGCGCGACCTCGCGGACCAGGAGTGGGTCCTGTTCGGCCAGGGACACGGTCTCAACGACCTGATCTCCGGCTTCTGCTCGACCGAAGGGTTTCGGCCGGTGGCGGCGGTACGCACCTGGCAGGTGGACGCGGCGGCGCGGCTGGCCGCTGCCGGGGTCGGGCCGGCGCTCCTCCCGGACAACGCGCTTCCCGCAGGGCTCGACGCCGTCGTAGTGCCGTGCCGACCCCGGCGCTTTCGCGCACTCACCTGTTACCTGCGCAGCGAACCGCACGGGCTCGTGCGCCAATTCGTCACGGCGCTACAGGAATCAGCCCTGGGGTTGGTGCAGGGCCCGGGGCGCCCGGACAGCAGCTGAACACCGGGGCCCTGCCGGGAGGCCGAGGCGGACCGGGACACCAGAGCAGGGCTTTCAGCAGTCCGGACATCCCTCCTTACCTGCATGCTTTCCACTGGGTAGCAACAGCCCTTGATGGTTACCACGCTGGAGCGGATAGCTTCAGGTCCTCATTTCCGGACCAGCGGACTGTCATCCGACGCCGCGCCGAAGGGTACGAGACCGTGAGCACACCAACGCCGCTCGTCGTCGGCAACATCGCACTCTCCTTCCACCGCGCCGTTGCCGGCGTCGTACGCCATCTGCTGGAATCGCACGGCCACCGCGTGACCGTCCTGGAAGCTCCGCATCAGGAGATCTTCGCGCTCCAGGCCCGCGGATCGGTCGACGTCCTGGTCTCCGCGTGGCTGCCCGACAGCCACGGCGCGTACCTCGCGCCCTACCGGGACCGGGCGGTCGTGCTGGACGCCGCCTACCGGCCCTACTGCACCTGGAGCGTCCCGCCCTACGTTCCGCAGGCCCTCGTCGCCGAGATCGCCGACCTCACCCGGCCCGAGATCGCCTCGCGCATGGCAGGGAACATCCAGGGCATCAACCCTGGTGCCGGGATCAGCCGGTTCTCCGTCCGAATGATCGCCGAGTACGGGCTCGGCCGGCTCGGATACACCTTCACGCCGGGTACCGAGGAGGAGTTCACTTCTCACGTGGAAGAGGCGATCGCGCGTGAGGAGTGGTTCGTCACACCACTGTGGCGCCCGCAGTACCTCAACCGGCGGCACCGGCTGCGCGCCCTCCGTGATCCGAAGGGCCTGCTCGGCGGCGTCGACGCCGCGTCCACCGTGATCCGTCTCGACGCCGCCGAGCGGATCGTCCCCGCCGCGATGGAGGCTCTGAAGCGGCTCAGCCTGGGCAACGACGGTGTCGAGCTGCTGGACGAGTTGATCTCGGTCGACGGGCTGTCCCCACTGGAAGCCGCCGAACGCTACCTGCGCGCCCAGTGAGCTTGTTCGTCACTCTCGCCGGGTGCCGGAGGATGTCCGGTCTCTCCGTGAACTGCGCGGGGTCAGCGGCTGGAGTGACCGGGATTCAGGGTCGGTGTCATCGTCCGGTCTCGGTGACTGTCATTACCCGCAGTTCGGGTGCGTCCGAGATGTCCTTCTCGCAGAAGCGTGAGGTCACCCACTGCCCGGTGGAGAAGAGCGCGGTCTGGTCGGGTGCCGCCACGGACGGCGAACTGGAAGTCGCCCCATCGGGAGGCCGGGAGGCCGGGAGGCCGGCGGTATCCCGGCGGCGCGCAGTTCGGTGACGGCCTACCCCAGCGCGCGAGGGACGGCCGGTGACGGGGCGTCCAGCGCGTGCGGCGTATGGACCGGGTGGGCGGGCGAGAAGGGCACCGTCCAGAGTTCCTCCGGTCCGGTGTCGGCGACGAGTCTGCGCCAGAAGCGGGCGAAGAGCAGCACCTTCTCCCGGGCACGCGGCACCGACGAGGTCCTGGCCGGGCTGAGCCGTACCCAGGGCTGAGCCGTACCCAGGGCTGAGGTTACGAATGCTTTCCGTGGCACTCAACGCGGCTCCCGGGGTGTGCGGTGGAGAGGTGCGGCCGCGAGGCACGCGGCGGCCACAGCCCCTGTCCATCGGACCTGACCGGATCCACCCCGGCCCGTGTTCACCCGGTCAAGGGCGCTTCGGGCAGCATCCGCGGCAGTGAGATCGGCGGCCCGGGCCTGCGCTCAGGTGATGTCGTCCACCCGCTCGTGGTCGAATCCCGCCGGAAGCTCACCCGCCGGCGGCGCGGTGGAGGGTTCGATCACCTCGACCACGGTGACCGGCTGCACCGAGAGGTCCAGCTGCGAGGCCTCGTCGTCGAGCAGCCCGTGGTCCGGGTTGCGCCGGGCTCTGCGCCTGTCGTTGATCATCGAGATGCCGACCGCCATGAAGTACAGTGCCCAGATCGGCGCGGCCAGAGTCAGCATGCTCACCGGATCGACGCTGGGCGTCGCGAAGGCCGCGAAGACGGTGATGCCCAGCACCATGCCGCGCCACCAGCTCAGCAGCCGTTTGCCGGTCACCACGCCCACCAGGTCGAGCATCACCAGCAGCAGCGGGAACTCGAAGGCCAGACCGAAGACCAGGACCAGCCTGGTGGCGATGTCGAAGTAGTCGTCGGGCGGCAGGATCGGGGTGGTGTTGTTCGGGGTGAAGGCGAGCAACATCTCGACCGTCGTCGGCAGCAGCAGCATCGCCAAGGCGGCGCCCGCCAGGAACAGCGGGGCTCCGCAGGCCACGAAGACCCGGGTGTACTTGCGCTCGTTCCTGTGCAGACCGGGCGCCACGAACGCCCAGACCTGGTAGAGCCAGACCGGGACGGTCGCCACCACGCCGGCCGTCAGCGCGACCTTGAGCATCCAGGTGAAACCCGCGGTCAGGCCGATGGTGGAGACCTGCGCGCACTTGCGCTTGCCCGCGGCGATGATCTCCGGAGTGCACCGCAGCGGCTCCAGCAGGAAGTCCTCGATCCGCTTGTGGAAGACCAGCGCGACGAGCGTGAGCACCACGATGGCCAGGGCCGACTTCACCACCCGGCCACGCAGTTCCCGCAGATGGTCGGCGAGGGCCATCCGTCCCTCGGAGTCCTTGGGCGCTTTCGACGCCTTGATGAGCTTGCTCAACGCGGTCCTCGCTGGTCCTTCAGGGCCGCCGTGCGACGGGGCCGACCTCCTCCGGTGGTGCGGTGCCTCCCGTCGATCCGGGGGGCGGCAGCGCACGGCGCCGCTCACCGCACACCGATACCCGGTGGCCCTGGCATCGGTGAAGTTCGAAGACCTCCAAGGGGGCGTACCTCGGCGCGTGCCCTACGTGGTGACCTGCCACGCACGGGTGGGCGCGGTCCGGAGAGGGGAACGCCGCAACCAGCCCGTAGGAGGCGGATGATGACAGGAAGGAGCATGACCGGGCGCCGACTGCGGACGCCGCAGCACTGGCGGCTTCGCGAGGTGCCGCCCGTGCGCAAAGTGTGAGGGAACCCGGGGCGCCCGTCAACGAGCAATGTCCCTGCTTCCGGGCACCACACCGAAGCACCGGCCGAGCCCACCCGGGCATGGCGAGCCGGGGCCGCCGTGCACGGCGGCGCTACCACCGACGGGATCGGTCGCTGTCAGTGCCGGTGGTCACCCCGTGACACGGCGGGAGCGCCGCCGGCGGCCGTCGGTACCGGGGGGACCGGGCTGCACCGGTGTCCAGGCGCGAGCGGTGCCGGGTGCGTCATGGGCCCGGCCGCGGGTGGCTCCCGGTCCGCCGGGCGGGGTGGGAGGTCCGTCGTCGGTGCCTCTGGGGAGCACGAGACGCACAACGCCGTGAAGCGGTCGGCCGCGAGGGGGCCCCGGTCCGATGAGCCGTCCTCGTGCAGAGCAGCGGCGTAGAGGCAGGTCCGCAGGGCCACCACGCCGACATGGGCGTGCCAGGTGTCTTCGGACTCCTCCCGTTCGGTGGCCGCGTTGGCCGGTGCCGAGGACAGGCTCCGTCTTCGGCCGGCGGCCCGCACGACGGCTCGCAGGATCTCGTGCCGGCACGTCTCGGGCAGCGACACCGGAGCTTCCCCGGAAGGCCCGCTCCCACTGCCGGGTGCCGTGGCGGGCTCGACCGTTCCCCCCGCCACGACGATCCGGCGCTCGGACACGGAGGCACGGGGGGACGCCGGCGCAACGGCGCTCCCGGGCGCAGCCGCGTCAGCCGCTTCGGGGCGGGTACCGGTGAACCGCGCGAACCAGCCGGTCGGCGGACGCCCGCCGTCACCGACGGGGTGCGGACCACCGCCCCGATCACCTTGCCGTGGCACCCTGCCACGACGCACGAAGGTATTCCAGGCCGCCGAAGGCTCTCGCATCGCTCTCCTCGTGTGGACAGGCGAGACAGGTCTGACAGGTGTGGCTCGTGGCTCCACTGGCTCCACAGGGCCCGTCGTCGCAATAGAGGGCCGCGCTCCGTCAGCGTCCCGAGGCTCTATCGAAGTGTTACCGACGGACTTCCGGGTCAGCCCGGCACATCCGCCGATCTCGCTCCAGGTAGTCGGCGAGGCATGGACGGTCGCGCCGGGTTGTTCAGATCGAACCGACGCCCCCCGAGCGCTGACGACAGCGGGTTCTGAGTGGCCAGGTGCTTGTGGATGCGGCCCGTGTCGCACCGGCCGTCGATGACCCTGTTGTCCGGTCGGGCGCCGACCGGGTGGCCGGCCCGGGCCCGTCCTCCGGTGTTCTCGCTCGTGCCCACGAGGGACGTGAAGGTGTGGTGCGTACGCCCGACGCAGCTGCGGGTGCACCGTCGGCGCGGCCAGGCCGCCTGGCGAGGGATCCCGAAGACGGCGCAGTGCCCTCGTGTCTCTCCCCGTCCGGTGCGCACTCGACGCGGCCGAGTGCCCGACCGGGCGGGTCAGGCCAGGCGGCGGCGGACGGCGGCGGACAGACGGTCGACCGCCACGATCAGCACCAGTACCACCAGGATGTGGGTGAGCATCTCGTCGAACCGGAACAGCTTGATCGACTGGTTGATCAGGAAGCCGATGCCCCCCGCGCCGACCAGCCCGAGGACCAGCGAGGCGCGGACGTTCACGTCCAGTCGGTAGAGCAGCAGTCCGGCCAGCCGGGGGGTGGCGGTCGGCAGTAGGGCGTGCAGGGCGACCTGGACGCGGCCGGCACCCGCCGACCTGAGCGCCTGCGACGGGCCCGGGTCGGCGTCCTCGATCGCCTCGGCCCACAACTTGCCCATGACGCCGACGTTGTGGCAGGCCAGCGCCAGGACGCCGGGGAACGGGCCGAGGCCGACAGCGGTGACGAAGACCAGGGCGAAGACCACGTCCGGCACGGAGCGCAGGAAGGACAGCAGCGAGCGCGCCGCCTGGTAGACGACACCGGACGGGGCGACGTCGCGGGCGGCGAGCAACGCCAGCGCCAGGGACGGCGGGATCGACAGGGTGGTGCCGAGCAGGCCGATCCACAGGGTGACCAGGGCCGCGGACAGGCTCGGCTGCAGGACCGCCCGGTCGATCCTGGGCGGGAAGGCCTCGCCGAGGAACTCCGCCATGCCGTGCCAGCCCTCCGCCAGGGCGGCCAGCGACATGTCCGTGGTGTTCCACGCGACCACGTGCGCGGCGGCCACGGCGGCGGTCACGATCAGCGCCCTGACCACGGTGCGGGGCCGCCGGGGGCGGGGCGGGACGGGGAGGCCGCGAACGGCGCTGGACACAGGGGTCATGACAGGCTTTCGGCGAGTGCGGGCTGGTACAGGACGTCGACGTTCTGGTCCGGCGGGCCGTCCAGCAGCACCCGGCCGTCGCTCAGGCCGATGACGCGGTCGGCGTGCCGGGCGGCGAGTGCGGGCTGGTGCAGCACGGCGACGACGGCGAGCCGTTCCTGGTGGGCGAGTTCGGCGAGCAGCGCCAGCACCTGCTCGGACGCTGCCGGGTCGAGGGCGGAGACCGGTTCGTCGGCGAGGATCACCTCGGGGCGCTGGCACAGTGCCCGGGCGACGGCGACGCGCTGCTGCTGGCCGCCGGAGAGCCGGTCGGCCCGGTCGTGGGCGCGCTCGGCGAGGCCGACCCGGTCCAGGCAGGCCATCGCCTCCTCGCGCAGGTCCCGCGGGAACAGGCGGGAGTGGAGCGAGTGCCGCAGCGGCAGTCGTCCCAGAGCCCCGCCGCAGACGTTGTCGAGGACGGAGCGCCGACCCACCAGGTGGATCTGCTGGAAGACCATGGCGAGGGCGAGCGGGTCGCCCGCCCTGCCGTCGACGGTCACGGTGCCCTCCGCCACCGGTTCGATCCCGGCGGCCGCGCGCAGCAGGGTGGACTTCCCGCAGCCGTTGGCCCCGAGCACGGCGAGGAACTCGCCGCGCGGGACGGTGACGTCCACCCCGCGCAGGACCTCCCGCGGGCCGTACCGCACCGTGATGTCGGAGAGCACCAGCATCAGAGGTCCTTGTCGGTCAGGTTGAGGGCGGCCGCCAGGTCGAACAACGGCTGGTAGGTGGACTTGTCGACGGCGACCAGGGGCGCCGCGGGCTTGACGGCGAGCAGGGCGCCGATCTGCCCGACCTTGTCGCTGGGAAGGTGCAGGAGGGCGTCCGCGGCGGCCTTCTTGAACGCGGGGTCGAGGTTGCCGCGGACGGTGATGGGGTCGTTGGGGATGGCGTCGGAGGTCCAGATCTTGCGGAACTTCGTCGGGTCGAAGGTCTTGGACGCGGTGGCGCTGGCGAGCTGCTGGGAGTTGATCTCGGCGGCGTCGACGGTGCCCTTGGCCAGCGCGAGCAGTGACTCGGCGTGGCCGCCGGCGTAGTTGACCTTGACGTCGGCGGTCTTCAGGCCCACGTCGACCAGGGCCTTGCGGGGCAGTGCGTCGCCGGACGTGGAGCCGACCGAGGAAAGCGCGAGCGAGCGCCCGGCGAGGTCCTTGACCTCGCGGACGGTGGAATCGGTCGGTACCCAGATTCCGGCGGTGTAGCTGGACACCTTGCCGCCGCTGTCACCGAACGAGGCGACGGCCTCGGCACCGGCGCGCTGGCTGGCGAAGACGTAGCCGAGCGGGCCGAACATGGCGACGTCGAGCTTGCCGTTCTGCAGGGCGAGCACCTCGGCGGAGTAGTCCTCCGTGATGGTGAGCTGTACGGGGCAGTTGAGCTGTTCGCCGAGGGCGTCTGCCAGGACCTTCGCGGCCGGGGTGAGCTTGGCGGGGTCCTCGAAGGGCTCGACGCCGAAGCGGATCCTCCCGCCCGGGCAGGTGGCGGACTTCCCGGCGGCGGAGGGGCCGCCGTCGCTGCCGCAGGCGGTGAGGGAGAGCGCCGCGAGGGCGCCGGTGACGGTGAGGACGAGGGGACGAAGACGCACGGTGGGCTCCGAGGTGAGCAACGGGGGAAGCCGAGGAGGAACCGGGGCGGGGTGCGCGGCCCGGCATCACCGGACGGGGCGCCGCTCTTGGCCGGCACCGGAACGCTGGCAGGTGCGGCAGCCCCAGGTCAACTACTTGTTGTGACAAGTCATTTCCTGTTCACTCGCCCGTGACCTCGTGAGGTTCTCGGCCGGCGTGGCCACAGGCGTACTGCCACCCAAGTCATCGCATTCGGCCTGGATGATCCGGTCGGGCCGGTCGAGCGGCTCCTCGGGTGTCCTCCCGGCCGCTCGACGTCGAAGCCGGGTCAGATGAACACTGCATGACTTGTAGTGATAAGTGCTTGTTGGAGGGGCAGCTTCGCTGCGACCTTGGCCGTCAAAGGAGGAACACCCCCATGAGCCCAGACGGACTTCACCGACGGTCCCTGCTCGTCGGCGGCGCAGCCGCCCTGACCACCGCCGTCGCCACCCTTCCCGCCCACGCCGCCACCACCACCACCGCCGCGCCGCCGCGTGCCGCGGTGCTGGAATACACCGACCGGTGGACCCACGCCTCCGGCCTGGCCGAACTGCTGCGCCGGGCCGGCTTCACCGTCGTCCCCTTGGACACGACCCGCTCCGCTACCGCCCAGGGCGTCGACCTGATCGCCTTCGGTAGCTTCACCAACAACGGCTCGCAGTACCCGAGTTACGTGGCCGCACAAGCCGTCTCGCTGCGCGACTTCGTGGCCGGCGGCGGCGTGGTCCTCGACCTCGCCCAGTCCGACCAGTTCGGCGCCGCGGTCTCCTACCTCCCGGCCGCACTCGGCGCGGTGCGCACCGACGCCGACTACGACACCGTGCTGCCGATCGTCGCCGACCACCCGCTCGTCACGGCGCTTCCGAGGAGTTCCGGCAGGGTGTTCACCGGCCGCGCCCCCGGCATCCGGGTCAGCTGGGAGACCGTCGGCTCGTGGCATGCCATGCGGGTGCTGATGGCGTGCACCGCGGGCGGCGCCAACCCCTGTCTGCTGGAGGGTGCGCACGGCGCGGGCCGGTTCCTGGTGGCCAGCCTGACCGTCGACAAGTGCTTCAACAGCAGCGGCGCCGCCGTTCAGCCCGCCGCCGCGGTGCAGGACAGCGTCACCTTCTTCACCGCCCTCGCGGGCTACGTCGCCCGGGTACGCGCGGGCACCGCCCCGGCCGTCCCGCCCACTCCGATGCCGGCGCAGCCCTCGGTCGGTCCGCTGGTGGGACACGTCGGCACCACCACCGCGCGCATCTGGGCCCGCCCCGGCCTGGACCCCGCGGTCCACGCCGTCTGGCGCTGCACCGTACGCCGGGCCGACGGCTGGTCGAAGGTCGTCGACGTGCCGATCTCCACCGCCAACGACAACACCCTGCTCGCCGACGTCCCCGGACTCCTGGCGGCCACACACTACGAGTTCACCCTCGCCCCGACGGTCGCGGCCCCCGGCTTCGTCCCGCTGACCGGCTCCTTCGCCACCGCACCCGCCGACGGGGCGCCCGCCGTGGTGACCATGGGCCTGGGCTCGTGCGCCCCGTCCACCCCGAACACCGTGTGGACCCGCGTGGTCGAGGAGGGCTGCGACAGCTTCGTGCTGCTCGGCGACACCCCCTACGTCGACTCCGGCGACCTGGCGGTGGCCCGCACCAAGCACCGCGAGTTCCTCGCGCAGCCGGAGATCGCGCAGATGGTCTCGACCATGCCGACCTGGGGCACCTGGGACGACCACGACTTCGGTGGCAACGGCATCAACGGCACCTTCGCGGGCAAGGTCAACACCCGCACCGCCTTCGTCGACTACCGTGCCAACGCCTCCTTCGGCCATGCCGACGACGGCACCCGCCTGACCACCAGAACGGCCGGCCGGGCCGTCTACACCTCGTTCCGTCGCGGCCCCGTCGAGGTCTTCCTGCTCGATCCCCGCTGGTTCAGCAACACCGGTCCCAGCTGGGCCGACCCCTCCAGGACCACCTGTCTGGGCGAGGTCCAGTGGGACTGGCTGCGCGCCTCGCTGCGGGCCAGCACCGCCCCGTTCAAGGCCATCGCCTCCGGCATGATCTGGGACGACAAGGGCAACTCGGAGACCGACGACTGGGCCACCTACCAGTACGAGAAGGAGGCGATCCTCGACTTCCTCGCCGCCGAGCGGATTCCCGGCTGCTTCCTGGTCAGCGGCGACGTGCACGTCTCCCGCGCGCTGAACTACGGGCCCCGGATCGGCTACGACCTGTGGCAGTTCATCGTCAGCCCGCTGCACGACCGCACCATCGCGAGCCTCAACACCCCGCACCCGGCCCTGGTCGCCAGCGCCGTGGAGCCGTTCGTGTTCCTCAAGCTCGTCGCGGACACCACGGTCTCCCCGGCGACGCTCACCGCGACCTGGATCAACCGCGACGGCAGACGCCTCTTCGAGGTCCACCGCACCGCGACCGAGCTCGGTCATCCGGCCTGATCCCTCGCCCCCGAACCCCGCTGTCCCGCACCGCCCCACCACGGGCGGTGCGGGACGGCGGGGTTCACCCGATCTTCGCCCAACATGTCATGACAAGTACTTGTTGGGCGCGCGCTTTCATGACAAGTTTCACGGGTGAACGATTCCACTGACCTGATCCCCGTCCGCCTCGCCCGTTGGGAGGGAGTGGACAGACCCTTCTCCCTGCTGGAGTGCGCGACGGTTCGTACCCCCGGCCACGGCGAACTGCTGGTGCGCATCGACCTGGCCACCGTTTGCGGCAGCGACCTGCACACGATCGAAGGCCGCCGCCCCTCGCCCGTACCCGCACTGCTCGGCCACGAGCAGGTGGGCACCGTGGTCGGCGTGGGCGCCGGCGGTGTGCGGTGCGTGGACGGCACGCCGGTCGAGGAGGGGATGCGGGTGGTGTGGTCGGTGGCCGCCTCCTGCGGACGGTGCGTGCGGTGCGAACGCGGCCTGCCGCACAAGTGCCTCAGTCTGCGCAAGTACGGCCACGAGCCGTGGTCCCCGCTCGCCCCGCTGAACGGCGGCTTCGCCACCCACTGCGTGGTGCTGCCCGGCACCGCCGTCGTCGCCGTGCCCGCGGGCCTGCCCGACGAAGTCGCCAGCCCCGCCTCCTGTGCCACGGCCACCGTCGCCGCCGCCCTCGCCGCCGCCGGCGAGCCGGCCGGGCAACGAGTCCTGATCACCGGTACCGGCATGCTCGGCCTTACCGCCACGGCGATGGCCGCAGCCGCCGGCGCCCGGGTGAGCGCGGTCGACCCCGACCCCGCCCGGCGCGCCGAGGCGCTGCGGTTCGGCGCGAGCGCCGCCCTCGACACCGCCGAGGAAGCCGGCGAGGCCGATGTCGCCCTCGACTTCTCCGGTCACCCCGCCGCCGTCCAGCGCTGCCTGGACTCCCTCGCCGTCGGCGGCCGGGCCGTGCTGGTCGGGTCCGTCGCGCCCGGCCCCGCCGTCGCCCTCGACCCCGAACGCCTGGTGCGCGGCCTGCACACCGTCACCGGCGTCCACAACTACCGCCCCCACGACCTGGACACGGCCGTCCGCTTCCTGGCGGCCCATCACGAGACCTACCCGTTCGCGTCCCTGGTCGCCGCCGCCCACCCGCTGGAGCGGATCGAGGACGCCGTCGAAGCGGCCCGCACCGGCACCGCGCCGCGTCAGGCGCTCGCCCCGTACCCCCGGTCACCGCGCCCGCCCGGCGGTGCGGCCGCCCAGGGTAGGGCCTAGAGCTGCGCCGAGCGCGCGGAGCGGGTGTTGGTGACCGTCACGTTCGCCACGTCCGGCCGGTAGCGGTCCTCGGACCACTCCACCGGCACCCCTTGGACGTCCGTGGTGAGCCGCCGCTCGCGCAGCAGCGGTGCGCCCACCTCGACCTCCAGCAGCTGCGCGTCGACCTCGTCGGCGGCGACCGCGTCGAAGGTGTGCCGGGCCGCGGCCAGCTCGACCCCGTTCTCGGTCAGCAGCGCGTAGATCGAGCCCGCGTCCAGGTCCGCGCCCAGCAGGGGGCGGCCCACCGCCTCGGTGTACGTCATCCGTTCCAGCATCGCCGGCCGGCCGTCCAGCAGCCGAAGCCGCAGCAACTGCACCACCAGCGCGTCCGTGTCGACCTCCAGTGCCGCCGCGACGGCCGCTTGCGGCCTGCGCAGCGCGATCTCCTGCAACCGCTGCCCCGGGCTGTGCCCGGTCAGCCGGGCCCGGGTGGTGAAGGACAGCAGTGACTCGAACGGCTGCGACGGCACCGCGTCCAGCACCACCGACCGCCGTCCCTGCCCCCCGCTGATCAGTCCCTCCTCCCGGAGGGTCGCCAGCGCCTGGCGCACCGGAGTGCGGGAGGCCGCGAACTCCTCGCACAACTCGGCTTCCGAGGGCAGGAGTTCGCCTACCTTCAACGAGCCGCTCCGGATCCGCTGGCGCAGTTGGGCGGCGACGACACCGTGCAGTGATTCCTTCACGGGACCTGACCCTACAGGTGACATGGAGCGACCTGTCCCGCCTCCTGTCATGACACCTTCGGATCCATACGAGATGACCTGCGGAACAACCCTCCACCCGGACCTGCCCCCACCCGGGCGTCGAAGTGATCCAGGTGAACAATCGGCAACCTGTCTGGACAAGTCCTGACCCGCCCTTCCGGCGCCCACGTCGCCGCCGTCGTCCGCACCGGCTCGTACGGCGGCAGCGACTTCGCCACCGTCCCCCAGACCCACGTCCTGGACAGCGTCACCGACCCGACTTCGCTGCTCGACGCCGTCGACACGGACAGCGTGCCGTGACCTCGGCCCTCATCGGCCGAAACGACTCCGGCAGTGGGATCCGAGGCCCGGCGACCGTTCGGCGCGCCGCTGGCCGCACAATGCGACCGTTCACCGCACGTCCTGGGGCGGTGCCTATCCCGTGCCGCCCACGTGCGTTGGGATGCGCCGCAGGGAGCTAACCCGCCGGCGCCGGAGACGACGGCCCCGGCGGCACCCGGCGAGCAGGCCCCGTCTGTGCCGACACGGCGACGGTCCAGCCCCGACGGTCCCTTCCCCACCATCCCGCTGATCTCAGGAGGCATCCCGTGGAACTTCATTCGACCGCCGGTCGGGCGGCCCCCGACCGGCTGGAACGACTCGAAGGGACCGAGGAGTTCCGCCGGCTGCGCAGTTCCTTCCGGGGATTCGCGTTCCCGGTGACCGCAGGCTTCCTGCTCTGGTACCTGCTCTACGTCCTGCTCTCCAACTACGCTCCCGCCTTCATGGCGATCAGGCTGGTGGGACACGTCAACGTCGCCCTGGCACTGGGTCTGCTCCAGTTCGCCAGCACCTTCACCATCGCGGCCCTGTACGCCCGCTACGCCGGCCGCCGCCTCGACCCG
>NZ_JBVHHE010000070.1:0-19049 GCF_055561235.1 Kitasatospora sp. NPDC022856 | reverse complement strand
CCATCCGCATATCGCATGCCACACGGTCTACAGCGACAGGTGACCATCCGTCAGCAAAACGGCAGATCTACCACCCCAAAGAGCTGATGTCAGTAATGCGAGGGGCCTCAGCCCGTCGACCAGCATCAGCCCGGATCGAGGTCGGCTACTCCGCCCCATGAGTCACATCGCGTCAGGCGTGGAACTGGCCGTTGCGGTACTCGTCGCGTGGCAGCGAGTCCCATTCGGTACTGGCGCCGTCGCGCGTCACCATGAACAGGGGACGCGATCGAAGGGCTTCCCCGACGAGTTGCGCGCGCATGACGACCCCAGGATCGTCCGGTCCTGCGTAGCCCTCGGGCGTGTAGCGGAAGTGCCCGTCCACTGCCTCGGCATACGCGATGGCGTCGCGCTCCAGCTCCACCAGGTCTCGTCCGACCAGCGTGAGTCCGTCGTGCGCGACCTCGGGGCCGTGCACGGCGTCGGCAGCCACGCAGAACAACCCCACGGCTTGGCTCACATACGCCGTGACGGCAGGCGCAGAAGGAGCCATGCCGCGACGGTGGACCTCGATCTTCCACGTCGGCGAGAAGATCGCGGGGCCCGGTGAACACTCGCTGACGTTCGACTGGCCGAGCACCTCAGCCGCCTCGACCACTTCGTCGACGGCCATGCCGAACCGGAGCGGTCCGACCCCGACGGCCGGCGCATAGGGCCACTCGTCCCGGCCTGCGACTCCGGCATCGGCTTCGGTGTTGAACGGCATAGGCGCCCCTCTGGAGACAGCTGAGACTTGCGCCGATTGAACAGGCAGGGAACGAGAGGATCAAGGTGCCGTCGCATCCTCGGTTCGCTCGGCGTGCTCCTGCGGGGTGCGCTGCTGCGGCAGGAGTGGGCCGAGGTGCAGGTGACGGTTCATGTCCAGCTCGAACCTGCCGTAGGGGTTCACATGGGTCCAGAAGAGAGGTGAGAGGCCGCGCCGGTCTGCATCGGTGAGCCTGTTCGCCCACTTCGGCTCGGCCAGGACCTCTTGGACCAGGAGCGTGTTGACGTGGACCAGGGCCGATTGGAGGAGGTGCAGGGCGAGCATCGAGATCTCCTGGCTCTCCTTGTCCTTGCCGGTCAGTTCGCCGTCCTTGCCGTAGAACAGGTCGTGGTTGGCACTGTTCCAGTTCTCGACGACCTGCAGGCCTTCGCCGATCTCCCGGCGCAGGTCGGCGTCGGCGAGGTAGTCGCAGATGAAGGCCGTGCGCACGGCTCGCCCCAGCTCCTCGATGGCCCGGTAGGTGGGGTGCTTGGGACCGCCGCGGGTGAACCGTCGCAGGACCTGCTCGGCCTCCGCCGTGCCCAGGCGAAGGGCGGTGGTGTACTTGACGATCTGGTCGTACTGCTGACGGATCAGCTCCCAGTCGATGGTCTTGGTGGACAGCACCGCGCCCAAGTGCGGCCACTGGTCGTCCTCGCCGGCGGCGGGGCGGTACAGCCGGGCCGACCCGACGTTCTTCAGCCTGGGGAGGAGGTTGAAGCCGAGCATGTGCGCGAACGCGAACCCGACGATGGAGGCGCCGTGGGTGTCGGTGTACTGCCGGTCGACCTCCATGTCGATGCAGTGGCGCAGTACGCCCTCGATCATCGAGGCGACCTCGGAGGCCGAACAGTGCTTGAGCTGGGAGTAGATGCACACCGACTTGCGCTCCACGTGCCAGTAGATCATCACGCCGGCTGGACCAGGCACCGAACTTGCGACTGTCGGAGGCGCACGCGGTGCCGGCGCCCCACCAGCCCTCGTCCCTGGCGGCGAGGGTGTGGTTGACGAGTTTGACCAGTGCGGACCTCAGGTTGGTCCGGTTCACGAACAGGTGCCGGATCCGGCGCAGGACTGCCTCGGACTCGCCGTGCTTGCCGGTGGCCACCACCCGCTTGATGCCCATGTTGGTGCCCAGCGCGAACAGCACCAGCAGCAGCCGGCGCCGCAGGACGTCGCGTGGGACCACCTCCCGGGAGGCCACCGAGGAGAACTCGGAGGTGAAGCCGGTGGCGAACTCCGCCTCCTTGAGGATGTCGATCAGGTCAATCGTCCCCCAGCGGCGTTGGATCTCGGCCTTCAGGGTGACCAGGTTCTCCGGCTCCTCCTGCCTTGCCAGCGGGGACACCTTGATCCACGGCTCGCCGTGGCGCTTGGTGATCTCCACCCCGCCCGTCGTGCTCAGCTCCAGCGCCTGGTCGAAGCCCGTGAGTGCGTCGCGCAGCCGCTTCTGCAGGGCGCCGATGAACTCCTGCGGGTCCTGCAGCTGGCGGATCGCCGAGTAGTGCACGTCGCGGTTGTCCTCGAAGTCCGGAGGCAGGTCATCCTCCGGGTTGCGCCAGCGGGACGCCCCGGCCACCCATATCTCGCGTCGCCGCAGCGCGTCCCGCAGGCTGACCAGCACGCACGGCCGTGACGGTGAGCTCGGTGCCGGCGGGGGTGTGCAGGAGCGATCGGAGGCTGTCGGAGTCGGTGTGGTCGGGGTCCAGCCAGGCGTCTCGGTTGGCCGCGGTGATGGTCAACGGCATGCGGTCGTGGATGCGGCCGGCGGCATCGGTGGCCTCGGTAGTGATGATGGTGCAGGAGACCAGCCAGGCCAGCGTGTCGCGGTGTGCTCGCTGCAGGGAGGACGCCTTCAAGCAGCCGAGTCCGATCCGACTCCGGTCAGCGCCCCGGGCCCAGCACCCGGCCACAGGCGTGGCCCCCGGCCGACCACCCCAGCCGGTCGATCGCGCCGACGCCAGTTCGCCGGGACCGACAGCGGGGTCAGAGCCTTCGGAGGACGGCGACGACCTTGCCGAGGATGGTGGCGTTGTCGCCGGGGATGGGTTCGTAGGCCGGGTTCTCGGGCATCAGCCAGATCTTGCCGTCCTCGCGCTTGAGACGCTTGACGGTGGCCTCCCCGTCGATCATCGCGGCGACGATGTCGCCGCCTTCCGCCGTCGGCTGGCGGCGAATCGTCAGCCAGTCCCCGTGGCAGATTGCGGCGCCGATCATTCTGTCACCTTGCACGGTGAGGGCGAACAGCTCTCCCTCACCGACCAGCTGCCGGGGGAGGGTGAGGACGTCCTCGACGGTCTGCTCGGCGAGGATCGGGCTTCCGGCGGCGATCCGGCCGACCAGCGGCACGTACGAGGTGGACGTGCGGGCCGCGTCGGTGGTCGGCGCGGATGCTGCGCCGGGCAGGCGGTACTCGGACACGCGGTAGGCCCGGGGGCGGTGGGGGTCAGCCCGGAGAAACCCTTTGCGCTCCAGGGCCTTGAGTTGGTGTGCGACGGAGGTTCGGTATCCAGTGACTGTTGTTGGACACGCTCGTTGAGCCGCCTGTGACGGTCGAAACGGACAGTGCACGGTGCTGGCAAGTGCACAGGGTCGGTCTCGGCCAGCCCTTCGGCGAGCTTGCCGGCGTTCTCATGCCGGACCTGGGCTCACGGGTGGCGGGCCTGCGGGAGGGGCAGCGGTTTCTTCTCGGTCCGGACGGGCGGTCCGATCTGCGTGTGAACGCCTGCCTGGCGTCGGCGAGATGGCGCAACCTCAAGGATTCCTCGCAGCGCGACTACACCTACTCGGTCGGGGTGTGGCTGAACTTTCTACTCACCCGCGGCGTGAACTGGTGGGACGCCAGCGAGGACGAGGCGGAGGAGTTCCTGTTCTGGCGGGTCACCGACTGCGAGAACGACGGCCGGGTGCAGACCAGCTCCTTCTCCCGCGACCTGGCCGCCTGCAAGAACTTCTACAAGTGGATGCGCCGCTACGGCGTCACCGACCCGTTCGCCGACTTCGACGCGCCGAGGGCGGTCCGCTCGGCGGATGTGAAGTGGCTCGACCCGGGCGGCTATCGGCGCTGGCTCGACCTGGGCATCCGCGGAATGGACCTGTCCGGGCGGCCCGACCCGTGGTGGCGGGGCCGCAACGGCCAGCGGGACACGGTCTTCTGTGACGGCCTCTACGGCACAGGCCTGAGGGTCTCGGAGTGGGCGAGCATAGTACTGCCCGAGCTGCCTGCCTTCGACCGGCGCCGCGGCTACTACACCTGCCGGCTGGCCGACGCCTGCGCCAAGGGCGGGTTCGGGCATCCGTACTGGATGCCACGCCGGGCCATGAACGGGGTGCTGGCCTACTTGGAGGGGGCGCGGGCGGCGGCGGTGCGTCGGGCCCAGGCGGCCGGCCGCTACGAGAAGGTGGAGGGCCGCCGCCTGGTGGTGGCCACGCACGGCACGAGGGCGGTGACGATGGAGCGCGTCCGCGGTGGCACCGAGTGCAGGAACTGGAACGACATCGGCCCGCGGACCCGGCTTCGCCTGTTCCGCGAGACTCCGCAGGGCCTGGAGCCGGTGGTCCTGTGGCTGAATGAGGACGGCCTGCCTCGGGACGGACGGGGCTGGGAGCACACCTTCGACGTCGCCAACGAGCGGATCGACGCGTTGGGTCTGGAGAACTTCACCTGCACCCCGCACATGTTGCGACACTCCTGCGCGCTGAAGTGGTACGCGGTCGGCAAGCTGGTGATGGCGGCCCGCCTCGGCCATCTCACGGAGGACGAACGGCGGGACTTCCGAGAGCAGTTCGGTGACGTCTGGCACCTGGTCCAGACGATGCTCGGCCACATGACGGTAGAGACGACGAAGAACGTCTACCTGGAGCCGTTCAGGACCCTGGACGTCGAGCTGCTGCTGGCCTACGCGGACGGATTTCCCGTGGACATCTTCATGGCGGAGGTGTTCACCGGTCACCCGCGGGTGCGGACCGATCCGCTGGCGGCGGCCCGGTGAGCCGCGGCCGGCGGGCGTCTCTTCCCGCGGGCGAGCAGGGCACGGAGCGAGGACTCCTGCAGACCGGCGACGGCCGCCTGGTGGTGCGGTGCTTCAGCCAGGACGGCCAGGAACGCAAGGATTACGACTTCTCGCGGATGACCGTGGCCGCCGGACTGCGGGACGCGCTGGTGAAGGCGTTCATCAAGAAGACCGCCCCCGGGGCGGGCCGGACCTCGGTGGAGTCGATCAACAAAGTCTACCGGGCGCTGGTCCTGTTCGACCGGTACCTGGCGACGCTGAGCTGGCCGCCCAGGGATGCCTCGCACCTGACACCCGAGCACTTCGAAGGCTTCTACAACAGCCGTAGGCAACTCAGCCATGCCTCCCTTGAAGTGCTGGAGCTGAGGAACGTACTGATCAAGGTAAAGGGCATCACGAGTGCCTTCGCCGGTCGGCTGGCCGGCCCGTTGCCGCAGAGGACGCAGGGTACCGAGAAGAGCAGCTACAGCCGGACCGAGTTCGGACGCATCGCGGCTGCCGCCCGCAGTGACCTGAGGGCGGCCGCCAAGAGGATCCGGCACAACCGGGAGATCCTGGAGCGCTTTCGCGCGGGCGAGCCGGATCCGGGTACGGACCGGTTCTTCGCGCAGAGAATGCGGGTGCTGGACTCGGTGGACCGCACTGGCGACCTTCCCCGCACACTCCGGCAGGACGGGCTGATGCGGCAGTCGTGGACGATCAAGTTCGGCAGCGTCCAGGAGGTGATGTCTTGGCTGCACCTGACGACCTGGGAGGCCGCGGCCGGCGCGGTGCTGCTGGGAGTGCTGACCGGCGAGAACCCGGACGTCATCATCAAGACGCCGGCGGCTCACCACCGGGCCGACGGCCACACCGGGGAGCCGGGAACAGCGATCCTCGACCTGCGTAAGCTCCGCCGGGGCCGGCGCGCCTACATGAACCTCGCGCTCGCACAGGTCCCCGACTGGATCAGCGTCCCCGACTCCCCGCAGACGGTCTCGGCCCGCGACGAGCTGCACACACCGTTCGGGCTCTACCTCCTGCTGCACGAACTGACCGAACGCTCGCGGGCCCTGATCGGCGGCAACCGGCTCCTGACCGGCTATTCGGTCAGCGGCGGAATGGGCGCTGGCCGGGGACTGCGGTCGCTGGCGGCCAACGGCGTCCCTGTCACCCGGCTCGGGCGGATGTGGGGGCTGACGACAGATGCCTCGGACGAGCACGGGGTCCCGGTCCCGCTGCCGCTCAGGCTGGACCTGATCCGGCTCACCTACATCGAGCTGCACCAGAAGCCCGTCGCACAGACCGAGCAGACCGCCGCAACCTACATGCTCCGCAACCGCGGCAACATCGCCGAATACCGGAAGGTCGTCGCGGACGCCCTGAGCGCGGAGGTCGCCAAGGCGCGCGCCCGCGGGGCGGTGTCGGTGATGTCCGCGGCGGAGGTCGAGCGGGCCCGCACCGATCCCGAGGAGGTAGCCGCCGAGCTCGGGCTTGACCTGGTGACGCTGAAGCGGATGATCGCCGGTGAACTCGACACCGTCATGGCGTCCTGCACAGCCAACAGCGACGGCCCGCACAACCCTGGCGAACCGTGCCGAGCGTCGTTCATGCAGTGCCTGGACTGCGAGTGCGCCCGGGCACTGCCCAGGCACCTTCCCATCCAGGTCCTCGTCCACGACCGCCTCGCCGAGCGGCGCCGCCAGATGGACCCGCTGCAGTGGGCCGCCCATTTCGCCGGCCCGCACGCCCAGCTGACGGACCTGCTGGACCACCACGACGACACTGCGGTCGCCGATGCCCGCGAGAACGCCACCGCCGCCGACCAAGTGCTCGTCGACCGATTCCTGAACCGGGAGCTCGACCTGCGATGACTGCACCAGCACCGGCTCCGGCCTGGGGAGAGGTCCCCGAGGGCACCCAGTGGCCCGGCCCGGACACCCTCGTCCTGCAGAACCGCGATCTGCGCCCCGGCACCGACTTCTCACACCTTTCTCGGTTCCGGGAGGACCAGTGGAACGTCAACGCGGCGATCTTCGAAGACCACATGGGCTCCGTCTCGGTGAACTTCGCGGGCCTGCCGCCGGCGCTCAAGGAGGCGACGAAGCACTACGTCTGGCAGCTGCTGAACCACCTCGAACCTCGCGGCTTCCGCAGGCAGCGCATCGCGGTCCTCACAGCGAGCCGCGTCGTGTCCTCCTCGCTGCAGCACGTCCTCAAGTGGCTCGCCGAGCGTGAGGTCACGGCGTTCTGCCAGATCACGCCGCAGCTACTGGACGGCTTCCTCGCGCACCTCATCGACAGTGAGGAGCCAGCCGCGCAGTCATACTCGCAGCTCGCTGAGATCCGCCGCCTGTGGTCCTACCGCGACGTCCTGCCGCCGGCGATGAGGATGCCCGACACGCCGCCCTGGGGCGGCGAGGACACCCAGGACCTGCTGGTCGTTCGGCGCAATAGCCGGGAGAACCGCACGCCCCGAATCGCCGAGCCCGTCATGCAGGCCCTGCTGCGATGGGCGATCCGGTTCGTCGAGGACTTCTCCGGCGACATCATCGCGGCCTGGACCGAATACCTCACCATTCACGCCCAAATGCCAGACAGTAGAGGGCAATTGGGAACGCAGGCGACCACGGCCCGCCCACGACACCGCAGTGGCGAGCTGGCCGGTAAGGTCACTTCCTACCTCGACGGCCTACGCGAGCGCGGCGACACCCTGCCGGGCTACCGACGGCCGGACGGGCAGCTGGAGATCCGCTGGCGCCACCTCGGGGCGATTCTGAACTGCTCGGGCTCTCTCCAGTACGGCTCCGCGGCCCAGCTGATCACCGACTCCGGGATCCCTTTCGGCGAACACACCTACCTCGCCACCCTCACCGGCCGCCTGGACGGACAGCTCTGGCTGAGCGAACGCATCCACTACGAACAAGCACCGCGGCTCGCCCGACTGCTGACCACCGCCTGCTTCGTCATCGTCGCCTACCTCTCCGGCGCCCGCCCCGGGGAGGTCCTCAACCTGCGGCGCGGCTGCATCACCGACGACCCGGACACCGGGCTCTGCCTCATGGCCGGCCTCTACTTCAAAGGCGCCCGGGACAAGGACGGCAACAAAATCCCCGAAGGCGAGCCGCGACCCGACCCCTGGGTCGTGATCGACATCGTCGCCAGGGCCGTTACCGTCATGGAACGCCTCCACCCCCATGCCCTGCTCTTCCCCAGCCAGATCGGCCCCGACTACATCCGGCGCGGTGCCGGCGTCCGAAAACGGCTGGGCAAGGCTCGCAGCACCACCCTCGTCAGCCACGACGTGGCAGCGTTCGTGGCCTGGGTCAACACCTACTGCGAGGCCACGGGCCGTGCTGACGCGATCCCCGCCGACAACCACGGCCCTCTGGCACCGAGCCGCTTCCGCCGCACCCTCGCCTGGTTCATCCGCCGCCGGCCCCGCGGACTGATCGCCGCCTCGATCCAGTACGGCCACGCCTACACCCGCATGACCCAGGGTTACGCGGGCTCCTTCGAATCCGGGTTCCCCGACGAGTACGCATTCGAGGATTGGCTGTTCCGCATGGAAGGCCTGGCCGAGGACGAGGAGAAGCTCACCGCAGGAGAAAACGTCAGCGGCCCGGCCGCCAGCACCTACCGCTTCAGAGTGGCAGCAGCCACTCGCGAGTTCGCCGGCCGCGTCCTCACCAACGACCGCCAAGCCCGCGACCTCGTCGGCAACCCGCTCCTGCAGATCTACCACGGGCAGGGAATGACCTGCGTCCTCAACCCCGCCACCGCCGCCTGCCAGCTGCGGGGATCCGCCGACGATCCCATGGTCACCCCCGACCTGGACGACTGCCACCCCAAGTGTCGGAACCTCGCCCGTACCGACCGCGACATCGAGTACGTCAAGCAGCAGATCGCCGAACTCACCGAAAGCGTCGCTAACCCGCTGGCCCCGCCCATCCGCCACGAACGCGAGCGCCATGAGCTCGCGCGGCTCACCGCCATCACCGAAGCGCACGAACAAGGAGCATCGAGCCGGTGAGCAGGTTCCCGATCGACCACGAGAGCGACCCAGCACGCCGGGCGATCCTCGCCGCGATGAACCGACTGTTCGCCGGCACCCCCCAACGCTCCAACGGGCGCCTCAACGTCTCCCAGCTGGCCGTCGAAGCCGACGTCCAACGCTGGCGCCTGACACACCAGCACCCCGACCTCAAAGACCTCTTCCAGGCAGAGGCCGCCAAGGACGAGGCCAAGCGGGCGACTCACACACGCTCCGCCGACGCCCTCGAGGACCTGAAGAAGCAGCACACCGACCTCCAGGCGCACTGCCGGTTCCTGGAAGCTCGCCTCCACACATACGCAACGGCCATCCACCTCCTTTCGCTGGAGAACGCCGCGCTGTCCGACCGCAACGAAGACACCGCAACGGTCCGCGTCCTACCCCGCCGTCCAGAGCACCTACCCTGACCGGGCGCCGATGGATGCTCCACGTGCTGGTGGCGGCGGACGGAATCCATCCGCTGAGGGACTGATCCTCCAAACCGCCCGCGGGACATTCCGGGTCAGGCCCTTCCCCGCAGGTGGCTGAGTATCGAGCGTCGACATAAAATCGCTATAGATAACTTGCGGTCAGCCATCAGCCTAAGTGAGATCGAAGGTGCCTCAGATGGCAATCGTATTTGTTCACGGAATTGGCAATCGGGACGAGGAGAAATTCTCCAAAGCAACCAAGCTTCGCAATGGACTCTTCAGCAAGTATCTCCTATCTGCCATCTACGGACCAGCCGCCAGGACCGTTCCAATCATCAGTCCCCCATGGGGCGTCGACTATGGGGCTCATCTGCGATGGAATCACGCCTGCCTGCCCCTCGGAGCCGGCGAACAAATGGGCACCTCCGCGGGTGACCTAGGAGACATCGCGGCCACAGCAGCAGCGTCGGGCGTTGAACCTTCGAAGATCGTCTTAAGTGTCGCTAGGTCCAGTATGCGCGATGCCATTGATTTGCTATTCACCTCCGCCGATCTTAATGATCGGGATGATGCAGAGATTCGCGATCTAGTAGATCTGGCAGAAGTCCTTGAGAGCTACTGCGGAGCTCAGGAGCTAGCGGCTCCGAATACCTCGGAGAAGGAGAGGTACCCGTGGCTTTCCGATGCTGTAGACGACCAAGATTTCGTCGACCTTCTTCTAAGGGAAGCCAACCCGGCCGGAGGGTCCAGTGTCACCGAGTCCCTCGGCGGAAAGAATCTGTGCGGTCGGGCGGCCGCGATCCTCAGAGGAGCAGCGGACGGTCTCAAGAAGGCGCTGATCGGTAAGCCAGCGAGCCTCACCGCAAATGGCGCACGTCGCCTCGCCGGCAAGCCAATTTCGCTCCTATTGGGCGATATATTCGTATACCTGGAAGATCCGAAGCAGATAGTCAACACTGTTGTTTCCGGAATCGAGGAAGGGATCACATCAACCCCCTCCGATAGCCGCCTTATCGTGATAGCCCATAGCATGGGGGGGAATATCGTATACGACATCCTTAGTAATTTTCGACCGGACCTTCACGTCGACCTGCTAGTCACCGTAGGCTCTCAAGTCGGATTGTTCGCCGAGTTGGGACTGTTTGAGAATGTACGCGCCTCCGGCCTGCCCACAGCTGATTGCCTCAAGGTGCCGAGGCTTCCCAAAGTTGGCCGCTGGATCAATGTGGTTGATCGCGGCGACCTACTGGCCTATCGTGCGGCCCCAATCTTTGAGGGTGTCGAGGATTACGATTATCCAACAAATGCAGCGTGGGCTCATTCGGCCTACTTCCGGCAGCCAAATTTCCATTCACGATTGGCCGCGAAAGCATTGGAGGTGCCAACGTGACCCTCATCCCTGTCAATACTGACCACGGTGCACGGGTACACGCGTTTGTTCTCGGAGTAGGTTCCTACTCACATTGCGCCAACCCGAAAAGTGACGACAGTGACGTGAGGCGCGCGCTCCGTAGCCTCGACGAACAGTTAACGTCTGCCCCGCTTTCCGCCGCCACCTTTGCGCAGTGGCTCTTGGATTCCACGCGCCACCCTTCTGATCCCCCGATTGGCACTCTTGAGGTACTTATCTCCTCCAAGAACCCTACTTTTCTTCGAACAGCAAAGGGCACCAAAAAGATAGAGCCAGCCCGGTTTGCCTCGGCCCAAGCAGCATGCAGGAGTTGGTTCGACCGGTGTAATACGGACCCTGGGAATGTTGCCCTATTCTTCTTCTGTGGACATGGATGGCAGCGCGCCGGACAGCAGCAAGAGATTCTCATGGAAGATCTTGGAGAAGACCCGGTCGCCCTATTTAAGTCGGTAGTTGACTTCCGCAGGACCTTCCTCGCGATGCGAACCTGTAAAGCACGAACCCAGTGCTACTTTGTGGATTGCTGTCGCGACCTGCCGACCGGCCTACAGGAATATGCCGCAAGCCAAGGGCATTCCCTGCTTGACGTCGACATCAGACTCGACCTTGGCCAACGAGATGCGCCAATACTATTCTCGGCAGCGCCGGGATCCGGTATAGATGTGAAACCCAACGAACCTACGCCATTCACTGCGTATTTGATTGAGACCCTAGAGGGCCTAGGTGCAAAGAGAGGGCCAGCAGGCTGGCAAGTTCTGACCGATTACTTGGCGCCAAAGTTCCGCGAGGTTCTTAAGTGGTATGCGAAACAGGGCAAGGTTGTGCCTCCCTTTACTTCCGACGGGGACCAAACTGGGTCGAGCGTGCTGCGTACGCTAAACGGACCTCCGGAGATCCCGTTCCGTCTCAGCTGCTCTCCTCGGGCGGCACTTTCTAGTGCAAGTTTGGATCTTTCCCATTCCCTGACAGGCGCCACTAAGAATCGCCCACCGGTCCCATCGGACTGGAATGATCGCACCCGAGCAGGTGTTCACACTATTACCGTTTCTTTCCCTTCGGAGGCCCCATATCATTCGACTAAATTCTCAGACCTCTTCGATACGCCGTTCTTCGAATGGGATATTCCGGTGGAAGGGGTGTAGTCATGGCTATAGAAGGGGTACATCGAATCGATCTTATGTATCGTCATGCCAACGTCCGGCGAGGCGCGGTGGTCGGCGGGGTTGAGATCATGGACTCTGACTCACGGTGCGTCGCGATGTCTCTTGTTCGCTGCGATCAGCCCGTAGAGGTGGTGCTTCCCGCGGAGGGGGCTTACTATGCTCGCGGGCGACTGGCATCCGGGGGCGGACTGTCGGCCTACTTCCGGACGGAAGGCGCAAGCTCTCCAGTCCTCTTGACCGCACAGGAGGACTCGCCAATGCCAGATCCGTCAGAGGTTGAGTACTCTCGCGGGTGGATCGCAGGCTGGCGCTGGGAGGAGTCTCACGAAAGATTCCAACCAGCGACCGCAGCCCTGATGGGCGACCCGTCCCTTGCGCGAATCTTTCCATCTCCAGACGCGCATCTCATGCAAGTTGGAGGTTTTGGCCTTACACCGCGCTGCACCTTGGTGCCAGCCGGTACATGGCTCCAGCTCGGGCCAATACCTGGAGATCTCACACTTTCAATTGGGCTCGAGCACACACTACTCTCATTCCTTCATGACGGCGACCTGCCTGCAGCCCGGATAATCGCGGAAGACGTGCTGCGATCAGGGCGCCGGCCGGGTAAGTCCAAAGAACCGCTTCTCGATGTGGCTCTCGGCTACTACCTGCTCCGGAGCGGATCTAAAACGTCAGCCGTCTGGGCGCGAGAACTTGTATCTGCTTTCCCCTCGTCGCCCGACGCTCATATAATTCTCGCCTGGGCACTGCTGCAGCATCCAAATCCGTCGCCATCTGCGGTTCGAGCAGCATTGATGTCAAGTCTAGTTCATGGTCTTCCCTGGCTTACTAAAGGCTTGCATATGCTCAGCGACGGGCTTCAGCTGTTCCCGGACAATGACCACCTCGTCAATGCCAAGAGGCGCTTCCTTGCTCCATACCTAAAATCGGCTATTGGATCCGTCCTGAGCGCCTTCTGGGGCACTGATCCCAATAGTCCAGAGAGTTCTATAAATGCCCCGTATCACAGGCCGACCCACGCGGAGTCTCTTCGCGTACTGTTCAGCTCGTTGACCGGATCCCGCGGTCAACAAGCTGAGCCTTCGCCGCCCTTGACCGGCAAACCCAGGTTCCAGCGGACGAAGCCCCACGTCAACATCGGCACCATCGGTCACATCGACCACGGTAAGACCACGCTGACCGCGGCCATCACCAAGGTGCTGCACGACGCGTACCCGGACATCAACCCCTTCACGCCGTTCGACCAGATCGACAAGGCCCCGGAGGAGCGTCAGCGCGGTATCACCATCTCGATCGCGCACGTCGAGTACCAGACCGAGGCGCGTCACTACGCCCACGTCGACTGCCCGGGTCACGCCGACTACATCAAGAACATGATCACCGGTGCGGCTCAGATGGACGGTGCGATCCTCGTCGTCGCCGCCACCGACGGCCCGATGCCGCAGACCAAGGAGCACGTTCTCCTGGCCCGCCAGGTCGGCGTTCCGTACATCGTCGTCGCCCTGAACAAGGCCGACATGGTGGACGACGAGGAGATCCTGGAGCTCGTCGAGCTCGAGGTCCGTGAGCTCCTCTCCGAGTACGAGTTCCCGGGCGACGACCTGCCGGTCGTCCGCGTCTCGGCGCTGAAGGCGCTCGAGGGCGACAAGGAGTGGGGCGAGAAGCTCCTCGGCCTCATGCACGCCGTCGACGAGGCTATCCCGACCCCGGCTCGCCTCACCGACCAGCCGTTCCTGATGCCGATCGAGGACGTCTTCACGATCACCGGTCGTGGCACCGTCGTCACCGGCCGCGTCGAGCGCGGCATCCTCAAGGTCAACGAGACCGTCGACATCATCGGCATCAAGGAGACCAAGACCACCACCAAGGTCACCGGTATCGAGATGTTCCGCAAGCTGCTCGACGAGGGCCAGGCCGGTGAGAACGTCGGTCTGCTGCTCCGGGGCATCAAGCGCGAGGACGTCGAGCGCGGCCAGGTCATCATCAAGCCGGGTTCGGTCACGCCGCACACCGACTTCGAGGCCCAGGCCTACATCCTGTCGAAGGATGAGGGTGGCCGTCACACCCCGTTCTTCAACAACTACCGCCCGCAGTTCTATTTCCGTACCACTGACGTGACCGGTGTCGTGACCCTTCCCGAGGGCATGGAGATGGTCATGCCGGGCGACAACACCGCCATGACCGTCGCGCTGATCCAGCCGGTCGCCATGGAGGAGGGCCTGAAATTCGCCATTCGTGAGGGTGGCCGTACCGTCGGCGCCGGTCAGGTCACCAAGATCATTAAATGATCGAGATCGGCAAAAGAGCCCGTTCACCCGGACCTCGACACCCGATCAGTTGCAACAGGGCTGTTGCGCATCCGAGATTCGCCTAGGGTCTGTGACCAGGGCAAGCATCCAGCTGCCTTCAACAAGGCCCCTCAGCACACTGGCGGGATAACTGAGGAGCTGGAGGAGAGGCCGACAGCCTGGCCGATTTCGCGCATGGACGGCGGGTAGCCGCGCCGCTGGACGGAGTCCTGGATGACCTCGATCACCCGACGCTGGCGCTGCGTCAGGCCTGTCTCGTCGGTGCTTATGCCCGGCGGGCGGCCGGGGAGGCCGCGGCCGGCGTTGTCGGTGGTGTCCTCCGGCACGGTGCTCTCCTTCCTGCGGGGATCTTGGTGGTGTGGCACTCTACGCCCGCCCGGGGCGGTGGTCCACGTACATTCCGTGGCGTCCGTAGCGGCTTCGACCTGGGTTGTTCGTGGTCGGCTTCGGGCCGGCGGCGAGGGCCGCCGGGGCGAGGGTGCCGGTGCCGAAGCGGGCATTCGCGCGGTCGATGACGGGCTCCAGGGTGCGGGCGCTCTCGGTGGGCCGGTCGAACGTCAGCTGGACCGCCGAGGCCTCGACGTCGTGCAGGTCCCCGGCGCGGGCGGTCACGGCGCGGACCCGGGCACGCTGTAGACCGAGCCGGGCGTGCAGGCCATAGAGGACGTCGCGCAGCGCCGGGCTGTGGCTGGTGGCTTCGGGCAGGATCCGGGAGCGGGTGGTGCTGGAGCGGTCAGCGTAGGTCACCTGCAACTCGACAGCGCGGGCGGTCCGGCCCGCGGCGCGGAGCCGGGCGCCGAGGTCGGTGGCCAGGTGGAGCAGCGCCTGGCGGACCTGGTCAGGGTCGAGGATGTCGCGGTCGAAGCGGCTGGCGGACGCGATGGACGCGGGCGGACCGGAGGGGGTGACGGTGCGTCGGTCGGTGCCGCCTGCTCGCTCGAGCAGCAGGCGCCCGGTGGCGGCGCCGGCGATGCGCTGAACGGTGGCCACCGGGAGGTCGGCGAACTCGCCGATGGTGCTGATGCCGTAGCGGACGAGCTTCTTCTCCAAGGCCGGGCCGATGCCGGGCAGCAGGCGGACGTCCTGGTGGTGGAGGAAGGCGATCTGGGGGCGGGGGTCCTCGGGCAGGGTGTGGACGGTGCCGGGGACGGCGAGGTCGGCGAGAAGGCGGTTGGGGCCGAGCCCTCCGGTGCTGACAAGGCCGTAGCGCGCGGCGAGCTGGGTCTGGAGCCGGTCAGCCAGGGCGGCCGGCGGCGCCCCGAAGTACGTGACGGCGCCGGCCAGCTGGAGCAGCGCCCGGTCGGGTGGGACGGCCTGGACCACGGGGGTGGTGTCGGTGAGGACCGCGAACAGGGAGCGGTAGGTCTCGAAGCCCGGGCGGTGGACGCGCAGGCTCAGGATCGTGCATGGGGCGGGGGTGGTGGTCATGTTGTGCTCCCCAGGTGGGTGGGAGTGCGGCTGGTCCGGCCGGTGAGTGGGTGCTGCGCATCGCGGGCGGTGTGCCGGCCTGCCCGGGCGGGTCGGTCCGTGGTCATGCCGATCACCCTGCCGAGCCCTGGTTCACCAGACGTTTCAGCATGTCTCACCTGAGCGGAGGTCGGTGCAGGTGAGAGCCTGTGCGATCAGGCTTCGCAGCTCTTCGTCGCGGAGGATCATCGGGTATCCGCCGTCTGCAGACAGGCGGCGGTTGGACTCCTGAAGCGTCAGCAGGGCGGTACGGATCGCCGGGCTGATCTCGCCCATTCGGATCAGGGCTTGAAGCGCGTCGCGGAAGAACCCGAAGCCGTCACCGCCGTCGGTGATCGGCAGTACGAACTCCTCCAGGACCTGCATGCTCGGCTCGGCGCGGCCCGTGATCGACCAGAGCGTGACCGCCGCGGTGAGGCGCGGCCAGTGCGTGCTGTTCTCCATGGCGCACCGGACCCGGTCCGTGTAGGGCGCCGCGTCGAGCCCGTAGTCGGCCAGGGCGCCGATCGGCCCGTATCCGGGCTCCTCCGCTGCCAGGACCGCCTCGCCGAAGAACCGGAGTGCCGCCGTGCGGTCTCCGCTGATGCGCACGGTGGCCGCGGCGACCGCGAAGTGGTTGCCCGGGTAGTCGAGTACCTCGCAGGTTCGCAGGGCCGGTTCGGCCGCGGCGGCGGCCGGGCCCATTGCGTGCAGTATCCCGATCACATGGATCGAGGTACAGGTGTCGGCCAGCAACGGCAGGAGATCGGGCAGGGCCGGCAACGCGTCCTCGCCCCAGGCCTCCAGCACCTCGAGGAACTGGCGGGTCGCACCGCCTCGGGCGCCGCCCTGCCGGATTGCCTCCCGTATCGCGGGCAGCAGGACGTCCGCGTACCTCCGCAGCGGGACCAGCACGTCCTTGGTGTCAGGCCGCCTTGGATCACCGATGACATAGCCGCGGCCCTGTTCTTCCTCCTGCGCGCGCAGCTGCTCGACCAGCCCTGGCAAGGCACGGTGGTCACCGATGCGAGCTAGTGCCCAGCGGGCGTACGCGCCGACCGTTCCGTCGAGCAACGCGTCAGCTGCTTCGTCGTCGAGCAGCTCCGCCAGTCGGTCCGTGTACGGGGCCGCAGCATGGCCCAGCACTGCGAGCATGTTCGCGGCCCGCAGCCGTACGGCGCCGTCGGGATTGGTGAGCAGCCCGCCTGCCAGCGGCAGTAGGGCGGCTTCCACCCCGTGCCGCTCGGTGAGAAGCCGCCACGCCAGGTCAAGTGCCGCCCGGCACAGAGCGGCGTCGCCGGTTCGGTCTGCCGTCTCGACCAGCCGAACGGCGAAGTGGAGTTCGGCACCGGGGTCGTGTGCAAGGATCCACCCTGTCGACCGGACCAGGTCCTCGCGGGTCCAGGGACCGTCGACAGCCGGGGTGTACCAGACCTCTTCGAACCGTGGTGCCAGCTCCGGGTTGGAGAACACCTCGATCAGCCGGTCCATCTCCCGGGCCGGTAGGTCCCGGTCGACCAGCGCGAAGGCATGCACTGCCGCGACCCAGAGCACCGGATCATCACTGCCCAGCACGTCCGCCAGCACGGCCCGCGCATCGTCGACGGCGTCGCCGGTCCCGCCGGCTCCCGTCGCCCCGGATACGGCCTCGCCGAGGGCGAGCAGAAGCGCGATCCGTACCGTCGGGTCCTTCTCCACCCGCCATCGCTCCAGCAGCTGCACGATCCCGGCGGCCACGGGAATCGCCGCCCGCCGCACCGCCGGCTCCGGATCCCCGAGCAGCGCCCACGCACCCGTCCAGTCCTCGTCTGCCAGGGCCGGAGCCTGAAGAGCCGCCAGCAGCTCGACGAGTTCGACCCGCGCGCCCATGGCCGGATCTGCAGCGAGCGCGATGACGAACGGCAGGGCGACAGCAGCTGCGGACGGCGTCTCACACCCTTCCCTCGTGACGAGGGAGTACAGCGGGTAGCAGTCCTCCTCCCTCGCCTGCCCGCCGGCACGAGCGAGCTGGCGGAGCGTCTGTGGCACGACCTCGACCGGGTCCATCGGATGCCCCGTCGCGAGCCCGTTCCACACCACAGCGTCCAGCTCCTCAAGCGACATCCCCGTCATCGCCATCCCATCCACCACCACATCGTCCATGCCCGTCACCGGCCGTCATCGTCCAGGAAACACGCCGCCCTGTCGTTCGAAATTCGCTCCGCCGCACACCTGAGACACCCCTCAGCCTGGAGAACCCTGGGAGGCGTGCCAGAGCCGTCCGGCGCCAGCGGTCCCGCGGCCTACTGGCCCGTCGGGTGCTGGGGTGTCCTCGGAGGGGGTATTGGTGGGGCGGGTCAGGAGGGCTCGGACGGCTGCGGTGCCGCCGGCCTGGTGAGTGTCGGCGACCTCCTGGAGGTTCCAGGCCTGGGTGCCGATGACGGTGACGGACCGGCCGCGGCGTGAGACGGTGCCGCGGGCGAGGATCAGGAAATGGTGGAAGAGGGGGTGGGCGGCCTGCTCGTGGGTGTCGTCGAAGAACGTGAGGTCGACCTGGCCCCGGTCGCCCTGACTGCCGTCGTCGAGGGAGACGAAGATGGTGCGGCGGCCGCTGCGCATCGGCGGGGTCTGGATGGCGACCTTCGCCCCGGCGACCAGTACCGTCTCGCCGTTCTGGTGCTCTGCCAGGCGGTGGGCGGGGGTGACGCCGAGCTCGGCGAGCAGCGGATGGAAGGGCTCCATGAGGTGGCGGCTGGCGTCCATGCCGATGACCTCCAGCTCGGCCTGCATCTCCTCGCCCTGCGTCATGGCCGGCAGGCCGGTGTCCCCGGGGGTCGGAGCAGTGGGGGGTGCGAGGACGAGCTGGTCGGGGATCTGGGCGGCACGGTGCTGGTGATGGAGTTCGTCGAGCAGCAGGAGCAGCTCGCGGCGGTGGGCGCCGTGGGCGATGGCCTCCAGGGCGCCGATGCGGGCGAGACGTTCGGCGATCGGCTGGGTCGGGCGGGCGCGGGTCCAGAAGTCGGGAACGTCGGTGTAGGGCTGCTCGGCGGCGATCCGGGCGGCGATGTCGGCGGTGATGCCGTGGACGTCGGCGAGGGAGACCCGCAGGCCGAGCCGGCCATCCGGGAGCTGCTCGGTGCGGTAGGCGTCGGCGGAGTGCTGGACATCGACGGGCAGAACCGGCACGCCGCGGCGCCGGGCGTCGGCGAGGACCAGGCGCTTGGGGTACATGCCGGGGTCGTGCTCCAACAGCCCGGCGTAGAACGCGGCCGCGTAGTGGGCCTTCATCCACGCGGACTGCAGGGTTGTCAGGCCGAACGCCACCGCGTGGCTCTTGGCGAAGCCGAGGTTATGAACAACTGCGGTGTCTCACTGACTGTGGTGTCGCAGGTCTCGCGGGCAGCTAGTGTCCTGCGCCCGAGATCCGTCGGCAGAATCGGGCGAGGGAATCGAGGATCTCGTCCGCGGTCTTGGTCCAGGTGAACGGTGTGGGGGCCT
>NZ_JBVHHE010000069.1:0-21551 GCF_055561235.1 Kitasatospora sp. NPDC022856 | reverse complement strand
TCCGCCAACCGCGCCGCGAACACCGGCGAGGAATCCACCAACTCCCCACCCATCCCCGCCCACTGCGCCCCCTGCCCCGGGAACACGAACACCACCCGGCCGGGCCGGACCGCCGCGTCGCCCACGATCACCTGCGGGACGGACCGGCCCTCGGCCAGTGCCGCCAGCCCGGTCCGGAACGCCTCCCGGTCCGCGCGGCCGGCCAGCAGCACGGCGCGGTGCTCGAAGACCGACCGGGTGACCACCGTCGCGAGGCCGGTGTCCACCGGCCGTTCGCCGCCCCGGGCGTCCAGAGCACCCCGGACGTCCAGAGCACCCCGGGCATCCAGGGCGCCCCGGGCGTCCAGGTGCGCCAGCAGACTCCGGGCCTGCGCGGCCAGCGCCTCCGGCGAGCGCCCCGAGAGCAGCCACGGCACCACCGCCGGCCCGCTCTCCGGCCCGCTCTCCGGCCCGGCCGGCTCCTCGCCGGGCTCCTCGGCCGGCGCCTGCTCCAGCACCACGTGCGCGTTGGTCCCGCTGATCCCGAAGGAGGAGACGGCCGCGCGGCGCGGCCGCGCGCCCCGGAGCCACTCCCGGGCCTCGGTCAGCAGCTCGACCGCTCCCGAACTCCAGTCCACGTGCGGGGACGGCTCGTCCACGTGCAGCGTCCTGGGCAGGACGCCCGCCCGCATCGCCGACACCATCTTGATCACGCCGGCCACCCCGGCGGCCGCCTGGGTGTGCCCGATGTTCGACTTCACCGAGCCCAACCGGAGCGGCGGCGCCCCCTCGGACCGGCCCTGACCGTACGTGGCCAGCAGCGCCTCGGCCTCGATCGGGTCGCCGAGGCGGGTGCCCGTGCCATGGGCCTCCACGGCGTCCACGTCCCGCGCCGAGAGCCCCGCGTCCGCCAGCGCCTGCCGGATCACCCGCTGCTGCGAAGGACCGTTCGGCGCCGTCAGACCGTTCGACGCACCGTCCTGGTTCACCGCACTGCCCCGCACCACCGCCAGCACCGGATGCCCCAACCGCCGCGCGTCCGAGAGCCGTTCCACCAGCAGGACACCGACGCCCTCGCTCCAGCCCGTGCCGTCCGCGGCGGCGGCGAACGGCTTGCACCGTCCGTCCGGCGCCAGGCCCTGCTGCCGACTGAACTCGACGAACATGCCCGGGGTCGGCATCACCGTGACCCCGCCGGCCAGCGCCAGGTCGCACTCGCCCGACCGCAGGGACCGCACCGCGAGGTGCAGCGCCACCAGCGACGAGGAACACGCCGTGTCCACCGTCAGCGCCGGCCCCTCCAGGCCCAGCGCGTAGGCGACCCGCCCCGAGATCACGCTGGGGGTGACGCCGGTCAGCAGATAGCCGCCCTGGTCCTCCGAGCCCTCGTGCAGCCGGGGGCCGTACTCCTGGAAGGTCGCCCCGGCGAAGACGCCCGTCCGGCTCCCCCGCAGCGACAGCGGGTCGATCCCCGCCCGCTCCACCGCCTCCCACGAGGTCTCCAGCAGCAACCGCTGCTGCGGGTCCATCGCCAGCGCCTCACGCGGCGAGATCCCGAAGAACCCCGCGTCGAACTCGGCCACCGCGTCCAGGAACCCACCGGCCCGCACATAGCTGGACCCCGGCCGCCCGGCCTCCGGGTCGAACAGCTCTGCCAGGTCCCAGCCCCGGTCGGTCGGCAGCGGCCCCACGGCGTCCCCCCCGTCCACCACCAGCCGCCACAGGTCCTCCGGGGACCGCACGCCCCCCGCGAACCGGCAGCCCATGCCCACCACGGCCACCGGCTCGCCCGACGCGGACTCCGCCGCGCGCAGCCGCTCCCTGGTCCGGTACAGGTCGGTGGTCACCCACCTGAGGTACTCGACCAGCTTCTCCTCGTTCGCCACTGCTCTCACTCCGTGTCGGTGCGGCCGTGCGGAAGGTTCGGACATCGCGCGTCGGGGCGCGTCAGGAGGTGCGGAACTCCTGGTCGATGAAGGCGAAGAGCTCGTCGACCGTCGCCGTCCGCAGCCTGTTCGGCTTCGGGTCGTCGCCGTCGGTTCGCGGCCTGGCGGCCAGCAGGGACCGCAGCCGGGCCTCGACCCGCTCCCAGGCGGCGCTGTCCGGCCCGAGCGCGGCCAGCGACCGCTCCAGCCGGTCCAGCTCCGCCAGGGCCCCGGAGCCCGCCGCGCGGTCCGCCGGCTGGAGCAGGGCGCCCAGCCGCTCGGCCAGGACGAGAGGCGTCGGATGGTCGAACAGCAGACCGGTCGGCAGCCGCAGCCCGGTGGCCGCGCCGAGCCGGTCCCGCAGCTCCACCGCGGTCAGCGAGTCGAAGCCCAGCTCCTTGAAGGAGAGCCCGGGGTCGACCGGCCCGGCGTCGTGGTGGCCGAGCACGGCGGCCGCCTCGGAGCGCACCAGGTCGAGCAGCGCGCCCGGGCCCCGGTAGCCGACCGGCGCCCGCTCCGGCCGGTCGACCGCGTCAGCCCCGGAAGGCGCGGCAGGCGCGGCAGGCGCGGCAGGCGCGGAAGGCGCGGAAGGCGCGGAAGGCGCGGGAGCCGCGGTCGCCGTCCCGGCCACCGGGGCCGGCGGGAGCACGCCGCCCCCGAGCCAGTACCGCTCCCGCTGGAACGCGTAGGTGGGCAGCTCGACCCGCCGGGCGCCGTGCCCGGCGAACTCCGCCGCCCAGTCCACCTCGACGCCGTGGACGTGCAGCCGGGCGAGTGCGGTGACCAGCGCGTCGGCCTCGGGCCGGTCCTTGCGGAGCGTGGGCACCAGGACGGGACCGGCGCCCGGCCGCGCGGGCTCGGTCAGACAGTCCCGGCCCATCGTGGCGAGCGTGCCGTCCGGCCCGAGCTCCAGGTAGGCGGTGACGCCCTCGCGCTCCAGCCGGCGCATGCCGTCGAGGAACCGCACCGGCCTGCGCACGTGCCGCACCCAGTACTCGGCCGAGCCGAACTCCTCGGCCGTGACGAGATCGCCGGTGACCGTGGACACGACCGGCAGCTCCGGCGGCCGGAGGTCCAGGGCCGCCACGACGCCGCGGAAGTCGTCCAGCACGGCGTCCATGTGCGGGGAGTGGAACGCGTGGCTCACCCGCAGCCTTCTGGTCCGGCGGCCGGCGGTCCGCCAGTGGGCCGCGATCCGCTCGACCTCCTCGGCGTCCCCGGCGACCACGGTCGCCTCCGGGCCGTTGACGGCGGCGAGGCCCACCAGGTGCTCCCGGCCGGCCAGCAGCGGGAGCACCTCCTGCTCACCGGCCTGCAGCGCCGCCATGGCGCCGCCGGGCGGGAGCGCCTGCATGAGCCGGCCGCGGGCGGTCACCAGCGTGCAGGCGTCCGCGAGCGGGAACACCCCGGCGACGTGGGCGGCGGCCAGTTCGCCGACGGAGTGGCCGAGCAGGAGGTCCGGCCGGACGCCCCGGCTCTCCAGCAGCCGGAACAGGGCGACCTCGATCGCGAACAGGGCGGGCTGCGCGACACCGGTGCCGTCCAGCAGATCCGCGGCGGCGGAGCCCGGTGCCGCGAAGAGCACGTCCCGCAGCGGCCGGTCCGGGCCCGCTCCCGACGCGGCCGCGGCCGCGTCGACGTGCTCGCAGACGGCGTCCAACGCCGCTGCGAACACCGGGTGTTCCTGGTAGAGCACACGCCCCGCTCCCGGCCGCTGGCTGCCCTGACCGGCGAACAGGAAGGCGAGCCGGGCGGGCCCGTACGCCTGCCCCGACAGCACCTCGGCGGCGCGCCCGCCCCCGGCCAGCGCCGTCAGGCCCCGCCGGAGCCCGGCGTCGTCCCGACCGGTCACCGCGGCGCGCTGCTCGAAGGCCGAGCGCGTCACGGCCAGCGAGTACCCGACGTCCGCCGCGCGGAGCCCGGGCCGCTCGTCGAGCCGCGCCAGCAGCGCGGCCGCCTGGGCCCGCAGCGCCGCCGGCGAGCGGCCGGACAGCAGCCACGGCACCGTCCGGGCCGCCCCCGCCCCGCCGCCCGGGGGCCCGGCCGCCGAGCCCCCGGCCTCCGCAACCTCGACCTCCGAGGGGCCGACCTCCGAGGGCCCGCCCTCCGTCCGCCCGCCCTCCGAGAGCCCCGGCTCCGAGGCGGTCGGCAGGGGCCCGGCGGCCAGCACCACATGGCAGTTGGTCCCGCCGAGGCCGAACGAACTCACGCCCGCCAGCAGCGGCCGGGCCGGCTCCGGCCACGGCCCCAGCTCCCGCTGCACGCGCAGGTGGAGCGAGTCCAGCGGAATCAGCGGATGGGGGCGCTCGTAGTGGAGGCTGGGCGGCAGCTCCCGGTGCCGCAGACTCAGGGCGACCTTCAGCAGCCCGACGATCCCGGCGGCGCCTTCGAGGTGCCCCACGTTGGTCTTCGCCGAGCCGACCGCCAGCGGCCGCCCGGGCTCCCGTAGCCGCCCGAGGGCGGCGCCGAGGGCCGCGGCCTCCACCGGATCGCCGACCTTGGTGCCCGTGCCGTGGAGTTCCACGTACTGGACGTCCGCCGGGTCCACCCCGGCCCGGCGGTAGGCGCGCCGGACGACCTCCTCCTGGGCCGCCGGGCTGGGTGCGGTGAGCCCCTCGCCGCCGCCGTCGTTGTTCACCGCGCCGCCGAGGATCAGGCAGTGCACCCCGTCGCCGTCGGCGAGCGCGTCCGCGAGGCGCTTCAGGACGACCACCGCGCCGCCCTCACCCCGGACGTAGCCGTCCGCGCGGGCGTCGAAGGTGTGGCACCGGCCGGTCGGCGAGAGGCCGCCGAACCGGGCGACGGCGATGCCGCTCTGCGGGGCGAGGTTGAGGTTCACTCCCCCCGCGAGCGCGAGGTCGGTCTCGCCGGCGCGCAGGCTCTCACAGGCCTGGTGGACGGCGACCAGGGAGGACGACTGACCGGTGTCGGTCACCAGGCTGGGCCCGCGCAGGCCGAGGGTGTAGGAGACCCGGTTGGCGATCATGCTGCGCTGCAGCCCGGTCACGCTGTGCTGGGTGACGGCCTGCGGACCGCGCTGGTGCAACAGGGTCGCGTAGTCGTCCCATATCGCGCCGAAGAAGACACCGGCCGATCGTCCGTCGAGCGTCGCCGGGACGATCCCGGCGTACTCCAGGGCCTCCCAGGCGAGTTCCAGCATCAGCCGCTGCTGCGGGTCCGTCGCGACCGCCTCGCGCGGGGAAAGGCCGAAGAAGCCGGGGTCGAATCGGTCGACCTGATCGAGGAAACCGCCCCATCGGGGTATCGATCCGCCGGTTTCGACTGTTTGTCCGCCATCCGTCGGCAATTCACCCCACCGGCCTTCCGGGACCTCCGTGACAGAGGTTTCACCGTGCCGGAGAAGTCGCCACAGCTCATCGGGAGTCGAAGCTCCGGGTAACCGACACGACAGGCCGACAACGGCTATCGCATCACTGTGAGTGGAATACATGAGAGATTCGTAAGATACGTGTGCTTCCCGTGAGGCCACAGCGCAACTGAACCAGCATCAGCAGAACGCGTCAAGGGTCGCTCTGTACACGACATCAAGCTTCAGCGCCGGAGGTCAGAGGCCTGTCGGCGGCGCCCAACCGGCCGTACCCACAAGGCATCACGGCCGCGAGGGCGCTTCACCACGGCAATTGCCCGAACGGCCCCGCCGCCTTGCCCGTCCGGACACGACCCGTCGACCCGGTGGCCGATTGTTAACCCCCGGTAAAATCCCTGGCGGCACGAACTACCCGGGGTGTCCGACGTCCACGGACGACCGGATCCGGCCACTGAGGCCCGGCGCTCCCCACCGGGTGCCGGGCGGCCCGGAACACCCCCGCCGGGGCCCCGGCCCGGCCACCCGGCGACGGCCGAATCGCAGGTGGCTAGGCTGGAGATCGCCGAGGAGACCGGCACCTGCCCTGCGGACCGTGACGCCGGCGGCATCCACCGCCCCACCGCGGGGCAAGCATCGAGGAGCAGTCGTGACCGAACAGAGCGGCCCGCAGCGGAGCATCGCCGACATGATCCGCCGTCCCATGCTCACCGGCCTGCAGGACGCCGAGCTGATCGGCCCGCTGGGCACCACCCGGATCAACGAGTGGGTCGACTGGATCGCGGCGGTGGTCGCCGGCCAGATCGTCCAGCCGATCGCCAGTGAGCGCGACGCCTTCGCGGACCGGGTGGACACCCTCTCCGAGGTCGGCAAGCGCAACAAGCAGCTCTACCGGGACGCCGCCCAGGAGGCGCAGCAGCTGCGGTCCCGGGTCGCCGAGCTGGAGGCCGAGCTGGCGCGGCTGCGCGCCCCCGCGGGCCCGGCGCCCGACTCCGCGCCCGATTCCGCGACCCCGGCCCATGACGCCGCCACCCCGGTGACCGGTCCCACCCCCGCCCCGGCCGCCGACCCGGCGGCCTCCGAGGGGGCAGGCGGCCCCTCTCTCTCGCTCCGGGACCGCCTGCGGTCCAAGTACCCCGCGACCGCCGAAGCCCTGGACCGGCGGGACGCCGCCGCGGCGGAGGACGCCGAGCGGCACCCCGAGGGCTGACCCGACGGGCCGGTGGTCCCCGGTCCCCAGCGGGGAACGCCCGCCGCACCCCGACCCCTCGATCCGCACCTCCGGCCCCGCACCCCCCGACCCGGCCCTCCGCGCCCCCGACCCGGCCCCGATCTGCGTGTGCGCGGGAGCCCGGCTCCGTACCGGACCCGGCCGTCGGCGGCCGTCGGGCCGGTCGGCCGCCGCCCCGGCCGCCCCCACCACGCGCACACCGCGCGCTTGAAACCCGATCTTCCCGAACATTCACCCTATCGAGTAGATCAACCACTCCGGAGGCCTCCGGCCGAGACCACCCCGCCTACCGTTGATCAGCGAACGGCAAGGGGGGTACCACCTGCGGGATCCCCCCTTCTGTCGCGCCGGATGACGACCCGTCATCCGGCGCGGTCCTGCGCGGAGGGAGGCCCGTCCATGCCCATGAACACCGGACCGGAGATCACCGGGGACACCTCGGCGGTACGGTCATGAGCCGTACCGCCCTGGAGCGGATCCTCAGCGGCCCCAGCGGCCTCGGCACGGGCGGCCTGCACCCGGGCCGCCGTACGCCACCGCCCGAGGCCGGCGGCGCCGTTCCGGGCCTCTACTACCACCCGGTACCGGAGCCCGACCCCGGGCGCGTCGAGGAGGTCGGCAACCGGATCAAGGCCTGGGCGGTGGACGAGGTCCAGCTGTACCCGCCGGAGTGGGAGGACCAGTTCGACGGGTTCTCGATCGGCCGGTACATGGTCGCCTGCCACCCCGACGCCCCCGACACCGACCACCTGATGGTCGCCGCCCGGCTGATGGTCGCCGAGAACGTGGTGGACGACTGCTACTGCGAGGACCACGGCGGCTCGCCGGTCGGCCTCGGCGGGCGGCTGCTCCTCGCGCACACCGCGCTCGACCCCCTGCACACCACGGCGGAGTACCAGCCGGCCTGGGAGGAGTCGCTCCAGGAGGACGCCCCGCGGCGCGCCTACCGCTCCGCCATGGACTACTTCCACCGCGCCGCGAGCCCGTCCCAGGCGGACCGGTTCCGGCACGACATGGCGCGCCTGCACCTGGGGTACCTCGCCGAGGCGGCCTGGGCCGAGACCGAGCACGTCCCCACGGTCTGGGAGTACCTGGCGATGCGCCAGTTCAACAACTTCCGCCCGTGCCCGACCATCACGGACACCGTCGGCGGCTACGAGCTGCCCGCCGACCTGCACACGCTGCCCGCCCTGCAACGGGTCATCGCGCTCGGTTCCAACGCCACCACGATCGTCAACGACCTCTACTCCTACACCAAGGAACTCGCCGGCCCCGGCCGACACCTGAACCTCCCGGTGGTACTCGCCGAGCAGGAGGGCGGCACCGACCGCGACGGCTACCTGAAGGCGGTCGAGGTCCACAACGACCTCATGCACGCCTTCGAGGCCGAGGCGGCCGCCCTGGCCGCCGCCTGCCCCGCGCCGCCCCTGCTGCGCTTCCTGCGCGGCGTGGCCGTGTGGATCGACGGCAACCACGACTGGCACCGGACCAACACCTACCGCTACAGCCTGCCCGACTTCTGGTAACCAAGGAGCTGACCCATGACCACGACCGATATCCCCACCACGCCCACCAGCCTCGTTCCCGGTCCCGCCACGCCCTACCAGGGCGACATCGCCCGCTACTGGGACCACGAGGCCCGGCCCGTCAATCTGCGCCTCGGTGACGTCGACGGCCTCTACCACCACCACTACGGCATCGGCGACATCGACCACGCCTCGCTGGGCGACCCGGACGACAGCGAGCGCGAGAAGAAGGTGATCGCCGAGCTGCACCGGCTGGAGTCCGCCCAGGCGGAGGTGCTGCTGGACCACCTGGGCCCGATCGCCCCCGACGCCACCCTGGTGGACGCCGGCTGCGGCCGCGGCGGCTCCATGGTGATGGCCCACCAGCGCTTCGGGTGCAAGGTCGAGGGCGTCACCCTCTCCGCCAAGCAGGCCGAGTTCGGCAACCGGCGCGCCCGGGAGCTCGGCATCGACGGCTCGGTCCGGTCCCGGGTCTGCAACATGCTCGACATGCCATTCGAGACCGGCCAGGTGGCGGGCTCGTGGAACAACGAGTCCAGCATGTACGTCGACCTGCACGACCTCTTCGCCGAGCACTCCCGGATGCTGGCGGTCGGCGGCCGGTACGTCACCATCACGGGCTGCTGGAACCCCGCCTACGGGCAGCCGTCGAAGTGGGTGTCGCAGATCAACGCGCACTTCGAGTGCAACATCCACTCCCGCCGGGAGTACCTGCGTGCCATGGCGGACAACCGGCTCGTGCCGCAGGCCGTCATCGACCTCACCCCGGCGACCCTGCCGTACTGGGAGCTGCGCGCGACGTCCTCGCTCGTCACGGGCATCGAGGAGGCGTTCATCTCCTCGTACAAGGACGGCTCCTTCCAGTACGTCCTGATCGCGGCCGACCGGGTCTGACCTGGCCGACCGGGCCGACCTGGCCAGCCTCCGGGGCCGGGTGTGGCGAGGGGCACCGCCCCGGCCGCACCCGGCCCGCCGCGTTCGCGACGGCCGGCCCCGCCGGTCAACGCGGAGTCAGAACGCGGAGTTGGCCACCCAGTGCGCCAGCAGGCCCTCGTCCCCCGTCACCTCGAAGCGGCCGGCGGCCCGGTCCAACCGGCCGTAGAGGAACAGCAGCAGGTCCGCGGCGGTGCCGCGCACGGTCACGTCGGCGGCCGTCCCGGCACCCTGCGGGTCGAGTCCGAAACCGTCGGGCCGCAGCCGGACCAACCAGTCCCCGGCCCCGTCGGTGCGGGTGAACCGGACGGTCCGGTCGTCCGCCCGCAGGAGGGCCGTCCCGGGCGCGAAGCCGGCCGCGAAGGGCAGGTTGACCAGGAACTCCGCGACGCCGTCGGCCGCCAGCGCCGGGTCGATCCCGGGGTGCAGGCCCAGGGCGAGCTCCGCGTCCACGCGGTGCACCAGGGTCTCGAAGAGCATCCGGCGCACCCAGAACCGGGCGTGCTGGTCGGCGCCCCAGGCCCACATCGGCGCGTCGAGGTCGGCCGCGGCGAACTCCGCACCGGCCTCCACCGCGGCCTCGGCCAGCCAGTCGGGGTAGCCGTCCGGCCCCTCCGGCAGCCGCAGGTCGACCTCCCGGCTGCGCGGCGGCTCCTGGATCCGCTGCCGCAGCAGCACGGTGAACCAGCGTTGCACGCTCCCGGCGTGACGCACCAGGTCGGCCAGCGTCCAGCCGGGGCAGGTGGGCACCGCGGTGGACGGGTCGGCGGCACGGACGACGGCGACGAAGCGGGCGGTCTCCGCGGCGACGGCGGCGGGGTGATCGAGGGTGGTGGTCATGGCCGCCATTCTCCCGGCCCCCGCCCGACCGGGCCGCCCGGGGTGGGCCGGAGCCGGACCGCCCACCGGAGCGGCGGACCGGCCGCCGCCCGGCCGGACGGGTGATTGACTGGCCCTATGGACCTCGTTCATTCGACGTGCTGCCTCCCCCCGGTCCCGCCCGGCCGGCGCGCCGGGGCTCGACCGGACGGCCCGGCATGAGCGTCGCCCACCCGCCGGCCGCACCCGGCCCCGCCCCGAAGGCCCGGACCGCGCCCCCGTTCGACCCCGAGCTGGCCGCCGCGCTGGCGGCTCTGGGCGACGCGGCCGGGGAGCCGCTCACCCCGGCGAACCTGGCGGCCCGCCAGGCCCGGGACACCGCGACCCGGCCCCGGCCCGCCGTCCACGAGCTGACCGACGGCGGCCGTTTCGAGGTGGCCGAACTCCGGGTACCGGGACCGCCGGACGGGCCGGAGGTCACCCTGCTGAGCGCCCGGCCCGCCGGGATCTCCCGGCCGCTGCCGCTGCTGTACTACCTGCACGGCGGCGGCATGGTCATGGGCAACGCCTGGTCCGTCCTCCCCCGGGTGCTGCGGGAGTGGGCGCTCCCGCTGGAGCTGGCCGTCATCTCCGTCGAGTACCGGCTGGCGCCGCGGGCGCGGTACCCCGGACCGGTGGAGGACTGCTACGCCGGCCTCACCTGGGCGGCCGCGCACGCCGACCGGCTGGGAATCGACGCGGCGCGCATCGTGCTCGGCGGCAAGAGCGCCGGCGGCGGGCTCGCCGCCGCGCTCGCCCTGCTCGCCCGGGACCGGGGCGGGCCCGTCCCGCTCGGGCAACTGCTGCTCAGCCCGATGCTGGACGACCGCGACCGCACCTTCTCCAGCCACCAGCTGGCCGGCACCGACACCTGGGACCGCGTCTCCAACGCCACCGCGTGGCAGGCCCTGCTGGGTGACCGGTACGGTGCCGCGGACCTCCCGCCCTACGCGGCCCCCGCCCGCGCCACCGACCTGTCCGGGCTGCCCCCGGCCTACATCGACGTCGGATCGGCCGAGACCCTCCGGGACGAGGACGTCGCCTACGCCCAGGCGCTCTGGCAGGCCGGCGGCCGGGCCGAACTGCACGTGTGGCCCGGTGCCTGCCACGGCTTCGACACCCTCGCGCCGCACTCGGCGCTGGCCCGGGACGCCCGCGACGCCCGTACCCGCTGGCTCCGGCGCCTCCTCGCGCGCTGATCCGGCCGGCGCCGGCCACCGGGGGCCGTGGCCCTGGAGGCGTGCGACGCGTGGCTGGCGGGGCGGGTGCGCGGTGGCATCGCGGTCTCGACCGTTCCTCTCGACGTGTTCATACACCCACCCAGGCGGCGCCGCCGAAGGTGCCGTCGGCGTTCCAGGCACTCCAGCCGCCGTTGGGCGCGTTCTGCCAGATGTGCGAGATGTTGGCTCCGCCGGGGGCGAGGGCGAACACCTCCAGCCGGCCGTCCGCGTTGCGGCTGACGTTCACGGTCGCGGCGGCGCCGCCGAAGGAGCCGTTCCAGGCGCCCCAGCCGGCGGACGGGGCGACCTGTTCGCGGATCGCCACCCCGCTGCCGTTCGGTCCCAACACGAAGACCGCCATCCGCCCGTCGGCCTGGTGACCGACCACCGGCGCACCACCGGCCGGGCCCCCGAACGGCCCGGCGCCGTCACCGTTCCAGCCACTCCACCCGCCGTTGGGCTCCGTCTGCCAGATGTGCGAGATCGAACTGCGATCCGGCGCCACCGCGAACACCTCCAGCCGACCGTCCGCATTCTGACCGACACTCACATCGGATGCCGCGGGCCCGAAGGAGCCGTTCCAGGCGCCCCAGCCGGCGGACGGGGCCGCCTGTTCACGGATCGCCACCCCGCTGCCGTTCGGTCCCAACACGAAGACCGCCATCCGCCCGTCGGCCTGGTGACCGACCACCGGCGCACCACCGGTCGGACCCCCGAACGGCCCGGCGCCGTCACCGTTCCAGCCACTCCACCCGCCGTTGGGCTCCGTCTGCCAGATGTGCGAGATCGAACTGCGATCCGGCGCCACCGCGAACACCTCCAGCCGACCGTCCGCGTTCTGACCGACACTCAGGCCCGACGCCGCGGGCCCGAAGGAGGTGTCCCACGTGCTCCAGCCGCCGTTCGGCGTGGTCTGCCAGCTGTGCTGGATGCTGCTCCGGCCGGGGCCGAGGACGAACAGCTCCAGCCGCCCGTCGGGGTCGCGGCCGACCACCGGCAGGCCGCCGACCGGACCGCCGAGCCGCTGCCACGTTCCCCAGCCGCCGTTCGGTGCCGTCTGCTCGCGGAAGAACAGCCCCTGCTGGTCCGGCGAGACCGCGAACGCGACCATCGCCCCGTTGGCCTGCCGGCCGATCGCCGGGTTCTGCCGGCCGTCGCCGAAGTCGTCCCACCCCCTGGCGGTGGGCGCCAGTCGGACGTCCAGGTAGTCGGCGTCGATGTTGATGGTGATGCCGCCGTAGGTCTCGTTCTGGCCACCGGTGTACTGGTGGATCCGCTGGTGGTTCGCCCACAGGTGGTCCGGGATCGCCGGGTCCGAGGTGCTGGTGCTGCCGTTGCCCGGCCACGCCGCGAAGTCGATGACGTCCGGCATCGCGTAGGAGGAGTAGTGGGCGACCAGGTCGGAGATCGTGCTGCCGGCGCTGCCGTACACGCCCGACAGGTAGCCCCGGGCGTGCAACTGCGTGGTCCAGGCGGACAGGTAGCCGAGGACCAGGCCCGAGTACGACGGGGCGTAGTGCTCGTTGTCCATGTAGACCGGGGTGCCCGGGGGGAAGCCGAGGGCCGACATCTGCGCGATCGCGTCGTCGGCGTCGGCCGCGCCCTGGGCCGCGGAGGGGATAGTGGCGCAGCCGGGGCAGGCGCCCGGCGCCTGGTGGCCGACGTACAGCGGGAAGAAGTGCCAGCCGATCGAGGCCTGCCGGGCGACCCAGTCGGCGGTCAGGTTCGGCTGGTCGCAGGTGCGGTTGACGCCGCCGATGTAGATGCCGATCGCGCCGTAGGGCGAGGCGTCCATCCAGGTGCGCATGGTGGACGAGCTCGGGGCCGCGCACGGGTCGAAGCCCTGGCCCGTGTGGTTGGTGGCGCCGCCGTCCACCGCGGCGGTCAGCGCCGCGCCGGCGCCGGCCGGGTCGGCCGCGCTCCGCGGTGCCTGCGCCGTCCGGCGCGGCTGCGGCAGACCGGCCCGGTCGAGGACGGTCGCCACCGCCGCCCGGTCGGTGCCGTAGGCCGCGGTGACGGTGACCGCGCCGGTGGTCGCCGTGATCTCGCGGGAGGCGGTGTTCTCCCGTGCCCCGCGCTCCGCGCCGGGTAGGGCCGGCTGCACCAGGATCGCCTCACTGCGTCCCCGCAGGTGGGACGGGCAGTCCTGGTTCTCGCCGGGGCGGCCGAGGTAGACGGCGTGCCGGTCGAACCGCACGCAGGTGTCCGGCGCCGCGTCCAGGTCGATCACCGGCCAGGTGCCGGGGACGCGCAGCGTGGTGCCCCGGTAGGTCACGTCCTTGGCGCCGTCGGTGGCCGCGGCGGCCGGGCCGGTGGTGGCGAGGACGGCGGAGGAGAGGAGCAGCGCGCCCACCAGCGCTCTGGTCAGGACGGCGAGTCTCACGGGGACTCCTTCCGGTGCGGGGGTCGCGGGGTGTTGAGGGGCGGCCGTGACGGCCGCTGCGGGGCGCGCACTACGGCCGGATCCCGTCGAACTGCAGTACCCGGTAGGCGCCCTGCGCGGTCCACTGGGAGACGATCAGCGTCAGCGAGTTCGCGCCGGCGCTGCCGGGGTGGATGTAGCCGCCGTAGAGGCTCTCGACCTGCGGCCGGCCCCAGTGGTTCGGCGGCCAGAGGTTGCTCGCCACGACCTGCGGGACCGGCGCCGACCACGCGGCGTCGGGCCGGGGCGCGGTGCGCGTGCAGATCGAACCGTCCGTCAGGTCGAGGTAGCTCATGCAGTAGCGGCCGTCGATCCGCTTCACGGAGAACTCGCCGATGTTGTTCCCGGGGCCGAACAGCGGGGTCGGCGGGGTGCCGTCGGTGGCCCAGTGCCAGCCGCCGTCGTACGCCCAGTTCTGCTGGGCCCCGAAGTCGCCGGCCCGGAACGCGTCCGGGTCGATCCGGAACAACTGGATCGCGCCCTGGTCCGCGGTGTTCTTGTGGGTGCCGTTCCAGCGCTTGGAGTAGATGTAGAGCCAGCCGTCCGGGTCGATGCCGGCGAAGGACCACATCCCGTACATCGACTGGTTGACGCCCTGGTCCTGGCCGGGCCAGTGGTACGGGTAGTCGGTCCACGTCCGGCCGGAGTCGTCGGAGTAGGCGACGCCCGACATCAGTGAGCCGTCCTCGCCGGCGGGCAACGGGTCCGGGCCGATGCCGCGCGCCACCGAGGTGTACTGGAGGTAGGTGCGGCCGCCGAACTCGATGCAGTCGTTCGGGATCCGGGTGCTCTCCACCCCGTGGCCGTTGTCGGTTCCGTGGCCGTAGTCGAGGAGCTGGGCCGCGGAACCGTCGGGCACGGCGTAGCCGAACGAGATCGGGGTCGCCCCGGAGCGGTCGAAGGTCGCCTGGTTCAGCATCACCGGGGAGCCGAGGTAGCCGTTGCCGGTGTCGAAGGAGTCGCCGAACACGTAGCCCCAGGTGTTGTCGTGCTCCCGGTAGTACGGGATGCCCAGGTCGCCGCTGCCCAGCCCGTACCGGCTCGCCGAGTCACCGGGCAGCTGGCACAGGGGCGCGCCGGTCTGGCCGACGCCGTTGGTCGCGGCGGCGGGCCCGGCGGCGGCGACCCCGGCGGCCACGGCGAGGCCGGTGCCCAGGGCGAGCCCGGTCCCGGTCCGCAGGAGCGAGCGCCGGGTGAGGGCCTGCCCCGGCTGCGGTGAAGTGGACATGGATCTCCTTCGGTTGCCGGGAGGGGTGGGGTGCCGCCGGCCGGGGCACCGGACACGGCCCCCGGGAGCGTGCGGCCCCGGCGCCCATGCTGGGCTCCGGCCGACCGGCCGGGACAGGCCACGGACCGGCCAAGGGCGGCCGGTGCCGGCGGCGGCGCGGCCTACCGGTACCGGGTCACCACGGCCACCACGGCCACCACGGCCACCACGACGATCAGCAGGACGAGCGCGGCCGCGGCCGGCGCGAGCCAGCCGCGGCCGGCGTCGAGTCTTCTGCCGACCTCGACCTGGCCGCCGGGCGGGATGCCGGGATGCCGTTTCGCGTAGTGCTCGACCTGCTGCCGCTCCCCCTCGGACTCGCCGAGCCAGGCCGTCCTGGAACTGCACTCACCGCACCAGTAGCGGTAGGCCACGTCGACTCCTCGCTTCTCGCCGCACAGCGCCTGCACGAAGGCAGCGATTGTGGCGTTCGTCATGTTCCGTGGACAGGCCAACCGGCCGGACATCGCTGACCGGTCGTCACCGGTAGGCTCACCGGCGATTACCGGCGAGTAGAGAGGCGCCCCGTTGACGGATCAGCTCGGCACGCTGTTACGCCGGCTGCGCGGCCAGGCGGGCCTGACGCAGGAACAGGTGGCGGAGCGCTCCGGCGTGAGCGTGCGCACCATCCGCCGGCTGGAGAGCGGCAGGTCCAGCGACCATCGACTGGGTACGGTCAACCTGCTGGCCGACGCCCTCGACATCAGCGCGGAGGACCGCCGGCAGCTGGCGAGCACGCTCGCCGAGGCGCGCGGCGCGTCGGCTCCCGCGGTGCCCCGGCCGGCTCCCGCGCCGCTCGAACCGGCGCCCGCGCCACCCGGCGGCCCGGCCGCCGAGTCCCCGGCCCCCGGCCCGTCGGCGCCACCCGAGACCCCCGCGCCACCCGCGCCCCGCCCGGTGCCCGGCGCGCTGGCCGACGCCGCGCAGGAGCTGGCCGGCGAGGTCAGACGCCGCTGGCGCCGCGAGGAGGCGCAGCGCCGGGTCCACGACCCGTTCCCGCTCCCGGTCCGGTGGCAGCGGGCACCGGCCGGGCTGACGGACCGTTCGGAGAACATCCAGCGGCTCGGCCCGGGGGCCGCCCCCCGCCCGATGGACCTCAGCGGTGACCTGCGGAGCGTGGCGGAGGTCTACCGGCGGATCTCCTCCGGGCGGCTGGTGATCCTCGGCCGGGCCGGCTCGGGCAAGTCGATCCTGACGATCAGGTTCGTCCTGGACCAGTTGGAGGCCCCGGGCGCCGCCGGCCGGGTCCCGGTCATCTTCAGTCTCGGCTCCTGGGACCCGACCACCACCGCGCTGCGGGACTGGCTGGTCGGGCGGCTGCTGCGCGACCACCCGCACCTGGCCCGCCGGGGACCGCACGGGTCGACGCTGGCCGCCGCGCTGGTCGACGCCGACCTCGTCCTCCCCGTCCTCGACGGGTTCGACGAGATCGCGGAGGGCCTGCGGCGGGAGGCCCTCGACGCCCTCAACGCCACCACCCTGCCGCTCGTCCTCACCAGCCGGCACGACGAGTTCGCCGAGGCCGTCCAGGAGGCGCACGCGCCGCTGCTCTGGGCGGCCGGCATCACGCTCGCCGACCTCACCCTCGACGACCTCGGCCACTACCTGCCCCGGACGGCCCGGTCGGTCGGCCGCGGCGACGCCGCCGCCGACGGGAGCGAGGACGGGAGCGAGGACGGGTCGCTGTGGGACACCGTGCTCGACGAGCTGCGCGCCGGGGAGAGCGGGGCGGGCGCCGCCCTCGCCGCGGTGCTGACCACGCCGCTCATGGTGATCCTGGCGCGCACCGCCTACAGCGAGACACCCGGCCGCGACCCCGCCGAACTGCTCGACACCGCCCGCTTCCCCACCGCGAAGTCCCTGGAAGAGCACCTGCTGGCGGGCTTCGTCCCCGCGGTGTACCGCCGCCGCGCCCCGGAGCGGGACGCCGCCGGCCGACCGGGCCGGCCGACGGGCTGGGACACCGGTCGCGCCCAGCACTGGCTCGGCCACCTCGCGCACCACCTGGTCCGGCTCGACCACGACCGGCAGGACCTCGCCTGGTGGCAGCTCGGCGACACGCTGCCGCGCTCGACCCGGGTCCTGGCCGTGGTCGTGGCCACCTCGCTGAGCGTCGCCCTCGCCGACTGGTTCGTCGGACTGTTCGTCAGCCTGCTCGGCATCGGCTTCGGCACCGGGGCCGGCGAGGTGCTGCTGCAGGGCAGCCTGATGGGGCCGGTGGCCGGGCTCGCCTTCGGGTCGGTGTACGCGATCCTGATCACCTTCGGCGGCGGGGAGGTCTTCGAGCCGTCCCGGGTGCGGCTGCGGCTGCCCGGCACCCATGACAGCCTCGGCCGGCGGCCGGTCCGCACCTTCCTCGCCCGGTTCGGGGACGGTCTGCTCGGCGGGTCCCTGATGGGCGTCGGCTGCGCCTGCGCGCTCGCGCTGGAACGCGCGCTATACGCGGGCTCCCCGCTGACCGACCCGGACGTCCTCGAAGGCACCCTGATCAACATGCTCTGCCTCGGGCTGACCTTCGGGTCGGCGGCCGGCCTGGTCTTCGGGCTCTCGGCCGCGCTGGAGGCGCCGGTGGACGTCACCTCCTCGGCCACCCCGGTCAGCCTGCTCAGCGCCAACCGCGCCACGGTGGCCCGGCAGTTCCTCGTCCTGGCGCCGGCCCTCACCCTCACCATCGCCGGCGGCGGGCGCCTGGTCGTCGACCTGTTCCAGGGCGTCCTGGGTCCGCTGAACTGGGGGCTGGCGGACGGCCTGTTCATCGGGGCGGTCGGCGGGATCGGCGGGACGGTCGCCTATCTGCTCGCCTTCACCGCCTGGGGCCAGTGGCTGGTGCTGGCCCGGGTCTGGCTGCCGCTGACCGGCCGGCTGCCCTGGCGCCCGGTCGCGTTCCTGGACGACGCCTACCAGCGCGGCGTGCTTCGCCAGACCGGCGCCGTCTACCAGTTCCGGCACGAGCGGCTCCAGCACCACCTCGGCCGCACCTTCCGCCAGCAGCACGGCAAGTACGCACCGGCCACCTTCCCGCCCGCACCGGCCGGTACGCCGTGACCGTCGGCGCCCGGCCTGCCGGCGCCGCCCGGGTGGGGCGCGGGAATCCGCAGGCCGGGGGCGGGCATCCGCGGGCCGGAGCGGGGCCGGTCACATGTGGCCGGTGCGATGGCCTGTCCGCCGGGGCGGCCGGCCCGCAGGATCACGGGTACCAGGTCGGCGCCGCGCCGACGGTCCGGGCCCACCGGACCGGTCGCGAGCACCGCGCGCCGCCATGACCACCCGCAGCCCGAGGAGTCCGATGAAACCCCTACGTCTGACCGCCGCCGGCGCGGCGCTGGCGCTCGCCGCCCTCGCCGGTGCCGGGCCGGCGCACGCCGACACCCCGACCGCCGCCGGCCTCCTCCAGGCCGGCGCCCAGCAGGGGGTCGCCGACGGATACCCCGGCGTGATCGGCCTGGTCCGCCAGGGTGACACCACCCAGTACGTGCACGCGGGCGTCGGCGACCTGTCCACCAGGGTGCCCGCCGATCCGAAGGCCAGGTTCCGGATCGGCAGCAACACCAAGGCGTTCACCGCCACCGTGCTGCTCCAGCTGGAGGGCGAGCAGCGGCTGTCCCTCGACGACACCGTCGCGAAGTGGCTGCCCGGCGCGGTCGCCGCGAACGGCTACGACGGCAGCACGATCACGATCCGCCAGTTGCTGAACCACACCTCCGGCCTGCCCGACTACGCCAAGGACACCGGGTTCGCGCTGTCCTACGCGCTGAACACCGAGCCCACCAAGGCCTGGCCGGCGCAGACCCTGGTGAACCTCGGCCTCGCCCAGCACCGGCCCACCGGCACTCCGGGCGGGCAGTGGAGCTACTCCAACACCAACTACGTCCTGGCCGGCATGGTGATCAAGGCCGTCACCGGCAACGACGCCGCCGCCGAGATCCGGCAGCGGATCATCGAACCGCTCGGCCTTGCCGACACGACCTTCCCGACCAGCGATCCGACCATCTCCGGCAACCACCTGCACGGCTACGAGTACCCGGTGATCGGCATCGGCATCAGGGACGTCACCGTCTCCGACGTCCAGACCTTCGGGCCCGCGGGGGCGATCGTGTCGACCCTGGACGACCTGACGGCCTTCTCCCGGGCCCTGGTCACCGGCCGGCTCCTGGCACCCGCGCAGGAGGCCGAGCTCAAGACCACCGTCCCGGTGACCGCCGACGGCACCGTGGGCTACGGCCTGGGCATCATCCACGTGCAGCTGCCGTGCGGCCAGTGGGCCTGGAGCCACAACGGCGCCGTACTGGGCTACTTCAGCGACTGGTACACCAGCGACGACGGCGCCAGGCAGGTCGCGCGCGCCAACAACGAGTTCCACCTGCTCGCCGGGACGAAGGGCCAGCAGGACACCGGCAAGGCGACGGTCGACGCCTACTGCGCGCTGTAGCACCGCGCCCCGCCCCCGTCCGTCGCCCGGCCGCGGGGCCCGCTCCCCCCTGCACCCACCCCGAGAGGACCTTCGATGACCTCCTTCCCGCCCGCCTGGCGCCGGCACGCCAGGGCGGCCGTCGTCGCCGCGGCGATGGCCGTGTCCGCGCTGCTCGTCGGTGCGCCCGCGCACGCGGCCGACCCAGCCCCGCCGACCTTCACCGACGGGTTCGGCCTGACCCAGGTCGGCGCCCCCGACGTGCACTCGGACACCGACTTCACGCTGACCGTGACCACCGGTCAGCTCTCCGGCACGCACAAGATCCGGATCCTCCTCCCCCGGGGCTACGCCGCCGACCCCGGCCGGCGCTGGCCGGTGACGTACTTCCTGCACGGCGGGGCCGGCACCGTGGACGACGTCGCGGCCGCGCCCGCCCTGCACTCCGACGCGATGATCACCGTCGTCCCGGACGGCGGCCTCAAGGGCTGGTACGCCGACTGGGTCATGCAGAACACCGTGCTCGGCGCGGCCAACTGGCAGACCTTCCACACCAGCCAGGTCGTCCCCTTCATCGACGCCAACCTGCGCACCCTCGGCGACCGGTCGCACCGGGCCGTCGTCGGCCTGTCGATGGGCGGCTACGGCGCGCTGCGCTACGCCGAGTTCCGGCCCGACCTGTTCGGCCACGTCGCCTCGCTGTCCGGCGGCATCGACCTCGGCATGACCGAGATCCGCGCCACGGTCCTGGCCACCGAACTCAACCTCCCGGGCGCGTGGTGCGCCGTGAGCACCTCCGGCAGCGGCCAGTGCGTCGGCTACGGGCCCTACGTCGACAGCGACGCGATCTTCGGCTCGCCCTACCCGGTCTTCGGCGCCGACCACGTCTGGAACGAGGTCAACCCGGCCGCGGGCGCCAACCTGGCCAAGCTGGCCGCCACCGACGTCGCCCTCTACACCGGCGACCGGGGGCCCATCGACCACTTCACGGCGATCGCCACCGACACCGTCCGCACCCGGCTGAACCAGCTCGGCATCGCCAGCCGCTACGTCGACTACGGCGACGGCTCGACCCTGTCGCCCACCTGCGACGGCGGCCACAACTACGGCTGCTGGGCGCCGGCGCTCGCCGACTACGTCCCCCGGCTCCAGGCCGCCTTCGACCGGGCGGGCTGAGCCCCGGCCGACCGGTGGGCCCGCACCGCCGCGGCGGGCCCGCCCGGTCACCGCGAACACCACGGACGCGACGAACACCCCGAACACGAGGCAGAGGACAGCGCATGACCGGACAGGACGGCCTCGCGGACGGCCGGAGCGAGCTTCTGACGCTGATCGACGAGGCGGCGGTCCGCAACCGGCTGGGTGACCGGGTGGCGGTCTACCCGGGCACCCGGTCGCAGGCGAGTTCGCTCGGCTGCGCGGTGATCGGGGCGGTGGTCTTCGGGGGGCTGGCGCTGGTGCTCTCGCTCACCGAGGCGGCGGCGCTGGCGGTCATCCCGCTCGGACTGCTGCTGCTGGTCCCGCTGGGCATCTGGAAGGAACGGTCCACGACGGCGAAGAACCAGGGCGTCCGGCTCGACCTCCACGAGCGCGGTCTCACCGCCGTGGTGAAGGGCCGGGTCCACGCCGTCCGCTACGAGAGCACGTCCGTCCTCCAGAACACCGTCCGGCACACCGGCGTCGGCGGCTACACGTCCTACGAGTACACGCTCACCGACGTGGACGGCGCGAAGGTCGTGCTGCGCGGCCGGGCGGACGGGTCGGGCGAGGTCGCCGAGAAGGGCGGATTCAGCAACCCGCGGGAGTGGGGGCCGGCGCTCCAGCAGGCCGTCACCCGGGCCCAGCTCCCCGGGGCGGTCGCCGCCCTGGACTCGGGCGGGCGGCTGGAGTTCGGCCGGCTCTGGCTGACCGTGGACGCCGTCGGCTCGGCCCGCGAGTCCGCGCAGTGGCAGGAGATCCAGGAGATCAAGGTCTTCGACGGCTTCGTCAAGCTCAGGGTCGCCGGCCGGTGGCGGGCCCTGACCCACGCCGCCGTGAGCACGATCCCGAACTTCTTCGTCTTCCTCGCCCTCGCCGAACACCTGCGGCGCTCCGCCGGCCGGCCGGCGGGCTGACGACGCGGCGGGTGCCGGTCCCACGGGGGTGGGCCGGCGCCCGCCGGTCGTCGATCCGCCGGCCGGCCGCGTTCGGGGCGCCGCTCCGCTAGCTGCTCCGGGTCGCGGCTGCGGGCCGGCCGGAGCCCGGAGGCGGCGTCGGCGGACGACGTCCGGGACGCCGCGAACTGACCGGGGTACCGGCGCGGGACCGGGCGCCCCGCCGTTTCGGGGCCCGAAATCGTCACCGTGGGTAGTGGCCCTCCGGGCGTCGGGTGAGGGCTGTGGTGCGCGCCACCCGACCCCGGACCCCCACCCCCCACGATCCGCACCCCCCGCCGACACCCCGTCACCCACCGTCGAC
>NZ_JBVHHE010000068.1:0-22463 GCF_055561235.1 Kitasatospora sp. NPDC022856 | reverse complement strand
AAGATCATGCGCCGCCTGCTGCGCGACATCGCCGAGGGCCGCGACATCGGCGACACCACCACGCTGGCCGACAGCTCGGTGATGAGCCTGATCCAAGCCCAGCTCCCCAAGTTCCCCGCACAGAGGCGCCCCTGACAAAGCCGAACCTCGCCCTCACCGGCCATGGGACCGCCTCCGCACCACCCCGGGTACCTCACCAGCCCGGAAGCCTCCTGTCACGGCCGGGCAACTCGGCAGTCAGGAGCCGGGGGACCCCTGCCGACTCCCCGCCCGCAGAAGGGAATTCGCCACCGCCGACCGCGCCTGCCCCGACATCGTCGCGAGACGCCTCCCGCACGGAGCGACGAAGCCGTCGAACGCGGGTCCGCGCCTGCCGCGAGGCCGTAGAGACCCCGAGCGGCCGCAGCGACCCGGGCCGGCGGTCCGCTCCCCGGCGGCCACCAGGCCCGGCGCCGGGGGAGCGGCATGGGGGCTGCCCGGCCGCCGGCAGTTGCCCCGAAGCCGCTGGTGGTGAAGCGGCGAGCGGTGGTGTCGGCACGCCCGTTCGGTGTCTTCGGCGGGCGGGCTCACCCACCGGTCCCGTCCGGTTACAGCGACATCGCTCCAGGTTCCCGGCCGGCACCGTTCGACCGCTCGGCGGACCGCTGGCCGCACGGTGCGACCGTTCGCCGCACGCCCCACCGCGACGCCTATCGGCGGGGGGCCTCGTGGGCTGGGATGGACCGCAGGCCGCGGCGAAACGGTCGGCAAAGGGCGACGGCCACGGAGGCGACCGGCGATCGAGCCCCGACGGCGCCGGCACGTACCGGTGCGACCGCCACGCCCCACCCCGGACGAGGTTCAGTACGGCCGCCCCGCTCGGTGTCCGTCCGCGGAGCGGGAAGCGACCCCGGATCCACCGCCCAGGCGCAGCGGGGACCGCTGGGGCCCACTCGGCGTACGGAAGGCAACGGCTGATCTGATCGTGTTCGCACCCACCATGCCGACCGGTTCACCGCCTGTCGCGCAGCAGCCGGACAACGGATCCGTCGGCACGGCGGCACGTCCTGAGACGAGAAGGTGAGGACAGCATGCTCACGTTCCCCCGACAGGATGTCGGTCATGTACGGACTGCCATGTATCTGCGGTGCTACCCCTATGACAGTACGGGGATGGAGTGTCATCGCCGTGCGCTGGGATGGCTCGCCCACCGGAACTGCCTGCCGGAGCCCGCCGAATACCTGGACAACGGCCGGCGGCCGGTGGACGGCCTCCCGCAGTTGGAACGCCTCGTGCGGTACATCGAGGGGGGTTGGATCGCCACGCTGCTCATCCCGGGCCTGTTCGTGTTCGCGTTGGACGACGGCGAGGCCCTGAACGTGGCCGACCGGCTGCGCGGGTGCGGCTGCCGTCTGATAGAGCTCCCTCGCTTCGGCCCCCTGCCGGAAGCCGACGTCCCCGGACCGCGGGCGATCCGTGCGGGGTGTTCCGGGCCGCTCGCGCCGGAGCGGGGAACGACGTGAGCCCGGCGTCCGTGGCCCGCCCCCCGCTGCGCCCGTAAAATGGGCGGTATGTTGCGCGTACTGGCCGTCGACGACGAGAAGCCCGCGCTGGAGGAACTGCTGTACCTGCTGCGCTCCGATCCGAGGGTCGACAGCGCCGAGGGCGCGACCGACGCCACTGAAGCGCTGCGCCGCATCAGCCGGGCGCTCGACGCCGGACCCGACGGCGCGGACGCTATCGATGTGGTCTTCCTGGACATCCACATGCCGGGACTGACCGGGCTCGACGTGGCCAAGCTCCTCGCCGGGTTCGCCCGCCCTCCGCTGATCGTGTTCGTCACGGCTCACGAGAACTTCGCGGTGAAGGCGTTCGACCTCAAGGCGGTCGACTACGTCCTCAAGCCGGTCCGGCGCGAGCGCCTGTCGGAGGCGGTGCGCCGGGCTAGCGAGCTGGCCGAGTCCGCGCGCGAGGAACCCGCCCCGGCCGAGGACGCGCAGACGCGGCCCCGGGCCACGGGAGCCTCCGTGGCCGACGACGCGGCCGAGTACATCTCGGTGGAACTCGGAGGGGTCACCCGGTTCATCGCGGTCGGTGACATCGCCTACATCGAGGCCCACGGCGACTACGCAAGGCTGCACACGGCCGAGGGCAGCCACCTCGTACGGATCCCCCTGGGCACGCTGGAGGAGCGCTGGTCCTCCCGCGGCTTCGTGCGCATACACCGCAGCCGTCTCGTCGCTCTCGGCCGCATCGATGAACTGCGGCTGGACTCCGGGACCACCACCGTGCGCGTGGGAACGGTGGAACTCGCGGTCAGCCGCCGCCACGCCCGCCAGCTGCGCGATCTCCTGATGCGCCGAGCACGGGGCTGACTTCCGGCGTCCGTTCCCCGGCGCTCGGCCGCCGTCCGGCGCGCGCCGGACGCCGCCCGCCGTGCCGACCGGTACGTCCGGCGACGCGAAGGGTCCGTTGGCCGAACAGCAGCCCGAATCGATGGTCCGGGCCCCCGCCCCCTTCTACCCTTGATCATCACACGGGTGGAGGAGGACGGATGTCCGACATGGAAGCGTTGCTGCACGAGCTCCGGGGGCTGGCGCGGATCCGGTCCTCACGCCCGGACGACGTCACCGCGCTCCTCGCCGGGGCCAAGGCCGCGGCCGGTCGCTGGGCCGATGTCCTCGACGAGATCGAGGGGTCCGCGCGCGGCCTCCTCGGCCCCCACGCGGAAGCGGCTCTCGAAGTCGCCTTCCGCCGGGCCGAGGAGTCGTTCGTGGAACTGGAGATCGCTCTGGCTGCCACCCGGGACGCGCAGGCGCGGGAGCCGACAGAAGGTAACGGGACGTAATCGCCCATAACCTACCTTCTTCCGTCGCCGCTCTGTAGGCTGCGAAGCCTCCCGGGCAGCTGCCCGGGAGGACCGCCACCAGATTCGGGAGCGGACGCGATGCCTGCAGAACACCGACCCCGCCGGGAGGTCGTCACCGGCGTGCCCAGACGCGTCCGCCGCCCGCCACGCGACCGTCCGGCCCGCAGCGAGATCACCGAGCAGACCGCCCTCGGCGACGTCTACGTCCGCTCCCTGATGCGAAGCCAACTGCGCGCAGCCCTGTACGCGCTCGGCACGCTCCTCCTCCTCGTCGGCACCCTCCCACTGCTGTTCGCCCTCCCCGCCGCCGCGCTCGGCTCCTTCGCCCCGTCCGACCCGCTCCTCTGGGCGGTACTCGGCGTGGCCGTCTACCCGGTGATGTGGCTCATCGCCCGCCGCTACGTCCGCCGGGCCGAACGCAACGAGCGCGACTTCACCGGGCTCGTCGAAGGACGCTGAACACACCCATGGGGACCTTCCGGTGAATCAGACCTACGCGGTGACGGCCGTTGCCCTCGTCGTCCTGGCAACCGTCCTCATCGGCGCGCTCGGGCTGCGCATCTCCCGCACGACCTCGGACTTCTACGTCGCCTCCCGCACGGTCAGGCCGGGCCTGAACGCCGCCGCCATCAGCGGCGAGTACCTCTCCGCCGCTTCCTTCCTCGGCATCGCCGGGCTGATCCTCCTCCAGGGCCCGGACATGCTCTGGTACCCGGTCGGCTACACCGCCGGCTACCTCGTCCTGCTGGTTCTCGTCGCCGCCCCGCTGCGCCGCTCCGGTGCGTACACGATCCCCGACTTCGCCGAAGCCCGGCTCGAATCGGCCGCGGTACGCCGGGTGGCCAGCCTGTTCGTCCTCGGTATCGGCTGGCTCTATCTGTTGCCGCAGCTCCAAGGCGCCGGCCTCACCCTGGAGATCCTCACCGGCGCACCCGAATGGCTCGGGGGGCTCGTTGTCGCGGTCGTCGTCACCGCGGTCGTCGCCGCCGGGGGCATGCGCAGCATCACCTTCGTCCAGGCCTTCCAGTACTGGCTCAAGCTCACCGCGCTCCTCGTACCCGCACTGTTCCTCGCCGCCGCCTGGTTCGGTGACGACGCGCCCCGCGTCAGGTTCGACGCTCCCGCGGTCTTCCGGGAACACGCCGTCGTACGGGTCCACAACACCGTCCGCGTCCAGCTGGAACAACCCCTGACCGTAGGTGTCGTCGGCAGTGTCGACGGTGACCGGTACGACGGGGATCGGATCACGCTGGCCGAGGGGACGCACCGCATCAACGCCGCGACCCAGCTGTCCTTCCCCAGTGGCGCCGAGGTCCCCCAGCGGGCCGCCACAGGCACCGCTCCGCTCTGGTCCCAGCCCCTCGCGGGCGGGCGCGAGGGCTACCAGCTGTACGCCACGTACGGACTGATCCTGGCGACCTTCCTCGGCACCATGGGCCTGCCCCACGTCGCGGTCCGGTTCTACACCAGCCCCAACGGGCAGGCCGCGCGTCGTACCACCCTTGTCGTCCTCGCGCTCGTCGGAGCCTTCTACCTGCTGCCGCCGGTCTACGGCGCCCTCGGCCGGGTCTACGCGCCCGAGCTCGCCCTCACCGGCGCGGCCGACGCCGTCGTGCTCGTCCTGCCGCAGCACGTGATCGGGGGAGTGACGGGGGAGCTGCTGGGCGCGCTGCTCGCCGGCGGTGCCTTCGCCGCCTTCCTGTCCACCGCCTCCGGGCTGACCATGTCCGTCGCAGGTGTCCTCTCCCAGGACGTGCTTCCCTCACCCGCCGTCCGGTACTTCCGTCTGGCGACCGTCATCGCCATGGTGGTTCCGTGCGTCTTGAGCGTCGTCGCCACCCACGTACCGGTCGCGGACGCGGTCGCGCTCGCCTTCGCCGTCTCGGCGTCCTCCTTCTGCCCGCTGCTCGTCCTCGGCATCTGGTGGCGCCGGCTGACACCGCCGGGCGCCACGGCCGGCCTCGTCGCCGGAGGAGGTGCGGCCCTGAGCGCAGTTCTGGCGACCCGGGCCGGTGTCGTCCCGGAGGGCTGGATCAACACCCTCCTGGCCTGGCCCGCCGTCTGGTCGGTGCCGCTCGGTTTCCTCACCATGGTGCTGGTGTCCCTCGCGACACCGCGGCACGTCCCGGCCGGAGCCGCCGCCATCCTGGCTCGTCTTCACCTCCCCGAGGACATGCTGGGCCGCCCGCAGCCCGAGGGCGGGCAACGGCGGAGCAGCGGAGACGACGCCCCCGACCCGATGGCCCCCAGGAGGCAACGATGACCGCGGCCGCCCTCGTCGCCCTCTTCGCCGTCACGGCCGTCGTGCTCGCCGCCGGCGGTTTCTGGCTCGGCCGGGCGAGCGCACGGAGCGGCTCCGGCCCCGACCTCGACCTAGGCACCCCGGTCGAGCGGGCGACCTTCCACACCCTGCACACGGCCTCCCTCGCGGCCCCGCCCCTGCGTGCCGGACTCACCGAGGACACCGCTCGCAAGGCCACCCGCCAACTGCGCTCACTGCTCGGCACCGAAGCCCTGTGCCTCACCGACCGTGAGGCCGTCCTGGCCTGGGACGGACGTGGCGCCGACCACCACCCGCCGCGGGTGATGTCGCGCATTTCCGACGTCCTCGACTCGGGGCGCAGTCAGAGCGTGTTCACCGGCTGCGACGACCCCGAGTGCCCCCTTCGCTGGGCCGTCATAGCCCCTCTGACCGGCGAGGAGGGCGTGCTCGGCGCGCTGGTGGCCTACGGTTCACGGGAATCGGCGGTGCTCGTTCGGGCCGCGACCGAGGTCGCCCGCTGGGTGTCCGTGCAACTGGAGCTCGCCGAGCTCGACCGCTCCCGGACCCGGATCATCGAGGCAGAGATCCGCGCCCTGCGTGCTCAGATCTCCCCGCACTTCATCTTCAACTCACTCGCCGCCATCGCGTCCTTCGTCCGCACCGACCCCGAACAGGCCCGCGAACTCCTTCTGGAATTCGCCGACTTCACCCGCTACTCGTTCCGCAGGCACGGTGACTTCACCCACCTCGCCGACGAGCTGCGCTGCATCGAGCAGTACCTGGCACTGGCCGGAGCCCGCTTCGGCGACCGGCTGAAGGTGACTCTCCAGATCGCCCCCGAGGTACTCGCCGTCGCCATGCCCTTCCTGTGCCTCCAGCCGTTGGTGGAGAACGCCGTCAAGCACGGGCTCGAGGACTCCAGGGACGACTGCCGGATCTCCATCTCCGCCCAGGACGCCGGCGCCGAGGCAGTGGTCACCATCGAGGACGACGGCATCGGGATGGACCCGGAGGAACTGCGCGGCATCCTCGCCGGAGAGGTGGGCAGAGCGTCGGGCATCGGCCTGTGCAACGTCGACGAACGCCTGCGGCAGGTCTACGGCGACGACCACGGACTGGTCATCGAGACGGCCGTGGGTGCGGGGATGAAGATCACCGTCCGATTTCCCAAGTACCGGGCGGGCGTCCACCGGACCGTCGGCGGTGGGCCCTGACCGTCACGCCCTCCGACTGCGGTCCTCGAAGACGCCCGGCGGACGCCCGCGCCGTCCGTGACGCGCAGTGGGCCGGCCGGGAGGACGTACAGTTCGGTCTGTTCACGCTGACGCGTTCCGTGACGGCGATCGATCCCGCGTCGAGAGGGCAGAGCCGGTCTCGGTCCTCGTCGGGCATCGAAAGGGCCACCGTTTCGGACCGACGCGATCACCTCACGCGGTGGCTCGGCCTATTGAGTGTGTCAGGCTGTGCTGTTCCATCGTGCTGGACTGCGCGGTAGTCGACCTCGGCTCCGTGAGGGCGATCAGGGACGTGCGGGTCCTGAACCGTGGGTCCAGGGCCAGGCACCGAACCAGATCACTCTCCCCGTAGGGGCCACCGGACGATACGTGCGCATCCGGCTCGTCGGCGCCGACTACCTCGCACGGACCGAGGTCATCGTCGACGTCGTCCCCACGTCGTAAGTCACATCGCCCGCCGCCAGGCGGCCGGGGAACTCAGGCGGATCCGCCCTGCCATGCCCCCTTCATTCTGACGATTGCCGACAATCTGAAGAAGCACTGTGGGTACATCCCGACTTCCTGGGGCGACAGAATGCGGAGAGAAGTACCGAGCCGAACAGAAAGTGACCGCGTGTAATGAAATTGAAGACCTGTTAGCCTGCCGTGACCTGTTGATCGGCACCTCCTGCCGGGCGCCGGGGTCCCGGTGCCACATCATGGTCAACTCCCTGCCTGCGTCAAGGTGGCCGCCCGGTGTCAACGCTGCCCCGCCCAGGTGGCGCGCTCACGGGGTATTGGCTGCCCTTCGCCGCCGGGCCGCCTGTACCAGTTGCCGCGCCCGGGTGCGGTTCGCCTGCAGGGCGGACCGGTCGCTGGAATTGCTCAGGTACAACGATTCCACTCCAAGGGCTATCTGAAATTCGACTGGGGACCTAGGCTTCGTCACGTGTCGATCCTTCGAAGATTTCGCGCGTCCGGCCCGCGGTTGCTGCCGGAACTCGACGACGTCAAACTCGGACGTGTGCGGAGACAGCTGACTGCCCAAGGAATGCCGGGCCAGGAAGCAATTCGCATCGACCAGGTCGAGCGGCTTCTCCAGGAGGCCGGTACGGACTGGGACCGCCGCGCACACCGGGTGGCCGTCCTCGCCGAGGCCGCCGCGCCCTCCTCGCTCGCGCGATTCTGGCGGCTGCGCCACCCTCACAACGCGAACCCGCTGCTGTTCGAGGCGTGGGTCGAACTGGTCCGCGGCCGTCACACAGGACAGATGGAGGACGCCCGTGCCGCAGCCGACCGCTGCTACGGCGCCGCCGACGCGCACCCCGACGACCCGACCCCCTGGGTGGCGCTGCTCGGGATCCTGCGCGTGATGCGTGCGGGCTCGCGCGAGCTGTTCGCCGTCTTCCACGAGGTGACCTCACGCGACCCGTGGAACCGCGAGGCCCACCTGCAGATGCTGCGCTTCCTCTCGCCGGAGGAGTGCGGATCGCGCGGCAGCCAGATGGAGTTCGTGGACACGGTTCGGGCCGCGGTGCCCCCCAACGCGCCGGCCGTGAGCGTGGAGCTGACCGCACTGGTCGACGAGCACGCCCGCATCGTCGCCCGGGGCAGTATCGAAGCACTGCTGGCCCGTCGTCGATGGGCGCACCAGCGCGCCGCCCAGGTCCTGGACACGGCGCTGGTCGACTGGCCCCGCCCCGGCCACCTGCGGCACGCGGCTGCCCTGGCCGATCTGAACCTCCTCGCCTTCGCCCTGGTCCAGGCAGGCCGCGCGCGTGAGAGCGCCGAGACCTTCGATCGGCTCGGCAACGTGGCCACCGCCTGGCCGTGGTCGCTCGACGGTGACCCGCTCCGCCAGTTCGGTTACTGGCAGTCCAAGTACTGAACCGAGACGACGCTGCTGCGCCCATGGCGTCCGATCCTTTGCGAGTCCACAGCGTTGGTCGTGGGGAGACCCGCTGGCGGCGCCGGGTGCCTGTGATGCCGGCCGCCGGCGAATCGTCGGCGGTGCGCACCACGCGAGGACGATCGATCCGGCGGCGACGGGCTGCGACGGCGGGCATCGGGGTTCGGCGGACCACCGGCCCCGATGGCACGGCTGCTTGACGGCATCAGGTCACCGGCGCCGGCCGTGAGTTCGCTCCTTGCGGCACCATTCCAGCCGATGGAAGTCCGCATCGAAGGCGTCACGGGCGGGCTTGAGACACGCGGTTGTGCTTCCGCGTTGAACGGTTGAACGGTTGACCGGTGGTCCGATTCGGCCGCCTCGCCGTCACCGAGCCGGTGCCCCGCTTCACCTGCCCATGGTGACTGCAGGCCGTGCGGAAGTCCTCGCCGGCCCCGCTCGACCTGCCCGTCCGCCTGATGCTGTGCGCTGCAGTACTGACGGATAGCCAGGCTTCCCGCTCTTCCGACGTCACGCCGTCCCGGAGGGTCGTCGTTCGGGCTGCCCTTTCTCGTTCCGTGCGGAGAGGTCGGCAGCGGGCCGCCGAGGAGTTCCAGAAGGCGGGCCCGAAGCCTGCCGAGTCCGGCGGCGGACGTCACTTCGGAGGGGCGGGCTTCGGCGGGACGACCTTGTCCCAGTTCTCCCGGACGACTTGCCGGGCTTGTTTCAGTCGCGCCGGATTGGGGAAAGTCGGTGTGCCCTCCACGGTCGGCAGCATGGCGGCAAGGTTCCTGTCGAGGGTGCCGTCCTTGGCCATGGCCTCCATCTGGACCGGGCGGGCGAACCCCGCGAGCCGCAGGTTCTGGCCCTCTGGGCTGGCGAGGTACTCCTCCCACAACCGGGCCGCCGCCGGGTGAGGGGCGTCCTTGTTGATCGCCTGGGCGTAGTACAGCGAGAAGCTGCCGTCGAACGGAATGGAGACCTTCCAGTCCACGCCTTGGCCGCGCAGGGCGTCGATGCGCTGGAGGTTGAGGAAGTCCCAGCTGATGGAGATCGGCGTTTCGCCCCTGACGATCGACTCCGGTAGGGGGTTTCCGAGGTTGTAGTTGCCCGCCGCGGCGAGTCGGCCGAAGTAGTCGATGCCCGGCTGGATGTCGTCGAACGAGCCGTGGTTGGCGAGAGCCGCGGCGTACACGGCGGCGAACGCCGATCCGGCGGTGTTGGGGCTCTGGCCGTTCAGCGCGGCCATGCCCTTGTACTCCGGCTCGAGCAGCTCGGCGAACGACTCCGGACAGGTCTTGACGCGCGCCGCGTCACAGCCGATCGACACGACACCGAGGCAGAAGCAGAGAGTGAGGGCGAGCGTTCGGAGTGAGGCCACGACATCTCCAGGAGGGAAGCCGGGGGGACGGTTGGCGGCCGGGCCCCATCTGGCACCCCGGACGGTCTGCACGTGCCGTACCGCGGTGACGGCCGTCCGCGACACCACACCACCCACGCGGTCATCGAGGCCGACGGGAGGCCGTGGCTGGAGTGGCGGCAGCCGACGTCGACCCAACAGGTCATCCGCGCCGGCCTGTACGACGCCCGCCCCACCCCGTCGGCCTGACGGGTGCTCCGGCGGTTCGGGTCAGTTCCGGCCGGTGCCACGCGGGCTCATTTCTGGCGCCGGCCGGCGTCCCGGGGGACGCGGACCGGCGTAGGCGGGCAGCGGGCGCCTCCGGAGCGGTCCTCGGGGGCTGCTCCGGGCGCCGCTTGGCACCCGGAGTGTTCCCCGGGGGACGACGCGTGGCAAGGCGGCCGAGTCACGTGATCGACTGTTCCCGTGACGGGCTGAGCGCCGGCACCATGCCGGTGACATGAGGGAGTGAGGACCCGTCACGTCTCCGATCGGACCCGGGCCGCCTGTCGTCGATCCGACGGTGGCGGAGGCACTTGCGCGCTCCGCAACGACTCGGTAGCCGCTGTGGCAGGAGCCGTCCGCGAACGGACAGATCTACGACCAGGTAGGACTTGACATTCCGCAAACCCCCCTGGCACCTTCATGATTGAACTTGTTCACACAGTGCATAGTTGGCGCATCTTCAAGCAGCATCTGTGTTCTCCGCGAGTTGCGTCGTGCCTCCGCTGCCGGTCCCGGGCGTCGTGCGGTGGACGGTTCCGGCGACGGTGTGCTCCGGCACAGCGTTGCCTGGGCGAACCCCGGCGATCTGGCACCCGTTGCCCTCGCCTCCGCGTGTCGTCTCTCACCGCCGGTGCGGATCGCACCCCTGGCCACGCACCTTCGTGTGCGGTCCCTTTCCCTTTCTGTCCGAAGGAGTCATCCATGCATCGCTCGTACCGGCGAGGCCGACGCCTCGCCGTTCTCGCCGCGGTCGCCCTCACCCTCCCGCTCGCGGCCACCGTCACCCAGGCTGCGGCCGTTCCCCCCGCACCCTCCACCTTTTCCTATGCCCTCATGCCACTGCCGGTCTCGCAGCAGGCGGTCGGCGGCCAGGGGTTCACCCTCACTCCCCAGACCCGGATCTCCGTCCTCTCCAAGGACCCGGCGGCCATCGGCGTCGGCACCTACCTCTCCAAGCTGCTCGCCCCCGCGACCGGCTACGACCTGCGCGTCGTCAAGGACGCGAATGCGCCGAAGAACGCCGTCGTCCTGGACCCCAACGGCCCCAAGAGCCTGGGCGCCGAGGGATACACCCTCACCTCCGGCAAGGACGGCGTCGTCCTCCGGGCGCACGGGGCCGAGGGCCTCTTCCGAGGGGTGCAGACCCTGCGCCAGCTGCTCCCGGCCGCGGTAGAGTCCCGCACCAAGCAGTCCCGTGCGTGGACCGTCTCGCCCGCGAAGATCTCCGACTCGCCCCGGTACGAGTACCGCGGCGTGATGCTGGACGTCGCCCGCCGCTTCTTCCCCGTGGACCAGGTCAAGCGCTACATCGACGAGGCGGCCGCCTACAAGATCAACACCTTGCACCTGCACCTGACCGACGACCAGGGCTGGCGCATCGCCATCGACGCCCTGCCGAACCTCACCAAGATCGGCGCCAGCACGCAGAGCGGGTTCACCGGCGGCACCGACTGGTACTACACCGCGGCGGACTACAAGGAGATCGTCGCCTACGCCTCCTCCCGCTTCATGACCGTGGTGCCCGAGATCGACGGCCCCGGCCACACCGACGCCGCCCTGGCCTCGGTGCCCGAACTGAACTGCGACGACAAGGCGAAGGCGCCCTACTCCGGCTTCGACGTCGGCATCAGCCTTTACTGTCTGGACGGGCAGCACGCGGGTAACGTGCAAACCTTCCTGCAGACCGTCATCAAGGCGGTGGCCGAGCTCACCCCCGGCCCCTACATCCACCTCGGCGGCGACGAGATCCCGACGGGTGTCGGCACCCCGGAACAGTACGCCGCCTACGTCAAGGCGGCCACCGACGCGACCGTCGGGCGGGACAAGACCGTGATGGCCTGGCACCAGCTCGGCCAGGCCCCCATTCCCGCCGGCAGCCTCCTGGAGTACTGGGGCGAGGACAAGGACCGGGAGAGCATCGCTACGGGGAAGGAGACCGACAGCATCCGCTTCGTGCGCAACGGGGTCGCCCAGGGTGCCAAGTTCGTGATGTCCCCGTCCGACCACGCCTACCTGGACATGCAGTACGACGTCTCCACCCCTTACGGCGTCCACTGGACCGGGGCCGGCTACGTGCCGGTGCAGCGGTCCTACGACTGGGACCCGGCGACCGTCACCGGCAAGATGGACGGCACCGGTCCCATCGTCCCTTCCAAGAGCATCGCCGGCGTCGAGGCCGCCCTCTGGGCCGACCGGGCCTACGAGGGCAGTAACGGCTACCCCAATTCGAACACCCGCTGGCCCGTACCCCAGGCCTACGCCGACTACATGAGCTTCCCCCGCCTGCCCGCGATCGCCGAGGTCGGCTGGAGCCCCCAGTCGGTCCGCGGCTGGGACGGATTCCGCCAGCGGCTGGCCCAGCACGGGCAGCGCTGGGCCGCCGCCGGCATTGCCTACAACCCCGCCCCGGGCGTGCCCTGGCTCGGCGTCGTCAGGACAGTGGAGGGCGTCCACAGCATCGAGGCCGGCGGCGTCGCCCTGGAGAACGCCGGCTCCTCGTCCGACGGCTCCGACCTGGTGATGTGGACGCCCAACCGCGCGGACGCCCAGACCTGGACCATCACCGCGCAGTCCGACGGCACCTACACCATGACCAACAAGAGCTCCGGCAAGTGCGCCGAGGCCACCGGTGGCGCCGGCGCCACCGTCGTCCAGCGGACGTGCAACGGCCAGACCGCCCAGCGCTGGAAGGCCACCTTGACCAGGTTCGACCAGTACACCATCACCTCCGCCAGCACCGGGCTCGCGCTCACCGCCGCCTCGGCGGCCAAGGGCGCCAAGGCGACCCAGCAGCCCGACGCCGACTCCGCCCTGCAGCACTGGACGATCGACTGACCCTCTCACCACGGGCCACCACCCGGTCCCCGCTCCGGACGGACTTCTCCGTCCGGAGCGGGGCCCGGACTCTGCCCCGCCGTGCCTCACATCCCGCGTCCGACGTCGCCGAAGGGCCTCATGACGCGCTGAGCGGCTCGGTCGGACGGGCGACACTCAGCGGGGCTCGAACGACGGTTCGCGAGCTCCTCACAGCGACCCGACGGCCTTGAAGGACATGCTGTCGGGCGCCGCATCGAGGGCTCCGGACGGCGGGTCACAGATGCGGTTGTGCGGCATGGACGGACTTCTGCAGGTCTACGCCGGCTGCCGGCGCTGGTCGGCTCGGAGGGTCAGGCCCCGGTCGGCCCGGAGGTGTCGGTCTGGGGCGGGGTGGCCGGGGGCGTCTGGGTGGGGCTCGGCGAGAGTGCGGGCGCGGCCAGTGCGGGGGGTGCGGCCGGGCTGCCCGAGGCGGGGTTGCTCGGTGGGCCGGTCTGCGCCGGCGAAGACGGCGCGGGCGTCTCGGCGGAGCTCGGCGAGGGCGAGGGAGTGGCCATCACGGAGGGTTCGGCCGGGCTGCCCGAGGCGGGGTTGCTCGGTGGGCCGGTCTGCGCCGGCGACGACGGCGCGGGCGTCTCGGCGGAGCCCGGTGAGGGCGATGTCCGGGAGGGAACGGGAGATTGGGCCGACCAGCCCGGCGTGGCATCGACGGGCGATCCGCCGGGGGACGTTGGCGGCCCGATGCCTCTGGTCGGTGCCGGGGGCTGCGCCTGTGGCGGCGTGGCCGCTCCGGTGTCCGCCTGCGGACCCTTCGTCAGGAGCGATGCGGCCGGGGAGGCGGAACCGGAGCTGCTACCCGCTTCCGTGGTGTTGCCGGCCGTGGACGCGGTCGATGTGGCTGCCGGGTCGGTCGCGCCTCGGGGGACGGAGGTGGTACTGGGCCGGGGCGCCCCACCCGCAGCGGTGTTGTGGTAGACGGATGCGGCGCCACCGACGAGAGCGGCCGCCGAGAGCGTCAGCACCCACCGCATGACGTGGCGGGAGCGCGGTTGCCGACCGGCGGGACCTGAGGTGGGAGCACAGTGGAGCGTGACCGTGGGCTCGTGCTCCCCCCGGCCGGGCGGGAGTTCCCTCACCGGGGCTGCGCAGGAGCAGGAAGCACAGAGCAGTTCGAGGTCCGCTCCACCCTCGTCGGACAAGGCGGCGAGGCGGCGGCACGTTTGTCGGGCAATGCCCTCGGCGTGTCTTCGCCAGGGGTCATCGGTCGGGCTCCGGTCGGTCGCTCCGGTCGGCTCCGAGGACGGGATCTGGCGCCGGCCGGCGGCGTGTGCCACAGCTCGCAGGACCTCCCGCCGGCATGTCTCGGGCAGCGCCATCAGCACCTGCCCGGCGGGTGTGCCCCTGTGTGCATCGGGGAGGAACGTGCGCCGTCGCGGCGTGCTCCCGCGGCCTCCCGCGTCAGCGGCAGCGCGGCGGTCGCCGGACGCCGGTGTGAACCAGGTGGACGTGGGACGGTCGTTCTCGTCGATCGGGAGGGGACCGACTCCTTGTGCGCCCTGCGGTGGCATCGCGCCACGGCGCACGAAGGCACCCCAGGGCGCTGAGGACTCTCGCATCGCTCTCCTTTTGTGCACCTGCTGGGTATCGGGGTTCCACAGGAGCCTGCCGCCGAGAAGAGAGCCGTGGCCCGGCGCGATCCCGCGCCGCTACAGAAACGTTATCGACGGACTTCCGAGCTCGGCCCGGATGCCTCCGTCGGTCGCAGGAAAGGTGCTGCTCCTGGCAGGCGGTAGCGGGATCATGAACGGTCAACGGCCTGAGGACCGTGCTGTCCGAACGTCGTGCGACGCGTTGCCGGGGGAATTCGGGCGTCCTGCTGGCGCGGATGGGCACGTCACATGCAGGGGCCGTGCGGAGTATGTGGCTGTGGCCCATAGGTCACGGGTCCTGGGATCCATAGTCTGAGATCACCACCAGAAGTCCCGTGCAGGTAGCGGTTTCTTCACCCCGGCCGGCGATTCCGGTAGGGAAACAGGACTGTACGAACGATCAGGACGACGGCTCCGAGGGAGCGCAGGCCTTGCCGTCACGCGACCGGACGGACCGCGAGGATTCCCTGAGGAGTGGCGCGATCCGTCGGCGATCGCCGACAGCCTGAGTCAAGGCGCAAGGTGCGCGGGCCGGTTGACAGTCCGAGCGACTGCACAGGTCCGCCCGTGGACGGCGTCATCGCACAACCGCTCATCCCTGAGCCGGCAGCAAGAACCGGAGGCGCAGACATGTGCCAATACCCTTGGTCCGCGGACGCAGCCCCAGAGGTATGCGCGGCATGGAGCGGATCCACCGTGGCCGGCGTCCTGACCCCGGCACCCACGTCCTACCCGCCCGTCTCGGCGCCCGGCGGGCCGCCCCTGTCGGGTACGGCGCGCCCGATCCTGCCGGTGGTCTCCCCTAGGGTGGGGGAGCCCCCGAGTGGCGTTTGCGGCCGCGTCCCCCCGACCCAGCAGGCTCTGTTGGCCGTACCCGCCGAGGTTTCCTGGGTTCCGATGGTCCGCCACTTCGCGTCGGCCGTACTCGCGCGCTGGCGGCTTCCCGAGGACACGCTCGCATCGGCCGAGCTGATCGTCAGCGAGCTGGCCGCGAACGCCGCCCGGTACGGGGGCCGCGACATGACGGTGCTTCTGGACCGGGAAGGGGCGACGCTGCGGATCACGGTGTCCGACTCCGGACGTGCGGACCGTTGTGGGGAGCACCCCGAGGTCGATCCGGACGAACACGGCCGCGGCCTCACCATCGTCGAGGCGCTGGCGCAGTGGACCGACGTTCACATCGGTCCCCGGGGGCGGCGGGTTCGGGCAGGCCTGGGCACTGCCCCGGCGACGCCCTGACCCTCGCGGCCCGGCGGTACGCGCCCCATCGCGGGCGGAGGGCGGGGCCGGTTTCAGGGGGACGGGCCGTCGTTCTCGGGTGGGCGGTGGGCGGACAGCAGGTGGAGCCGGAGGGCGACCTGGAGTTCGAGCGCGCGATCGGGGCTGTTCCAGCCGGGGCCGAGGAGGGCCTGGACGCGGTCGAGGCGTTGGACGACGGTGTTGACGTGGATGTGGAGCTCGTTCCTCGTGTGGGTGAGGTTGCTGCCGCAGCCGAAGTACGCGATCAGGGTGTGGACGAGGGCGCTGCCGCGGCGGGCGTCGTACTCCAGGAGCGGCCCGAGGGTCCGGGTGACGAAGGCGTCGACGTCGTGGCTGTTGCCGAGCAGGACCCCGAGGAAGCCGAGGTCGGTGGCGCAGGCTCCTTCGCCGGTACGGCCCAGGAGGAGAAGGGCCCGCAGACAGCGGGCTGCCTCGGTGTGGGCGGCTGCGACTGCTTGCGGCCCGGCGGCGGGCAGGGACGCGGCGACGGTGACGGGGGCGCAGGTGAGCTCGGTGAGTCGGGCGGCGGCCTGGCGGGCCGCCTCACCGGGGGGTGTTCCGTCGTCGGGCAGGAGGAGCACGGTGGCTCCGGCGTGCTGGGCACTGGCGCCGTCGGCGGCGAAGAGGTACTGGCGGGCGGCGGAGGCCAGTCGTTCGCGGACGGTTTCGACTGTTTGGGCGATGAGGACGAGGTGGGGTCGGTCGAGGTCGATGGCGAGGCGCCGGGCTCGTGCGGTGAGGCCCGCCGGGTCGCGGTCGGGGTTGGTGAGGAGGTCGCTGATCAGCTCGCCGCGGATCCTGTTCTCGGTCTCGGCGACGGATCGGCGCAGCAGCAGGATGAGGCCGGCGACGACGCTGGCGCGTTCGAGGAGACGCCGGTCGGCGGCATCGAGGTCGGTGGGGGTGTGCAGCACGAGGCTGCCCAGGAGCTCCGAGCCAGCGAGGACGGCGCAGATCCAGTCGCCGTCGCGCAGCACGGCCCGGCCTGCCGTCCGGGAATCCTCGACGGCCTGGTGGAGTTCGGCGGGAACCGGCGGGTGTGCCGCCGGGCCGGCGGTGCCCGGCGGGGTTGTGAGGTCCCGGCCGTCGCCGTCGTGGATGGTGACGGCGCCGTTGAGCAGCGCGGCGACGGCGGTGGCGACATCGGTCGGGTCGCCCCCGCGCAGGATGATGTCGGTCAGCCGGTCGTGTGCCTCCTCGGCGCGCTGGACGGAGGCGGCGTGAGCCCGGACGGCGGCGTTGGCCTCGGCCAGCTCGGTCAGCGCGGCCCTGGTGTCGGCGAGGGCCCTGGCGGTGTCGATGGCGATGGCGGCGTGGTCGGCGAGCGAGCACAGGAGGGCGACCTCGTCGGTGGAGAACTCTCGCGGGGTGCGGTCGGCGGCGAACAGGACGCCGATGACCTTGCCGCCCGAGTCGGAGACGGATCCGAGCAGGAGCGGTACCCCGATGATGGCGACCAGGCCCTCGTCGCGGACACCGCCGTCGATGCGCTCGGTGTGGTGGAACCGCGTGTCGGTGAGGTAGTCGGTGCTGGCGTACGGCCGGGCACTCTGGGCCACCAGGCCGCCGAGGCCCACGCCGAGCTGCAGGCGCAGGCTCTGGAAGACCGGGGAGACCGATCCGTCGGTGACCCGCATGTACGTGTCGCCCGCCTCCTCGTCGGGGAGGGTGAGGTAGGCGGTGTCGGTGCCCAGCAGCAGGCGGGCCCGGTGCACGATGGACTGCAGGACGGCGTCGAGGTCGCGCAGGGCGGCGAGGTCGCCGGCGGTGTCGAAGAGCGCGGTGAGTTCGCGCTCCCTGCGGCGGTGCTGGCGCAGTCTGCCGCGGATGCGCAGGGCGGTGGCGGTCGCCTGTTCCAGCTCCGCCAGGGTGTCGGTGTCGGCCCCGGCGGCTCGGGCCGCTGCGGTGAGGGCACCGAACTCTTCGGCGGGGGCGTCGCCGGCCAGCATTTCGAGTAGTCGCGCGCAGCTGGGGAGTGCAGGCTGTTGCGGTGGGTGCATGGCGGGTCCGATGAGCCGGAGAAGTGCAACGGCGGAGGGGGACCGGTGACCGGCCCCTCCGCCTCCAGGTTCTCAGATGAGGGGCCGACACGGGCGTCAGACGGGGGCGGCTGCGGTCTCGGTCCGGGCTATGTGGCCCGACGCGTCGCCGTCGGTGTCGTCGAGTTCGGTCAGGTCACGGCCCCTGGTCTCGCGGGCGGCGAGCACCGCGATCACCGTGATCACTGCGGCCATGGTGACGTAGAGCGAGATGGGGGTCGAGTCGCCGTAGGACTGAAGCAGCGCGATGGCGATGAGCGGGGCCGGAGCGCCGGCGGCCACCGAGGCGAACTGGGCGCCAATGGAGGCGCCGGAGTAGCGCATCCGGGTCGCGAACATCTCGGAGAAGAACGCCGCCTGCGGGGCGTACATGGCGCTGTGGAAGACCAGGCCGACGGTGACCGCGAGCAGGATGGCCGGGAAGGACTTGGTATCCAGCAGCCCGAAGAAGACCCAGGCCCAGGCCCCGACACCGACCGCGCCCACGAGATAGACCGGCTTGCGGCCCACCCGGTCGGAGAGCGCGCCGAACAGCGGGATCAGGGCGAACTGTACCGCGGAGGCGATGAGGACGGCGTTCAGCGCGGTCTGCTTCGCCATACCGAGGTGCCCGACGCAGTAGGCGAGGACGAAGGTGGTGATCACGTAGTAGGAGATGTTCTCGGCCATCCGCGCGCCCATGGCGACCAGGATGTCGCGCCAGTGGTGGCGCAGGACCGCGAGCAGCGGCGGCTGCTCCCTCTTGTGCTGGGCCTTGCGCTGCTCGGCCTTGGCGAGGGCGTCCTTGAAGAGGGGGGACTCGTCGACGGCCAGCCGGATCCACAGGCCGACGCCGACCAGGACCGCGGAGAGGAGGAAGGGGATGCGCCAGCCCCAAGCGAGGAACGCCGCGTCGCTCTGCACGGTGGTCATGAGCGCGAGGACGCCGACGGCCAAGATGTTGCCGGCGGGTGCGCCGGCCTGTGGCCAGGATGCCCAGAAGCCGCGGCGCCCGGCGTCGCCGTGCTCGGAGACCAGCAGGACCGCGCCGCCCCACTCGCCGCCGAGTGCGAAGCCCTGGACGAGGCGCAGGACGGTCAGCGTGATCGGTGCGGCGATACCGATGCTGTTGTAGCCGGGGACGCAGCCGATGAGGGCGGTGGCGCCGCCCATCATGAGCAGGCTGACGACCAGGAGCTTCTTGCGGCCGATCCGGTCGCCGAAGTGGCCGAAGACGAGGGCGCCGACCGGGCGTGCGGCGAAGCCGATGGCGTAGGTGAGGAAGGCCAGCAGGGTGCCGGTCAGCGGGTCGGACTTCGGGAAGAAGACGTGGCCGAAGACCAGGGCGGCGGCTGAGCCGTAGAGGAAGTAGTCGTACCACTCGATGGTGGTGCCGATGAGGCTGGCGGCGACCACACGGCGGAGCGCGCCTGGTCTGTGCGAGGGGCGGGGGGCGTTCACGGCGGTGTGGGGGCTGGCCATGGTGTCACCGTTCCGGGGGTGGGTGGGAGCGCCGGTTCAACGGGGTCTCGGTTCGTGGGGCGATGGCTGTGTGTCGAGGACGGGTGGAGTCGCCCTCGCGGGGCGTGCGCGACGCGGTCGGAGCAACGCGACGGGCGCGCGGTCAGTGGGCCGTCCAGCCGCCGTCCACGGGGATGGCGGCGCCGGTGATGTAGCTGCTGTGGGGGGTGCACAGCCACAGGGCGGTCCGGGCGACTTCCTCGGGCTCGATCAGGCGCTTGATCGCGGTGCGCTCCAGCATGATCTGCTCGACCACGTCGGCCGGTGCGATGCCGTGGGCGACGGCCTGGTCGGCGATCTGGCTCTCGACGAGGGGGGTGCGTACATAGCCGGGGTTGATGCAGTTGCTGGTGACGCCGTGGACGGCGCCCTCCAGCGCGACGACCTTGCTGAGCCCTTCCAGGGCGTGCTTGGCGGTCACGTACGCGGATTTGTACGCACTGGCGCGCAGGCCGTGGACCGAGGAGATGTTGACCACGCGGCCCCAGCCCTGCTGGTACATGTGCGGCAGGGTACGACGCAGGATGCGGAACGGGGCCTCGACCATGACGCGCTGGAGCTGGGTGAACCGCTCGGTCGGTAGCTCGTGGATCGGTGCGACGTACTGCAGTCCGGCGTTGTTGACGACGATGTCAGCGTCGTTCGGGAGGCGGTCCACGGCCTCGGGATCGGCGAGGTCGACCACGTGCGCGGTGCCGCCGATCTCCTCCGCGACCGCTTTGGTCGCGTCCGCTGCCAGGTCCACCACGTACACATGGGCACCGGCTTCGGCGAACGCCACCGCGCAGGCCCGTCCGATCCCGCTCGCGGCACCCGTCACCAGGACTCTGCGCCCGGCCAGGAACGGGCCGCCCGCCGGGGCACGGGCAATGCTGCCTGGACTCTTGCTGTCTTCCATGGCTGAAGCCTAGGAACCGGACCCGAGAACGCGCAGGTGGCAGGTCTCCACATTCGCTCCTTCCACGGTGGTGGTGGGAACCACCGGATCCGTGTCCCCGGGCCCGGGCATCCCGCGCGGGCCTCCCGGGAACCCGCGCGCGGTCCCGGGCCGATGTCAGGGGCGGCGGCAGGTCGCGGGGGCGGGGACCTCGTTGGTCTGGCAGATGTAGCGGCTGTCGGCGGGGTCCTTGCTGAGGTACCGGCCGATGCACTTGCTGCGACCGTGTTCGGCGCAGAAGGCCAAGGCCTCGGATCCGTCCGCGAAGCCGCCGGAGACCTGGATGACCCAGTAGCCGGGCTGGAGCGAGGCCCAGTCGTCGCTGTTGATCAGCGTGGCGCGGGGAATCTCCTTCTGTACGGCGAGCAGTTCCTCGTCGCGCTTGCGCAGGTCCGCCGAGTGCGGGCTGGCGGACAGCTGCGCTATCCATCCGCCGAGGCCGGTGGCGGTGGCGGTCGCGGGCGCGGTGGGAGCCGGGGCGGCGGCGTCGGAGGACCTGTTCATCAGCCGGGGCACCGTGTACGCGCCCACGGCGACCACCACCAGGGCCAGCGCCACGGTGACGAGCCGCCGCCGGGACCCGGCGCGGCGCTGGCCGGAGCGGGACGTGACGGGTGGGACGGCCCGGGGCTCGCTGCCCCCGGGGTCGGCGCCGGGTCCTGGTCCGGCGGCCGGAAGGGCCACCGACCGGTGCTGGGCGGCGGCGGTGAGCAGGCGGGTCACCTCGTCGAGGGCGGGGCGGTCGGCAGGGTCCTTGGTCAGCAGGCGCTCGATGACCGCGGTGAGCGCGTTGCTGGCCTGCCGCGCCGGCGGCAGTGGATCGTCGCAGATGGCGACGAGGGTCTCCCACGCGGAGTCGCGCCGCATCGGGTTGCGGCCCTCCGCGCACGTGTAGAGAAGCACGCCCAGGGACCACAGGTCGGAGGCCGGCCCGACCGCACCGCCGCGGATCCGCTCGGGTGCCATGTACGGGGGGGATCCGACCAGATCGCCCGTCCTGGTGAGGGTCTGGGTGTCCTGGAGCGCGGCGATGCCGAAGTCGGTGAGGACGGCGTTTCCGTCCGGCCGGATCAGGACGTTGGCCGGCTTCACGTCGCGGTGCAGGACACCGGCTGCGTGGGCGGCGCCGAGGGCGGCGAGCACGTCCAGGCCGATCCGGGCGACCTGGACGGAGGGCAGCGGGCCCTCGCGCAGGACCGACTCGAGGGAGGGGCCGGTGACCAGCTCCATGACGAGCCAGGGGTGAGGGTGTTCGTCCAGCACCTCGTAGATGGTGACGGCGCCGGGGTGGTTGATCCGTGCCAGGGCCCGGGCCTCACGGAGGGTTCGCTCGCGCAGGAGGCCCGCGCGTTCCGGGTCCCCGGGGTCACCCGAGCGGATCTCCTTGAGCGCGACCTCGCGGTCCAGCGTGGGATCGTGGGCGCGCCACACCGTTCCCATGGCGCCGGCGCCGAGCTTCTCCCTCAGCTCGAACCGCCCGGCCACCACGGCCCCGGTGGCTCGCGCGCCCGCCTCAGTCATGGACCCGCGTTCTCTGCATCGAGATTCCCCAACGTGTTCGGACGGTCGGTGTGGTGGTGAATCGTCAGTGCGATCAGCTTACCGACCGGCCCACCGGGGCCCGACCCCGGCACACGGCCGGCATCCGCCGACCCGGCCGCCCTGGGACCGGTACAGGGCGACGGGCAATGTGAGGGATCGGCCACAGGAGCTCACTGAAGTCCCACTCCCAGGCCGATCCGGACGGCCTCCTTGACGCCTTCCGTGCCCCACAGGTCGAGGGTTCGGGCACCGGCCAGATCCCATGTGCGCAGGAGGCTCGTCAGCTGACGGCGCGTCTGCGATCCGCCTTCGCGCAGCAGGAAGAGCTCGCCCGAGAGGTCGCCGGGGGGGCTGCCAGGGGATGGTCGGCCGCGCAGACCAGCAGCATCTCCTCGCCGACGAGCCGTTCGGACTCGTGCCCGCCGGGGGTCAGCGGGCTGCCACTCAGCCCGATGCCGATCCTGCCCTCCTTCAGCGCCTCGGCGAGTTCGTCCGCCGTACTGACGGCGAGGCCTAAAGTGCGCCGTGGGCTCCAGGCGCCGCAGTGCCAGCAGGGCCGGCAGGAGGTGCCCGCCGATGCTGCTGCCGATCAGCAGCAGTTCCTCGCGCACGAGCGCCGCCGTCTCGACGGCCTGGTCCGCCAGCGCGAGGACCTCCTTGGCCTGTGCCAGAAGAACTGTGCCCGCCGGAGTGGGGCGGATCTTCGGGCCCATTCGGTGTTCTGATGTCGCCGTAACCGTTCGATAACGGGCCGGGTTCCGCGTACCGCCCGCCACTCCTCCTCTACATGGTCACGCTCGCCCGCGAGAGGCGAGTTGACGGCCCGACGAACCCGGGCCGGAGCAACCGCGGCCATTCAAGGAGGACCTCCCCATGCCCTGCTGT
>NZ_JBVHHE010000067.1:0-24194 GCF_055561235.1 Kitasatospora sp. NPDC022856 | reverse complement strand
CGCCGAATCCAACTCCGACCCCACCTGATCGACGGATGCCTGACCGCCACCGGCCTGACTCTCAGACCACCGACCCCACCCTGAAAACCTCAGTAGGTGCCGGGGGCTGCTTTGCGGGTGGCATCGGCTCGTGGCGATGATTCCGTCAGGGGTGGTGGTGAGGAATTGGTTGCCGCCTTCCTCCATGAGCCGGGTGGTCCGGGGGCCCCAGGCCGCGGTGAGTTCGGGCAGGGCCGGCGGACAGGCTCTGCCGCCCGTGCGCGTAGGACTGCCTGACCTGCCCGCTGATGTCGAGTGCCTCCACCGCCTGGAGTCCCGCCTCCCGGGCGAGGGAGGCGTGGTGCCCGGGGACGTGCAGGTCCAGGAAGTCCGGCGCGGGGAAGCCACCGCCCGGGACAGCCTGCAGGACGAGGGCCGTGAGGTCGGTGGATCAGGCCTGTGCCGGGAGGGCGGCCTGGATGCTCGGGGTGGCCAGGAGGTCACCGTGGCGCTCGTGGAGGAGCCGTTCGTGCTCGGGGGTGAAGTACGTGCGCCAGGCGCCCACGGCCAGGTCGTCGCCGTCGACGCGAGGGTCGGAGGCGGCGAGGGCGGGGGCAGGGTCGTGGTGCCCGGTGGCGGCCAGGAGACGCCGCAGGGCCCTGTCGCGGGCATCGGCGGTGCCGCCGTGGGCGGGGCCGACGAGTTCCTCGTGGGTGAGCACGCAGACCGCGGGGTGGCGCAGCAGCCACTGGCAGCGGCGGGCCTCGCGCATGCCAGGGAAGCCCGGGTCGGTCAGGGCGAGGGTGATCCTGGCGTCCATGGTGGGCAGGGCGGTGACGATGTCGCGGTAGACGAGGTGTTCGGGCATGGAGCCGACCCGGTCGGCGGGCTGGGAGAGCGTGTGGATCTGCTGGATGATCCGGTCGCGTACGTCGCGGTGGTGGAAGACGATCGGGGGTTGGCCTCCGGCGTGCCAGGCGCGGAGGAAGCCGGCGTCGGCCCGTTCCAGGTCGAGGCTGTTGACGTACCAGCAGCCGTGGCCGGGCAGCAGCCGGATCAGGTCGGTGTCGGGGACGCGGGTCAGGCGGTCTTCGACGGCGGGGTCGACGGGTGAGGCGGCGGTGACGGGCTGGCCCAGGCGTGTCCACCACACGCGCCACAGGGCGTTCACCGCCGTGTGGAAGGCGGCTTCCGTTTCTTCCCTTTTCTCCCGTACCGCGCGCAGCAGGCGGGTGGTCTCGTCCTGGCCGTAGGCGGCCCGGAGCAGGGGGGTGACCTCGCCGGGGCCGGGCCGCTCGCCGCTGTCCGGCTGGGTGCCGCTCATCGTGCCGTAGGGGGTGTAGCCGAGCGCGGTGGTGATGCGGGCCAGCAGGGGTGTGCCGCTGCCGCGGAGCGAGACGGCGATCAGCTGGGGCACGGCCATGGGAGATCTCCCGGAGAGGAGGAGGGGCGGTGGCTGTCGGTGGTGAGGGCCGGGCAGTTCAGAGGGCGGCCGGGACGGCGGGGGGTGCTGCCCCGGGCGGAGCGGCCGGCGTGGGGGCGGGGTCGCAGGAGGGGGTGAGGAGGAGGTCTTCGTAGGTGTGTTGGCGGCGGGTGGTGACGCGTGCGTGCAGGAGTTCGGCGGCGCGGGCGTGTTCGCCGGTGTCGATCAGGGCTCGGGCCAGGGTGTCCTGGACGATCTCGCGTTCCACCCGTACGCCGCCGATCCGTTCCACCCGCTCGCCCAGGACGGTCAGGAGGTCCACCGCGGCCTGCGGTCGGCCCGCGCTCACGTGGGCCAGGGCCTGGACCACCGGGGCGAGAGCCTGGCTGTAGTCGGGGCGCGGGTCGCCGGCCGCCCGGCGGGCCAGGGCTTCGAGGTCGTCGGTGGCGGCCTCGACGGCCAGGGCCAGGGCAAGGTTGAATGTGTGGAAGACCTCTGCCGTCCCACCGGGCCCGGCCAGGAGTTCCCGCACGTGGCCGAGGTCGCAGCGGCGGGCCGGTTCCTGCCCGGCCAGCAGCAGACGCCAGTTCACCGCCGAGCGCATCCCCACGTCCGCGCGGTCCAGTACCTCGTCCGCCCGACGGCGCGCGTCCGCGAAGTCCCCGCAGGCCAGCGACTGCAACGCGGCGTGCCAGTTCAGGTGTTTGAACTGCATCGCCTGCCGGTCGGCCGCGAGCCACCGGTCGAGGAACGCGGTCGAGGCGGGGCCGGCCCCCAGCTCCTGTTCGGCGTGGGCGCGGGCGTGCGCGGCGAGGCCCGACCGCGGGTACCGGGCCAGCGCCTGTCCGGCCAGTTCGTGGGCCTCCTCCACGCGGCCCTGCTCCGCCCGCGTCCAGGCCATCCTGCTCGTCCACGTCCAACTGTCCGCACCGGCAAGGGCGTACTGCCGCTCGACGAGCGCGTCACCACGCTCGCGACAGGCGGCGTCCCCGCCCGCGTGGAAGGCGTCCAGCATCAACGAGGCCACCTCGTCCCGGGGCCACTGCGCGAAATGCGCCACCAGGTGGTCGGCCGCCAGCCGGAACTGCCGGTGGGTGTAGAGGAAGACCCCGTACACCAGACTCGCCGACCGCGCGCCGTCGGCCCGCGCGTCCCGGTGCGCGACCACCAGCTCCTCCCGCAGCACCTCATCGCTCAAGCTCCCGCTGGTCGCCAGCACCAGCAGCGCCCGCGACACGCCGAGCCGCGGGTGTTCGGCCACCCACTGCCGCAACAACGGGACCGCGCGCCCGCTCAGAGCCGCCAGCTCCCGCACCGCGGCGACCTCCACCGACACACCCGCCACCGCGAGACTCACCACACCACCCACCCCGCCCGGCGCCGCAACGCCCGAGCTAGACGCTGGACCCGAAAACGGCGGTGCAGACGATCCCGCTGCTCCCGCAGTGGTTACGGGGCAGGCTCAGCGGCAGGCCGACCTGGTTGGCGCTCACCGTCCCGCTCTCGGATGCCGTGCCTCCCGTGGTCTGCACGCCGCCGTGGGTCGCGCAGCTGTTGTCGAACACCGCGTTCCCCACGCCGACGAGGGCGGCGTGCGCGGCGCCGGCCGGGAACAGCGCGACCCCTACCGCCGTACCCGCGACCGCCACCCGCTTGCCCACACTCCGGGTACCGCCGCCCGCGGTCCGTGTCCCCTCGCCCGTCACCGTGCTCATCGCGTTTCCCTCCTCGCACAGCACCCGGCCGAAGCCGGCGCCCGTGCAGACCACGCCCGGGCGGCTACCCGGGACCACTCCACGGTCAACGACGCAACGACCCATCGGATACGCACCGTCGAGGTGTTGCAACCTGATCATGGACTTCCGGGACGCCGCACCGACCTTCCGCCCGGCACGGGCCGCGGTGCTGCCGTCGTCGCCGAACCTGCGCGGCGCAGGCCCACCGCGCGGTCCGCCGCCGGGATCCGGGCCGTGTGGTCCGGTGCCTTCCCACTCGACCGCACCGTCCACCGGGTGTGCGGGTCGCGCCGGCCCGCACACCCGGGCGCTGGCTCAGCGGCGGCGTGCGGGCCGTGCCCGGACGGTCCAGGCCTCGGTGGTGCGGGTCCTGCGGTCACTGCAGGTGGCGTCCCGGTCGTTGGCCGCCGGGCAGACCCACGCCTCGAGCGACTGCCCGTCACCCGGCGGCTCGCCGACCGAGACCGTCCGCGAGCCGCAACCGCCGGGCTCCTTGGCGAAAGCGCGGTCGCACGGACCGGCGGTTTCGTCCGGGCAGGTCTGCGCGCCGAGGCGGGCGACGGTGCGCTCGATCACCCGACGGTGGTGGCAGGGGCGCCGGGAGGACGCGACGCCGCGCCGGGCGATGCGGGCAGGAGCAGGGCGCGGTCCTGGCGACCTTGTGGACCGCGTCCAACGGCTACGCCCGCCGCCTGGGCTGGGAGGCCCCCACCCAGGTGTACTCCTACTCCCTGCCCACCGACGCCCTCACCCGCCTGCGCTTCGACGACCCGGGATTGCAGATCACCCGGGGCACGAGCGAGCAGGTCCACCAACTGCAGGACGACCTGGCCCGGCAGTGGAACGGGCCGTGGCAGCGCCCCGGCTGGTGGCAGGACTGGCAGCAGCACCTGCACCCCGACCAGGCCACCTACCGGTTCCACCTGCCCGGCGGCGAGGCGACCGGTTCGCTGTCGGTGGCCGTCGAGAACCACCCCGGCCAGGGGCGGCAGGTGGGCGTGTACGACATGTGGGCCGCCGACCACCGCACCGGCACCGCGATGCTGGCCTTCCTCGGCCGGTTCAACAGCCGCGTGCCCACCGTCGCCTTCCAACGCACCGCCCTCGCGCCGTCACTGCTGCTGGCGAACCTGCTCTACCGGGGCGGCGACCTGTCGGCGCGCTCCTGGCACCCGTGGATGCTGCGCATCCTGGACCTGCGCCGGGCCGTCGAACCGCGCGGCTGGCCCGCCGACGTCGACCTCGACCTGCCGCTCGCGGTCGTCGCCGAGGACGGCACCGCCACCGAGCCGTACACGCTGCGTATCGCTGGCGGCCACGGCGAGCTGGCACCCGGCAGCCGCGGGCGCAGCCGGGCCGGGCGTCGGGAAGCGCGGGCAGGTGGGAGCTCGGCGGAGGTGGCGAGCCCGACCGGTGGCCGGGCGTTGAGGGGCGCGGGGTCGGGGTGGCCGGGCTGGAGGAGTGTTTCGAGGCGGGCGGTGGCCTCGGGCCGCGGCCGGGCGTGGCATGGCCGGCCGGGGCAGCGGCCGGGGCGCTGCGGGATGAGTTCGACGAGGGCTGTGCAGCGTGTGCAGGTGGTCATCAAGGGGTCCTTGCGGCGCTGCACGGGCTGGCCTTTCGTGCTCGTGGTCCTGGCCCCCATCGACCGTACGGGCAGTTGGGGGCGGATCCGGCTGACCAAGGGGGATCGTGGCGCAGCTCACCGGTGGTGTCGGGGATGCCGGGTACGCCAGGTCCTGGTGGCTCGACTGCGACGGCCGAGTCGACTGGACCGCGCTGCCGGTGGAGACGGTGTTCGAAGGTGAGCAGCTCGGCCGCTGGGTGCGGGCGCAGCGGGCCGGCTGGCCTGGGCTGGTGGAGGATCAGCGGGACCTGCTGACGGCGATCGGCATCGAGGCCGACGCCGAGCTGGGCCGCGGAGACCGCCGCCGAGGCGAAGCCGACGGCCTCCCGGATGGACCGGTTCGCCCAGGGCCTGGCCGCGCTGGCGCAGTGCGTGGAGCGGGAACGGCACCCGCGGGTGCCCCGCCCGCACAAGGAGCCTGTGGAGGCCGGCCCCGCTGGCGAGGAAGAGACGGTGGTATCGCACTTCGCCCTCGGTACCTGGTTGAACAACCAGAAAGCCCGCCGGGCGAAGGGGCAGCTCGCGCAGCTCGCCGAGCACGGCGTCGAGTGGGGGTGGAGCCGGCGCGGAGCGGGCAGCCCGGCGCGCGGGGAGCACCGCGCGTTGCCCCGCCATCCCCGGTCCGGATCTGGGAGAGGGGACGGGTGGTGCCTCGGGACGCCGGCGGCGCGCCGTCGCCGGCGTCCCGAGGAGATCAGGAGGCTCTTCGCCCGGCGGTGACGAACAGCGCGGCCGCGCCCGGGTGTCGGCCGCGCCACTCCGCGCGGGGCGAGCGGACCGGAGTAGCCTGAAGCGTCGGCTGCCCTGTCAGCGAGCCTCGGTCATTCATTGGTGCTCGAGGCGCTTCTTTCCGGAGGTGTCGTGGCTTCCCCCCGAGTACTGGCCGTGACTCTCTGCCTCGGCCTCGTGGCGCTCGGCGGCGCCGGCTGCGGAAGCGAGAGCCCGCCCGCTCCGGTGGCGCCGAACGTCGCGGCGTCCGCCGCCGAGGTCGGCGGCATGGACGCACTCATCCGGGCGGCGCAGCAGGAAGGCGCTCTGACGGCGACCGCGTTGCTGCGGCACTGGGCGAACTACGGGGGTCTGATCGACGGGTTCGAGAGGACGTACGGGGTCAAGGTCACCGTCGACAATCCCAATGGCGGGAGCCAGGAGGAGATCGACGACGTGAAGCGCTACCGCGGTCAGGAGCGGGCGCCCGACGTGCTCCAGCTCGGTAACTCCTTCGCCGCGTCCGCCGCCGAGGAGGGTCTGCTGGCGCCCTACCGGGTCGCCGCCTACGGGCAGATCGCGGCGAACCAGAAGGATCCGCAGGCCCGCTGGTACAACAGCTACGGGGGTTACGTGTCGATCGGCTGCGACGCGGCCCGTGTGAAGGTCTGTCCTGTCACCTTCGCCGATCTCCTCAAGCCGGAGTACAAGGGTATGGTCGCGGTGAACGGCGCGAGCCCCAACACCGCCGGGTCGGCGTTCGCCGCCGTGTACGCCGCGGCCCTCGCCAACGGCGGCTCGTTCGACAATATTCAGCCGGGCATCGACTTCTTCGGCCGGCTCGCCGCCGTGGGCAACTACAACACGGGCAACCCGGTCCCTGAGGTGATTGTCAAGGGCGAGACCCCGATCGCCCTCAACTGGGACTTCCTCAACCTGCAGTACGTCGACGCCCTACGCGGCCAGGGTGTGGACTGGAGGGTCTCCATCCCCTTCGATGGCAGTTTCTCTCTCTACTACGCCCAGGCGATCAACAAGGACGCGCCTCACCCGGCGGCGGCCCGGCTATGGGAGGAGTACCTCGCCAGCCCCGTGGGCCAGAACCTACGACTTGTGGGATACGCGCGCCCGGTTCTGATGGAGGCCATGGCCAAGGACGGCACCCTCGACAACAACCTGGCCGCCATGCTGCCGACCGTGGAGGGCGGCTCGCCGTCCTTCCCCTCCCCGGCGCAGTTGAAGCAGGCCCGCACCGTGGTCAAGGAGAACTGGGACAAGACCGTCCCGCCGAAGCCCGCCCCGTCCTCCTGACACCGCCGACCTCCCGTGCCGGGCACGGATGAACCAGGGCGGACCGGCGGTCGTTGGGGCCTTCCGGCTACCCCTCGTGGGGAAGGCGGGGCAGTGTCCGCCTGTCGCCGGACCGTGGAAGGGCTCGTGACGTTCCTGTCCGCGGATCCGCGCCGCTTGTGGAAGGCTCACCGGAGCGGCTGGTGGTGGTGTCGAGGCGTCCTTGGTCGGGCGGTGACTGTGAGTGGTTGCAGCCCGGGCTGAAGTGGGAGGCGTCGCACCGCCAGGACGTGTGGTTCCTCGTTGTCCCGTTCCGGCGTTGCGGGGCGGGGCGTAGCCGGTCGCCGCCGGCGGGGGTGGCGAGGCGGTGCAGGTGGTTGGAGGGGCGCCCGGTCGGGTTCCGGGGTCGATGGCGCCGTCCGGCGCTTGCGGACCAGGGTGTCTCGGGCGAGGCGGTTCCCGTTCCGGCGCGTGTCGATCGCCCCGTTTTCGGACCGAACCGTGATGAGAACGATAGCCGGTGGGGCTGGCTCGGCGGGTCGCCGGGCGGTTTCCTGGCGTCATGACCGATTCCGGGGCACTGTCCCGGATTGTCCGGATTCCCGGGGCGTGACACATGAAACCGGTTCGTACCGATACTTCCGCAGCCGTCCATCTGCGCTGCCACCCCTTCGACCCGAGCGGGATGGGAGCGCACCTGCACCCGCTGCGGCACCTCGCGAGCGAGCTCGGGTTCGCGCCTCCGGCCGAGTTCCTCGACAACGGCCGCCGCTCCGGGGGACCGCTTCCCGCCCTCCGTCGTCTGATCGGACTGCCGGCCGCGGGCGTGTTCCGCGCGGTGCTCGTCCCGGGCCCGTTCGTCTTCTCCCTCTCCGACCTCGAAGCGCGCTCGATCTGGTCCCAGCTCACCAGGTCGGGAAGCCGCGTGATCGAATTCCCGGCGTCCTCGCTGATCGCCCAATGGGGGTGGGGGCGGTGATCACGAGCTCGGATCCGGCCTGGTCCCGCTGGGTGGGGCGCACGGTCGACCTGCCCGGCGGCGGGCCCGGAATCGTCCGTATGGCCCGGCGCGAGGTCGCCGCGGACGTGTTGTGGGCCGTGGACGCACGCGGGACCGTCCACCGGGTCACCCGGCACCACACACCGCCGGGCCCGTGCGTCCACGACGCCCGTGGAGAGGGTGTTCGAGGGTGACCGGCTCGGTTGGTGGATGGCGACGCGGCGAGCCGGGTGGCCGGGTCTGGAGGAGGACCAGCTGGGCCTGCCGACGGCGATCGGCATCGAGGAAGGCCAGGAGCTGGTGGCCGCCAAGGCCGCGGCCGAGGCGAAGCCGAAGGTGTCCTGTACGGACCGGTTCGCCCAGGGTCTGGCGGCGCTGGCACAGTTCGTGGCGCGGGAAGGGCACGCGGCCGTCAAGCGCCCGCACGAGGAGCCGCTGGAGGCCGGCGCCGGCGGTGAGGAGCAGGCGGTGGTGTCGCACTTCGCCCTGGGCACCTGGCTCAGCACCCGCGCCTGGAGGACGGAACTCGCCGCCCTGGCCCTGGAAACCGGCCCGGAGATCACCGTGTGTCACTTTCCGCCCGCGACTTCAAAAAGGGAGCAAGGTCGAACACCGGCTGTTCTCTCACATCACGATGAACTGGCGCGGCAGGCCGCTGACCAGCCACGAAGTGGTCGTGAACAGCATCGCCGCGACCACCGCCCGCACCGGCCGGACCATCCACGCCGAGCTCGACACCGACGCCTACCCCACCGGCGTGACCGTCGGCGACCGACAGATGGACGCTCTGCCGCTGGACCGGCACACCTGGCACGGCGGCTGGAACTACAAGCTGCGGCCCGAGTTCTGCGCCGAGATCAACGAAGCCCCGGATCCCTTCGACCAGCCAAGCCCCGACCTCGCCTGGCTGCGGCACCCAGCACTCACCGGGCTCCTCGCCGCCGAGTGGGACACCCTGATCACCCGGCTCCTGGCCCTCCACGACGCCCAGCGCGAGGGCCAGCTCGACAAACGGCGCGGCCACCGGCCCCGTATCAAGGGCGACGGCACCACCGGCGCCGCCCTCTCCTCACCCTCGCCGACCGCCTCCTGGCCGTCCTGCTCCACCAGCGACACGGCCTCCCGCAGGTCGCCGTCGCCCGGCTCTTCCAGGTCACGCCCGAAACCGTCAACCGACGCATCCGCGATATCCGCCAGCTCCTCCAGGCCGCCGGGCACACCATCGAACCCACCGGACCCCGGTTTGCCGACCTGGCCCTCCACGACCTCGCCGCAGCTCAGGACGTCTAGCCGGGTAGGCGCCTCGCGGGGAGGGCACCGGGGCCGAAGGGACCGGAAGGACTCCCGAGATGCTGCTGCTCGGACTACTGCTGATGGCCGCGGCCGGCGCCTTCACGGGCCTGCTGATCGCGGGCAACGTCGAGGGCGGACCGGACTACCAGGTGTCCGTCCTGGGAACCGACCTGGTGACGCTCAACAGTTTGGCGATCTTCCTGGCCGGGATCGCGCTCGCGCTGCTCTTCTGCCTCGGCCTGGTCCTGATGCTCCTGGCCAGGCGGGCCCGGCACCCGGTGCGGCTCGGCACCCACCGCAGGAGCAGCCCGCAGAGCCATCCCACCGCACCCGCGGCGCACGCCCCGCACGACCGCCCTCCCCAGGCGGGCCCGCTCGACCGGCCCGGGTCCCAACCCCGTGCAGAGGGGCGGCCGGAGGAGGAACGCACCGCCGGAGCCCGGCCGGTCGGACGGATCCGCCACCTGTTCGGGCACTGACGCCTCGCCGGGGTTCGACGGCACGCCGCCTCCGCGGATCTCGGCCCCGCCTCCCGGATACCCGGCTCCGGGGGCCCGGCAGGGCGGGTGCGGCGCACTGACCACCAGCACGACTCCCCGCGCGAAGTCCACGGGGCTCCCGGCGCCGGAGGGCCGCACGCCGGAGGAGGGACCGCCGGACGGGGTCACACGAGCGGGCACGCCACCCGGCGGGAAGTACTCCCCCGCGGACCGTGCGGGTACCGGCTCTAACGAGTGCCGCTGCCTTCCCGTGCAGGGGCCGTCATACAGGTCAGCGCCCCCGCCGACGGCGGGGGCGCAGGCGGCGCGGGGCGCCGCGGGAGCTCAGGTCAGAGGGTGTCGCGGTAGCCGCCGGTGGCGGTGCCGCGCTTCTCGATGAAGTGCTTGAACCGCTTGAGGTCGCCCTTCACCTGCCGGTCGAGCACGCCCATCATGTCGGCGGCCTTCTCGGTCATACCGCCGGGCTGGAAGTCCATCTCCATCATCACCCGGGTATGGGTGGCGTCGATCGGCTCGAAGCGGACCATGCCGGTCTGCTTCACGTCGCCGCTGGTGGTGCGCCAGGCGACGTGGTCGTCGGGGACCTGGTCGACGATCTCCGTATCGAACTCCCGCGACACCCCGCCGATCTTCGTCTTCCAGTGGTTGTGCCGGTCGTCGATCTGGGTGATCTCCTCGACGCCGTCCATGAACTGCGGGAACTGCTCGAACTGCGTCCACTGGTTGTACGCGGTGGCGATCGGCACGTTCACGTCGATCTGCTCCTGGACCTTGCTCATCGCTCAACTCGCCTTCGAATCGCTTCGCGGTCGGACAAGCGCCTGCCCCGACCACCGGCCGGTATGCCCGGCCCCTACCGATTGCGCCCCAGACAGGTCGAACCGGCAACAGCCGCCACCCATCCGGGTACCGCCCCGCCGATCGGAGGGGGCCGGACGGCAGGCCCGGCCGGAGGCGGCGCCGAGCCGTGCCGCCGCCATCCGGAGAACGACGACGGCACTGGCACGGACCCGTGGGGCGCCCGCCTCGCATCGCGCTCCACGGCCGCCGGGTGCCTCGGCAGCCCGCCCACACGGGGCCGCCCACCGGGCACCTGTCCGGGCGGCCGGCCTTCCGCTCCCCCCGGGCACCCCAGGAAACGGGACCCGGCGGGGCACAGGTACGACGCCCCCGCCGAGGGAGCGGTCAGGAAGCGGCGAAGACCGTGACCAGGGATTCGTTGAACGCGGGAAGGTCGTCCGGCCTGCGACTGGTCACCAGGGTGCTCGGGCCGTCCCGGCAAATGAGCACCTCCTCGTCGGCCCACCGCGCACCCGCGTTGACCAGGTCGGTGCGCAGGCTGGGCCAGGACGTCAGGCTGCGCCCACGTACCACGTCGGCCTCGATGAGGGTCCAGGGCGCGTGACAGATGGCCGCGACCGGTTTTCCCCGGTGGAAGAACGACCGGACGAAGTCGACGGCCGCGGGGTCCAGGCGCAGGGCGTCGGGATTCGCCACTCCTCCCGGAAGGATCAGGGCCTGGTAGTCGTCCGGGTCGGCCTCGGCGACAACGGCGTCGACGGCGAAGGTGTCGGCGCGGTCGAGGTGGTTGAACGCCTGGATCCTGCCTTCACGGGTGGACAGCAAGGGCGCGGCGCCGCCGGCTTCGAGGACGGCCTGGCGCGGCCCGGTCAGCTCGACCTGCTCGACCCCTTCGGGGGCGACGAGCAGCGCGACGGTCATGCCTGTGAGAGTGATCATGGAGGGGTCCTCGGTGTCGTTCGAGCGGTTCGTGTGCCGCGGGCGGCCCCGGGCACAGGGCCCGGCACCGGGCAGCGGCGAAGGGGGCCCCGGCCGCCCACGCCGCCCGGGCCGTCGCAGGGACGGTGGGACACCGCCAGACTGGCACGGCGGCCGTGAGCCCGCCCGCCGGCACAGCCGGAGGGGACGCGGTCAACGGGCCGACCAGACGGGGCAGCCCGCCTCATGCACCGTCAGGACGTAGACCTCGCCGTCGGCCCAGGTGCCCGCGTGCGGGTCTGCGTGCAGCACGCCGCGCCCCGCGCGCCCGCCCGCCCTCCAGCGGGCCCCGCCGCCGGGCGGGGTCCCGGAACAGTTTCGGGGGCCTGCCCGGAAGGAGCACCGGCCCCGGCCCGTCCTGCGGCGAGGGCAATGGCGCGAAGGCGGGAGCGACGGCGGCTGCGGGGTGCGGGGTGCGGGGTGCGGGCATGGTGCCAGCCTGACCGCTGCCGGCCGCTCGGACCCCCCGCCGCTGCGGCCCGGTGGTGACCTCACCGAGCGTTGTCTGCGGGTCGGGCATCGCTCGGATCAGCCGCAGCAGGGCCGAGCGGCTGACCTTCGAGCTGAGGACGTCGGACAGTCTGGCGTCGGCTAGGACGGTCAGCATCAGCGCCACCGCCTGCAGGATCGTGTGCAGCCGCAGGCTTCGCCACCCGTGGCGGAAGGCGAGGCCAGCGACCTGCTCGACGAACGTCGCGCGGGGGCACGACGTCGCGGGGCAGCGGAAGCGCCGGACCTGCAGCTTCACGACCACCCGTCGGCCACCGACTGCCGAGTGCGCCAACCGGCGCTCGTAGCGGCTGTGGACCCGATCGAAGAAGCCCACGCGCAGGTGCTGGCCCCGAACAACGGTGAAGCCGTCGCCGAGCGGGCGGTCGCACCGCTCGCCCTTCGCCCGGTCCAGGACCTACCACCGCCGACCCGGTCCTCCGGGTCCTGATGGCAGACTCCTACCGAGCCCCGTTCTGGGGCGCCGCCTACGTGATCAATGGCGGATGCTCGGACGACGGATTCGACTACTTCCGCGGCTGGCTGATCGCCCAGGGCCGAGACGTTCGAGCGCATCACCGCCGATTCCGACGTACTCGCCGGTATCCCCACGGTCCGGGCTTTCGCCGCAGACGGCATCGACATCGAATGCGAAGAGGCCCTGAGCATCGCCTGGATCGCCCACCAGGTGGCCACCGGCGAGGAACTCCCCAACGAGGACTTCACCATCCGCTATCCCGAGCTGGACCCGGAATGGAACTTCGACTTCGATGACGAAGACGAACTGGGCGCGCGATTGCCCCGCCTGACGGCGCACTACTCGGCCTTCGGGGTCCGTAAAGTTAACGGTGGCTTTGGAGTTGTTGAGGGTTCAGCGGTAGGGGGACGGCCAGGAACGCGGAGGACAGGCCGGTGGTGCAGCGCCGACACCATCTGAGGGCGCCCGCCCACCAAGAATGGCCGCGGCTCCTTCATTCCCGGTGTGAGCCGTGGTGTTCGGTGTTCGCTGCTGCGGGCAGACGCGGGATCCTGGGGCTACGGACCCGTCGACTTCGTTGTCCCCTATGTCGGGCGCGGGCTGAACGCGCGCGTGCAGCGAGGTGGGAGATCGGCCACTCGGCGGCGGTGTCCACGGTGCGGCTCGCCTTGTGAGGGCCGGGGTGGGGCGCTGCAACGCTTCGGGGCCTGTTGGACGGCGCCCATGCTTGCCCTGTGGTGCGGTGGGCGAGTCGGGTGAGGCTGTGCCCGGTGGTGGAGGTCGGTCCGGACGCACAGGCGGCCGGGGGCGTGACAGGTCGGGGCGCCCTGGTTGGCGGGGTCCGTCGAGCGCCGTGTGGACGCGTTGTCAGCCGGGGGCGTGGTGATGGATGTCGTGGCGGTTGGTGTGGAGCTTTTGGAGCGTGTGGGCGACGTGGTGCTCGACGGTGCGGACGGACAGGGAGAGGGCGCGGGCGATGTCCTGGTTGGTGGCGCCGGTAGTGAGGAGGTCGGCGACCTGCTGTTCGCGGGGGGAGAGTTCGTCGGTGCGGGTGCGGCGGCGTTGGGGGACGGGGCGTTCCTGGCTGAGTTCTCGCAGTGTCCGTTGGCAGCGTGCCTGGTCGGCGGTGGCGCCGAGGCGGGTGTAGACGGTCAGCGCGTCCTGGTAGGAGGGGGTGGCGTGGCCGGGGGTGTCGGGGTGGGCGGCGAGGTGGGCGTGGCCGGTGTGCTCGGTGACTTGGGCGGCATAGTAGACGCAGTCGAGGGCCTCGAAGCGCGTGCGTGCCTTGTCGAGGTGATCGATGGCTTCACGCGGGTTGGTGGGTGTGGCGAGCAGGCCTTGGGCCCAGAGGATCTCCGTCTGGACACCGGGGGCGTCGCGGCCCTCGATGCCATGGGCGGCCTCGCGGATCAATTCGTCTGCCTGTTCCCGCAGTCCGCAGCCGAGGGCCGCCTTCACAGCGAGAGGTAGCAGGTCAAGTGCCCAGATCCACAGGCCGGTGGTCCGCTGGAGTCGAATGGCCGCCTGCAGGCGTTCCCACGCCGCCTCGTGTGCGCCCTCGGCGAGTTCGAGGCTGCCCATGTCCGAGGCGAGCATGATCTGCCAGGGAGGGTAGTCGCTGCTGCTGCTGGCCTCCAGCAGGGCGGCGAGGCGTTCGCGGGCGCGTGCCCAGTGGCCACGGGCGATGTCCAGCTGTGCCCGGACGTGCATCGGCTCCACCTCGAGTGCGTTGCCCTCCTCGGCCTCGGGGGCGAGGCGCTCGATACGGTCGTCCAGGCCGTTCCATCGGCCTGCGTCCAGGTCTTGCTGGAGCAGGCCCAATTCGCAGGCCGCCGCCACAAGTCGGTTGCCGAGCCGGTTCGCCGACTCCTTCGCCTCGTCGAGCAGGGCGCGGGCCCTGGGGCCGTCGCCCCGCAGTGCTGCCCCGCAAGCGGCGTTGTACAGAGCGCGCAGGCACTGGTCCTGGACAAGGCGGTCCTGGTTGTCCCGGGGTAGCTGGGTCAGCAGTGTCCGGCCGGCGGGGTCGCCGAGGCATTCGAGCAGGGTGATGCGGCTGGCCAGCACGTGCGCGTGCGCCACCTGGCTGTCGGTTCGGGCCACGGTTCGTACGGCGCGTTCCATCCACGCGGTGCCTTCCGCGGTGGAGGTGGTGGCGTAGACGCTCTGGCCGATGGAGGCCATGGCGGCCGCGGCCAGGTCGGGGCGGCTGTCCAGTTCGGAGATCGCCCGCTCTACCTCCCGAAGGCCTTTCGTGCTGACGTTGTGGCTGCTCAGGGCCTGGCCGAGGTTGAGGCGGATCTCGCCGCGGATGGCGGTGGGAAGCGCGGGGTCCGCCATGATGGCGCGCAGCGTGGTGACGGTGGTGGCGATTTCGACGCGGCGGCAGGCGATGCGGGCCAGGATGAGGGCCGCGGTGGAGCGTTGGGCGGTGGGAAGGGTGGGTTCGGCGAGGAGTTGCTGGAGGAGTTGGGCGGCGATGCCGTCGTCGCCGATGTCGGCGGCGTGGTCGGCTGCGGCCTGGGCGCGGGGGATCCAGGCCTGGGTGTCGCCGAGTTGGCGGGTGTGGTGGGCGATCTGGACGAGGGGTGGGGTGGGGCCGGTGTCGAGTGTGTGGACGGCGCGTTGGTGCAAGCGGCGGCGGCGGGGGCCGGGGATCTTGTCGTAGACGGCCTGGCGGGCCAGAACGTGCCGGAAGGCGTAGTTCCCGGGGGTGGTCTCTTCCAGGATTCCGGTGTCCAGGGCCTCGGTCAGGCCGGCTTCGGCGTCGTCCTCGTCGAGGCGGGCGACGGCAGCGAGGAGTTCCTCGGTAGCTGGGACGGCGAGGACCGCGGCGGCGTGCATCGTCGCGACGGCCACCACGTCCAGAGTGGCCAGGCGGGCGCCGACGGCTTCTTTCAGTGCCCGGGGGGCGGCTATGCCTTCCAGAGAGCGGGGAGAGGGTTCGGTCGTGCGGTGAGTGACGGCAAGGGCGAGGAGGTCTTCCTCGGCGATCAGGGGCAGGCCTGCGCTGCGTTCGAACAGCTCGCGTCGCAGGGCGTGCGCGGCGGGTATGCCGAGAACGCCGGCGGCGAGCTGCTCGACCTGTGTCTCGTCGAGTGGGGTGAGGGTGATGTCCTGTCCGCCGACGCCTGCGGGGCGGCGGTAGGGGGATCCGAGGGGGGCGGCGCCGGTGGGGAGGTCGCCCCGGCGGTAGGTGATGACCAGGCGCAGCTGAGGGGGCGGGTTGCGGGCGAGTAGGAGGAGAAGTTCGCGGGTCGCGTGGTCCGCCCAGTGGACATCCTCTGTGATCAGTACCGCGGGGCCGATGGCGGCCAGCACGTCGTGGATCGCCCGCATCAGCTGCTGCCCGCCGCCGTCCGCGGTCGCGCCGGTGGGCGGTTGCGCAAAGCGCTTGGCATGCTCGGGCAGGTAGGGAACGAGGACCGCGGACGAGGCGCGCAGTTCCAGGTCCTGTGGGATGTGGGTCAGTGCGTCGCGCAGCGCGTCGACGACCGGTCCGAACGGTGACGGCTCACGCAGAGGGTGGCACCAGCCCTGCAGGACGGGGATGCCCGCGTCGTCGTCGAGTGCGGCGAGTGCCTCACTGACCAGGCGGGACTTTCCGATTCCGGCCTCGCCCTCCAAGAGGACGACCGCCGGGCCCGCCTTCAGGGAGGCTGTCAGGGCCAGCATCTCCTCTCGACGGCCCACGAAGGCCAATCCGTCACGACCTGCCGCCACGATCACCACCGCCAGACTCTGGCAGGACAGTCCCCCGGGACACGCACTCCCCTCCACCGTAGTCCCGGTCAATGCCACACGTCCCTCGGGGCAGGGCTGAGCGGCTCGGTCGAGTCGGCCCGCCGCGCACGGTCCTGATGCGTCCGCAGCGTCACCGACCGTTCCACCGGTTCAAGGCGATCCTGACGGCCCCATTCGTACAGGCTCTGCCTTCTCGCCCGTGGGGTCGGACGCTCTGCCCGGAGCACTTTTCGGGTGGTCCCGGTGCGCGGGTTGTCTGACAGCGCCGCACCGGAGCAGTATTCGGGAGAAGCCGTTCACGGAAAGCGATGCCAACCGGCACGAATGTAGGAGAGGGGTGACGCCGACGGGTAAGGGAATTCGGCAGCAGGAGGGATACCGAGTCTTGGATCGGCTCAACACCCGAAACACTGTGCGGACCACGCCGGAGCGGCCTCGGGGGATTTCATGGCGAAGCACTGCCCAGCCGTGCCCCGGTCCCCGGGCCGGTCTCCGGAGCCGCGTGGGAACCCGCGGGTGCGGCTTCGTCGTGCGAAGCGTGGTTGAAGGTGGGTCGGGCGGTCCCTCGTCGGCGACATCCCACCAGCCACCTACCTACCCACTACCTACCTCACCGCACGGCCGCCACCCAGTCCCCGCCCGAACGGCCGGACACAATCACCCGGCCGACACTGTGCCGAATTTGAGAATTCCCCCAATTCCCCCTCACGGTCGGCACTGTTCGTGACCTGAAAATGGTTCTGGTCGGTGGATTCCAGGCCCGGTTTCGCGTCTGCTTGAAGACGAGGGAGGGCCGGCTTATTTCTCCCGGAATTTGGGTGAGAACCATGGGACCCCACATCGAGTTCGGAGCAATCGGCGGTGCGGGCATGAATCCGGAATCCTTTCCGGTGGGCTCCGCCGCACCCTGTGCCGCCTCGCGTTCGGGACCGGCGCCCCGGCTCCGCAGTGGCGAGGTTCCCGGCCGCTGGGAACTGCCGCACTGCCCGGAATCCGCCGGCGTCGCCCGACGCCTGGCTTGTGCCGCGCTCGACGCCTGGGGTGTGGCCGACGACGCCTGCGGCCAGGTCCTGCTGGTCGTCTCCGAGCTGGTCACCAACGCTGTGGAGCACGCGCTGCCCCCGGTGGTCCTGCGCGTGGCGCGGTCCGCCGCCGGCACTGTGCACATCGAGGTCGACGACGGCGGCGCTGCCGCGGAGGAGGGGTCGTGGGCAGCCACCGGCGGACCGGAGGAGCACGGCCGAGGAGGCGCCGTCGTCTCCGCGCTGTCGACTGCCCACGGCGTGCGGCCCCAGGCACACGGCGTCTCCCACTGGGCCGAGCTGACAGTCGCCTGACACCGGCGCCGCTCACCGCGGCCCGCTCCCCGGCCGGTCCGTTCCCGTCCCGTATCCCACCCCCAAGGACACCCTCATGGCGATCTCCCGCGCATCCGTGACCCACCCGCCCGCCGCCTATCTGCGCTACCACCCGCGCCGCTGCGAACCGCCCCGTTACCAGGAGGCACTGAAGAGCTTCGCCATCCGGCTGGGCCTGCCGGAGCCTGTCGTCTATCTGGACTGCCGCTCCGGCCACCCCTCCCGCGGGATCCCGCCGCGCCTGGAGCAATTGGTCCGCGCCGTGGTGGACGGCTCCCACCGGGTCCTGCTCGTCCCCGGACCGTGGGTCTTCTCCAGTGACGACGCCGAGGCCCGCCGCATCGTGCGCGTACTCACCCGCGCTGGCTGCCAGCGCATCCTCACGCTCCCCGCCCCGCGCCTGCGCTCGAGGGGCCCGGCCGTCATCCCCCAGGTCCCCGAACCTGCCCACGCCCGCCGGGGCGAGTCCTGACCGGCCCGTACCCGGCGCCTCCGAACAACGCGGGTGCCAGCTCACCGACCGCGCCTGGCCCGTCATCGAAGTCCCCGGCTCTCCCCGGTGAAGTCCCTCGCGCGGGACGGGCCGCGAAGCCGGGAGTACGCGCGGGGGCTGGTGCCTGCAACCATCGCCCGTGGCGCCGGTGGGCGGGGCACAGCCGGACGAGGAGCAGCGCCGGGCGGGAGGCCGACCCGGCGAAGCGCAGGGGACTCGCTTTCCCGCGCCTGGCCTGTCACGCCGCCGCCCCGTGGAGGGCCGGTCAGGTCGGCGCCGGAACACCCGCCATGGGTCTGCGCTTGAAAGGGTGTTCTCGGAAGGAGGGCCCCACCTGGTGGGCGCCACTGAGCCGGTTCGGGTGGCCGCGAGGACCGATCCTGTCCTGTGGCGGAGCGCGGAACCGGGTGCCCGGGCGGTACCGTGGCAGGGCCCGGAGGCATCCGCAAGCGCCGCCTGTACCGGCGTGACGCGCGAACGATATGGTGTGGCCATGGCAAGACCCGGGGGCGGTGATCCCCTTTCCAGCCGGGGCGCGGGATTTCCCTTCGTGGGACGCAGGGAAGAACTCCACCTGCTGGCGGAGGTGCTCGGCACCGGGCCCGCGGTCGCGCTGGTGGAGGGCGAGGCGGGTGTCGGTAAGTCCCGCCTGGTCCAGGAGGCTACCGACCAAGTGGCCGCCGACGGCCTGAAGGTGCTGCGGGGCTGGTGCCACCCGCTGCGTGAGCCGCTCCCGTTCGGACCGGTCATCGACGCGCTCCACGACGCCCACCCCCGGTTCGCACACGATGTCGAGCTGAGTCCCAGTGTCGCGGCACTGGCTCCCTACATCCCCGAACTCGCTACCCACCTGGCCCAGGACGCCCCGCGCCCGCCGAGCGCGGCAGGGCGGCCTGGGCAGCCGCTGATGGGAGACATCCGACAGGTCCTGCGGGCGCTGGGCGACGTCGTCCTGGTCGTGGAGGATGTCCAGTGGGCCGACGCGGCGACCTGCGAACTGCTCCTCATGCTGGCCCGTAACCCCCCCTCGGGACTCCGCATCGTTCTCACCTACCGGGAGCACGAACTGTCCGAACGCGGGAGTGTGCTGGGCGCACCCTACCGACGCCCGGTCGGCGTGGGCGGGATCGAGCTGTCCCTCGCACCACTGGGCCCCGGCCAGGTCCGCGAACTGGCCGCCGCCGCCCTCGGCGAGAGCGCCGCGGCAGCACTCGGCCGACAGCTGTACGAACGCAGCGGCGGGCTGCCTCTGGCCGCAGAGGAGGACCTGCTGGTCCTGGCCGGCCACATGGAGAGCACCGACGGGCACAACGCGGCGACGGTACTGGAAGGCCTCCGCGTACCGCGGGCCCTGCAGGAGGCGGTGAACGGACGCGTGGCGCAGCTCGCCCCCGACGCCGCGGCCGTGGTCCAGGCCGCAGCGGTCCTGGCCGTCCCGGCCTCGGAGGATCTACTCGCGGCCGTGGCCGCGCTGGAGGAGGAACGGACCGAGGATGCCCTGGTGGAGGCCCTCGATGCCAACGTTCTGGTCGAAACCGCTCCTGGCAGATACGGCTTCCGGCACGCACTGGCCGGCCAGACCGTCTACGAGCAGATCCAAGGACCCCGGCGCCGCCGGCTGCACCGCCGGGCCATCGAACAGCTGACCGGTCAGAAGCGTCCCGCCCCGGTCCAGATCGCCCACCACACCCGGATGCTCGGCGACACCGCCGCATGGCTGCCCCGAGCCCTGGCCGCCGCCGAACACGCCGAGGCCGTCGGCGACGACGGAGTGACCGCCGACCTCCTGCAGCAGATCCTCGCCGAGCCCACCCTGCCCCCCGGCCAGCGCATCCGTACCGCTTTGGCACTGAGCCGCATCGCCATGCGGCGCGTCAGCGTCGACACCAGCGTCGCCGCACTGCGCCACATCCTCGCGGACCCGAACCTGCCCACCACCACCCGCGGCGAGATCCGGCTCAACCTCGGGCGCATCCTGCTCAACCACGGCATGCCGGGAGCGTCCGCCGAAATCGAGCAGTCCGTCGACGAACTCGCGGGCGCCCCCGCACTCGCCGCGATCGCCATGGCCACCGCCGGCATGGGCAACCGGAGCGACACCTCCACCACGCAGGACACACAGTGGATGGACCGGGCGGTGCGCACAGCCGCCGAGAGCGGCGACCGGCTCGCCCGCGCAACCGTCGAAGCCAGCCGGATCACCTTGCTTGCCGCGAGGGGCGAGCACCTGGCCCAGGAACTCCTGGAGCGGCTGCCACGCCATGACCCCGACCCCGACATCCTGCGGCAGACCGCCCGCGCCCTGAGCAACGCCGCGGAATCGGCCTTCTGGCGTGGCCGCGACGACGAAGCCCGCACCCTGCTGGAGGAAGCCGAAGAACTCGCCCGCCACACGAAATTCCAGTGGGTACAGGTCAGATGCGACGTGATCCGGCTGGAACTGGACTTCGCCCACGGCCTGTGGACAGGCCTGGAGGGGCGGATAGAAGCACACGCCCCACAAGCCGCCGAGAACAGCTCCCTCCAGGTCGAGCCGCAGACCCTCCGCGCGCTCCTGGACGTGGCACACGGGCAATGGTCCCGCGCCCGCCGGCGAATCGGAAACCCCATGGAATACCTCAACATGGAGGAATGCTCACTCGCGTGCACTGCGGCCCTCGCCCGCATCGACCTCGCCGAGGGAGAACCGCAAGCCGCCTGGACCACCCTGCAGCCGGCGCTGGAAGCCGTACGCAACCACGGCAGCTGGGTGTGGACCACCGACCTCCTCCCCACCGCCGTCCAGGCCGCACTCGCGTGCGGGCTACGCGCTGAGGCCGAACGCCTCATCCAGGAGGCCGACCAGGGCATCGAGGGCCTGGACGCGCCGGCGGCCCGGGCTGAGATCCTCTGGGGCCTCGGCCTGCTCACCGCCGACGCCCGGCCCATGGACGCGGTCGAGCACCTGGAACAGGCCCGAGCCGTGTTCCGCGGCATCGGGCGTACCCACCGCGCCGCCCGCGTCACCGAGCAGGTCGGCCGGCTGCTCCTCGCCTCCGACCCCGTCCGGGCCGCCCGGCGTCTGCAGGAGGCCTTGGCCATCTTCCTGCGCCTGGGGGCTACCTCAGACGCCGAACAGTGCCGTCGTGTCCTGCGCAACGCCGGCCACGAACCCCCCACGCCCCGCGGGCGAAGCCGCGACGCTGCCGCCCTTACCCCGCGCGAACGGCAGGTCGCCGAACTTCTCGCCACCGGCGCGAGCAACCAGGACATCGCCAACGCCCTCGCGCTGTCCACCCGCACCGTCGAACACCACGTCGCCCGCGTCCTGAGGAAACTCGCCGTCACACGCGACCACGTCCACGACACGCTCCCATAAGCCTGCCGGGGTCGGCGCGGACGGCGAACCAGGGCGATGGCGGGTCGGCCCTACGGGGTGCCGACCTGGTCGAGCAGGCCGGCGAGCCGGTTGCTGGGAGGACTTGGGAACGACCTTCAGGGCGCCGGGAGGCAGGTTCCGGGCGCCGCGGCGTCCTCTGCCGGTGCGCACACGGGACGTTCGGGTCGGCGCTGTTCATCGGTGACACGAGACGGGGATGGGAACACCGCGACCATCACGGCGGTAGCGCTCGGACCGGAAGCCCGACACGGCCGGCCGGAACCCGGCCGCGACCATCGGCTCCGCCCGCAGGCCCTCGCGCAGCGACGCCACCTTGTCCCCCCAGCTGTCGCCGGTACGGCGCAAGCCCGACTCGTCCGCCACCACGTCGGCCGACAGCAGGACGCCCCTTCGCCTCCGCCATCGGACGTCCCCTTGCTCACGTCCGCGCACGGGTGTCGCGAACGGGGCAGCCCGGCCGGCCGCGCACGGGGACGCCGGGGCCGCGGAACCGGTCGTCCGCTGTCGATGCTGACGTGCCGCCAGACAACTGCCCAGGTCAAAGCACCGGCCATGTATGGCCGGTTGTCAGGGCGTGGTCGCTGCGTCCCGGTCCCTCGGGGACAGAGCCGTGTGAGGCGCTCGGGGCGCGACGGTGACGGGTCCTGTCCCCGACCGGGCCGGGAGCATTGCCGGTACAAGGGCGCCCAGGCGGGCGGTTCGATCGACGAGCACGGCCCTCGTCGTCGACGATCCGCGGGACGCTCGGCACATCCTGCTCCGCCGCCGGTGGCCGGTGCTGATGACGTGATGACCGGCGAAGTTGCGGCCGGTCGGCGGATCGGGCTGCGGGCCCGCGCTGTGCGTGCACCAGCCCGCACGTAGACGGCACGCCCCGTACAGCTTCGCCGTCGCCCGGGGAGCCGCCCGCCGACCAGGTGGGTCACCGCCGGCGGCGTGGAACAGCTCGGCCGCGTAGTCGGGCAGGTCGACTCTGCTGATCTGCTCGCCCATCACCAGCATCCTGTTGGGGATCCAGCGCCAGTTTCAGCAGCCCGTTGCGCACCCGCAGCTCGGTCGCGACGGTCCCGGGGATCGGAGCCGATCGCGTGACGGCCCGGGTCTGCGGCAGGCCGGCCAGACGTCTCGTCCACGTTCGAACGGCCCTCTCCGTGCTGCGGACGCTATCGGCCGCAACAGGTCCTGCCTCATCCGTCGCCGGCGTCCGAGTCCCGTGAAGCAGTCATGCCCGGGACCCTGCGGGAGAGACAGGAGAATCGTGCACGTGTTGCCGGAGGACGGCGTCACAGCGATGTTTGACCAGTGCCGACACCTCACGGCTCGGCCCGGGCCTTTGCTCAAGGCCCCGGCGCCACCAGGACCGTGGGACAGGGGGCGCAAGGGCCTCGGTGGTGACGGGGCCGATGCGGCCCTTGAACAGGGTGTCCCACTCGATCAGCGCGCCGGGAAATCAGGTGACCGTCTTGGTGTCGCCACGCGCGTTGGCCCAGGCAGCGACAGCCTCCCGGTCGGGCAGCAGGCCGCGCTCGGCGGTCCTCACGCCGAGTTCGAGAAGGCCGTCCTCGTACAGGTCGTTGCAGAGCAGCGGTGGAGCAGACCGTGGTCGTAACCGCGCAGCTTCCAGCCGAGCTTGCGCCCGCCCTCGGCCATCTCCCCGACGAGCCCGCCGACCCGGCTGTCGAGTGCGCGGGCAGCAACGCCGCACAGGTCGGACCGCGCCACACCCCTGAACGCCTGATCCAGTCACAAGAGCGCGTAGCCCGGTGGCTGTGTGGGGATGGCTGAACCTGCCCGACCCGGTGGCCGATGTCACCCCATGGCCTTCTCGCAGGTGGAAGGGGTGGGTCGCTCCTCGGTGGCGCCTCGAATGAGGTCGACCATGTCGCGCGCCACCGCCTGTGGGCACCGCAACTTTCAACGGCTCCGGAATTCCGGCTTCCAGGCAACTGGTGGGTCTGCCCCTTCGTTGTCGGTCGGCCCGGTTCCCGTCTGCTCGACCGCCTATCCGAAGTGTGGGGTGTATGGGGTGGCTGGTGGGGCGGTGGTGTTGACGGGGATGGTGAGGATGGATCCCGCGAGTGCGGGGTTGGTGGTGAGGCCGTGTCGGGCGGTGGTGATGAGGAGTGTGCCGGTGGGGGTGAGGCAGACGGAGGTGGGTTGGGGGGTGGGGAGGTGGATGCGGTCGGTGAGGGTGCCGTCGGGGTGGTAGCGGTGGATGGCGGCGCCTGCCCAGAGGGCGACCCAGAGGTGGTTGTCGTGGTCGAGGGTCATGCCGTCGGGGGCTCCGGCGTGGCCGGTGCGGGTGAACTCCTCGCGGTGGGTGATGTTGCCGTGGGTGTCGAGGGTGCAGCGGTGGATGACGCGGGTGGCGCTGTCGGCGAGGTAGAGGGTGTGGCCGTCGGGGGTGAAGGCGGGGCCGTTGACGATGGTGAGGCCGTCGAGGACGTGGTGGACGGTGCCGTCGTGGTCGGTGCGGTAGAGGTTGCCGGCGCCGGGGGTGTTGTCGTAGGGCATGCTGCCGGCCCAGAACCTGCCGTGGGGGTCGCAGGCGCCGTCGTTCATGCGGGTGGGGACCCGGGCGTGGTCCTCGGGGCGGGCGAGCCAGTCGGTCGTTCCGTCGGGGGTGAGGAGCGCGATGCCGGTGCCGGCGGCGGCGATCCAGTGTCCGGGGCGGCCGGTGACGGGGGCGACGGCGCCCAGGGGGACGTCAAGGCGCAGGAGTTCGCGGGCGGGGGCGGGGGCGGGGCCGGGGGCTTCGAGGAGGCGTCCGGTGAGGATGTCGGTGAAGACGAGGCGGTCGTCGACCCAGCGGGCGCCTTCGGCGAGTTCGTGGGTGCCGGGGGTGTGGATGGTGATGCGGGGGCGGTGGTGGTGCATGGGGGTCCTCGGGGTCAGCGCAGGGTGGTGCCGGCGGGGGTGTCGAG
>NZ_JBVHHE010000066.1:0-27206 GCF_055561235.1 Kitasatospora sp. NPDC022856 | reverse complement strand
TACCGCCCCGATATCCTCGACGGCTTCCTCACCGGGGCCGGCCTCTCCCTCGACCTCCCACCGCCATCACCCTGAAGCGCCGAAGTCAGTAGGTACCGACGGAGTTGGCTATCCCGGCCTCGGCCAGGCGGGTGCTGAAGTCCCGGGGCCGGTCGAGATCGACGCGCCACAGGGCGCTGTAGCCGTTGGGGGCGTCGTCGGGAGCAGGGGCGTTCACGGTGAGCCCCGGGATGTCGCCGACGAGGTCGTAGAGCTGGTTGGCCTGTTCGCGGCGCCGGGCCACGGCCTGGTCCAGGGCCTTCAGGTTGTGCCGAGCGAGCGCGGCGAGGGGTTCGGCCAGGCGGTAGTTCATCCACCGCCGGCTGGCGGCCGCTGCTCCGGGTGCGGGGGTGAGCCAGTGCGTACGGTAAGCGGCGGCGCGGGCGGCGAGGGCGTCGTCGTCGGTGAGGAGGTAGCCCCCCTCCCCGCAGGAGATGATCTTGCCATCCTTGAGGGAGAAGCAGCCGATGCTGCCGACCGTGCCGGCCGCACGCCCCCGTGTGGTGCTGCCCTGCGCCTGGCAGGCGTCCTCCACGACGTGCAGGCCGGCCGACTGCGCGTACGCGACGAGGTCGATCAGGCCGTCGGTCCGTCCGGCGAGGTGGACGGGGACGATCGCGCGGGTGCGCTCGGTGCTCTTGGCGGCCACGTCGGCCAGGTCCATGCCACGGCCGTCCTCCGCGGCGTCGACGAAGACCGGACGGGCACCGGCGGCGGTCACGGCGGACACCGTCATGATCACGGTGGCGGCGGGGAGGAGGACCTCCTCGCCGGGGCCGACGCCGCAGGCGACCAGTGCGGTGTGCAGCGCCGCCGTGCCGGAGGAGACCGCGATGGCGTGCCGGACTCCGTGGACCGTGGCGAGTTCGGCTTCCAGGGCGGCGGCCTCGGCGCGGCCGGCCGGGTCCGGCATGCGGTCGATGGAGGCCTTCAGCGCGTCCAGGGCGTGGGAGGTCGTCGTCACGCGGGGCTCCCGGAGGTCGTGGTGCCCAGCACCCGGTCGAAGTCCATCAGGGGCCACATGTTCACGCAGTCGACGCTGAACAGGGCGCAGTTGCTCCCGCAGCCGGTGGGCTTGCCGAACAGTTCGGCCGCGTCGGCGCCCTTGATGGTGCGGTGGCGCTCGGTGGGCGTGGCGGCCATCTTCAGCGAGGACGGGCAGTCCCAGAGCGAGCCGTCGGGCTCGGCGAAGTACAGGGTGTCCCCGCCGAAGCAGCCCTCGACGGCTCCGGTGAGGTGGTGGATGGCCGAGGCGACCTGGCCGGGGTAGGTGCGGGGTGGGAGCTGGAGGGGGAGGTCGGCGGCGTAGAGCCGGTCAAACTGTTCCTCCAGGAGGGGGAGTTCGGCGTCGGTGAGGACCAGGGTGTCGTAGAGGCTGTGGCCCTGGGGCAGGGCGACGGGCTGGGGCACGGCGTAGTCGCAGCCGAGGTCGGCGGCCAGCTGCGGCACGCCGAGGACGTCCGGCAGGTTGAGCTTGGTGATGACGGTGTAGAGGCCGACGCGGGGCCGGGCCTGCGGGCCGCGGGCGGCCAGCAGGGCCTTGATGCCGCTGACGACGCCTTCCCAGCCGTCGCCGTCCTTGCGGGGCGGGCGCCAGGTGTCGTTGTAGTCGGGGTCGGTGGAGTCCAGGGAGACGGAGAAACCGTCCACGCCCAACTCCACCAGGCGGCGGGCCATGTCCGGCTGGTTGAGGGCCACGCCGCTGGTGCACACGATGACCTCGAGTCCTCCGCCCTTGAGGATCTCGATGAGGTCGAGGATGGGCCGCCACATGAGCGGCTCGCCGCCGGCGAGGAAGACCCGTCGTACGGCCGAGCCAGCCAGGGTGCGGGCGAAGGCCATCACCTGCTCGGTGGGCAGGTCGTGGGGCGAGAAGTGCGACAGCAGGCCGGGGGTCTTGTCGACGCGCTGCTCGTCGAGCCAGGTGAAGTAGCAGGGCTTGCACGTGTGCGAGCCGCAGTAGGAACGCAGCGCCCACAGCAGGCTGGCGGTCCTCGGTATCGCGGTCATGGTCTTCCCTCACGTAGTCGGAGCGCGGCGGCCGCGCGCGGGCGGCCGCCGCTGCTCGGTCGGCTGGTTCGACGGGTGTTCAGCCGTGCCAGGGGTTGTCGGGGCTCTGCAGGAGCCGTACGCGAGCGTGCTGGGTGGCGAACTCCTCAGCGCGGGTGTGCCGCTGCTTCCACAGCACGGCGAGCCAGCGCAGGGCGCAGGTGCGCTGGGCGGCGAGGAAGAGGCGGCGGTTGGCGGGGGTGACGCCGAGGTCGGGCAGGAGCGTGATCCAGGTGCTGTCGGGGATCTCGCGGGCGCTGATGTGTTCGATCAAGTCGGCGGCGTCGAAGTGGACGGTGCTGTGCCCGCTGTACTCGAAGTCGACGCAGGGGCTGGAGGCTCCGTCGCGCAGCCAGTTGTTGAGGTTGGAGTCGCCGCGGGAGAGCACGGCCGGGGCGGAGGTGTCATCGACGAGCTCGGCATCGCCGCTGGCGTGCCAGGCGGTAAGCAGGGCGCGCATGTCGGCGGTCAGCGGGTCGTCCTCGTGGCCGGCGAGGAGTTCGGGCCAGCTGCCGGTCAGGCGCAGCATGTAGTGGGAGCCGGAGTCGATGCGCTCCAGTTCGGCCATCAGCCCGGACAGGGGCACGGCGTGGAGGCGCTCGGTGGTGTGGGCCAGGCCCTTGAGGGCGGCTTCGCGGTCGGGGCTCTCCAGCAGCGGCGTGCCGTTCAACAGCGTCATGCCGATGGCGGGGACCTCGTCGTGCTGGTCGAGCCACAGCGGGCGGGGGACGTCGTCGGCCTGGTGCTCGGCGAGCAGGGTCAGGGCCGCCCACTCGCGGTCCACGCGCCGGCGGTGGTTGCCCTTGGCGTAGAGCTTGATGCAGATGGGCCCGGCCTCGGGGTCGTCCCAGGCGTAGACGTGGTTCTGGAAGCCGCCGGTGAGCGGGCGCAGCCCGTGGCCGGCGAGCACTTCCTTGAGGCGGGTCTCGCTGCCGGTGCGGGCGCCGCGCAGGTCGGTGAGGAGCTCGGCGGGCGGGGCGAGGCGCGTGGGGTGCATGCGGGGTACTCCGTGACGTCAGGTGGTCGGCGGTACGGGAAGAACGGGTCGGTTCGCTCTACTGCATGGAAGAACTGTGGTCGGCCGGAGCGGGTATCGGGACGCGTTCGGCGATCGCGTCGACAACGGCCTGGTGGACCTGTTCAGGGGTGAGTCCGAGGACGTCGACGGTGACCAGGCCGGGGTCGTCGGCGGCGAGGTGGCCGTAGGCGTCGTGGACGTGGCGCAGGAAGGCATGTTGCTCGGCGGTGTAGGGCTGGCCCTCGCGCTGGGCGGCACGGGCGATGGCCTCGTCGGCGGGCAGGCGCAGCCACACGGCCACGTCGGCCGGCGGCCCGGACATCGCGGAGACGGACCGCAGCCACCCGATGCCGTCCCCAGGCTGGCCGGGGTGTTTCTGCAGGAGGGTGGCGAGGCTGTACGACTGGATGGTGTGGATGCCGCGGTCCTCGATGACCGTCTGCCCGGCCGTGAGGGCGGGGGCGATGTGCGTGGCCACGGTGTTGGTGCGGATCGCGGTGGCGAGCATCGTGTCGGTGACGATGTTGCCGTGCCGGGAGAAAGGGTCCCCGCTGGCGAAGAGGTCCAGGAGCGTGCTGCCCAGGGTGTCCTCGGTGCGGGTCAGGTTGTCGGGCAGGTAGTTGACCGGCACCTGCTCGCGGGTGAGGTGGTCGGCGAGGAGCCGGGACTGCGTGGTCTTCCCGGCGCCGGGAAGTCCCTCGAACGCGATCAGCATGCCGGGCACCCCGCTGTGGCCGCCCACGGGGTGCCCGTGGTCGGGGCCGCGACGATGTCGAGAACGGCGTCGCGCAGGCCGGGCGCCGTCGCGATAGTGGTGAGCGAGTCGGGGGTGTGCGGGCTGCCGTCGGTGTCCATGACGACGGCGCCGGCCTCGCGGGCAAGGACGACGCCCGCGGCCATGTCCCAGTCGTGGTTGCCCAGGGTGATGGTGGCGTCGAGGGTGCCGTCGGCGACGAAGGCCAGATCCACGGCGGCGGACCCGAGCATGCGCACGCGCTGGGCCTTCTCGGCGAGGTGGGCCTGGATGGCGAGGGCGACGCGGTTGCGCTCGGGGCCGTCGGGGCCCGTTCCGTAGTCGCCGACGGCGATCATCGCCTCGGGCAGCGTGCTGGTGCTGGCGGCGCTGATGCGCTGGCCGTCGCGGAAGGCGCCCAGGCCCTGGGCGGCCCAGTAGCGGCGGCCGATCAGGGGCAGGTGGATGACGCCGAGGACGGGCACGCCATGGTGGACGAGGGCGAGGGAGATCCCGCACAGCGGCAGGCCGCGGATGAAGTTCGCGGTGCCGTCGACCGGGTCGATGATCCAGTGGGTGTCGGCGTCGGTGTCGCCGCCCTCCTCCTCGCCGACGAATCCGATGCCGGGCGCGCCGTCCTGGAGGGTCTTGCGGGCCTCACGTTCGATGGCGAGATCGACGTTGGTGACCATGTCGCGGTCGCCCTTGGCGGTGATCAGGTCCGGGGTGAGTTCGCGCAGCTGCTGCTCGGCCCGTTTGGTGACCGAGCGGGCGAGGTCGAGCAGCACCGGGAGTTCGGGGCTCATGAAGTGAGGGCTCCCTTCGGAGCGATTCGGGTGGGAGGGTGCTCAGCCATCAGATAGGCCAGGGCGGTGCGGGTGCAGTCCGGGACGGAGGCGCTGGTGTCCAGGCGCAGCGCGGGCACGGTGATCGGCTCCGCGGAGGCCTTGAGCCGTCGGTAGAGGTCGGGGTCGCGGTTGGCGGCCGGGTGGGTGCCCGCCTGCACGTCTCGGCTCAGGCGGGCGGCGGCGACGTCGTCGGGGCAGACGCATTCGACGATGCGCAGCGGCCGACCGGTCTCCTTGGCCAGCCGCTGCACGTCCTCGGCCTGGTAGCGGCGTGAGCAGGTGCGCCCGTCGAGGACCACGGCACCGTCCGGGTGTTCGCCGAGGTGCCGGGCGGCCGTCAAATGCATGATGTGGACGCAGAAGTCGTCCTGTTCCCGGGTGTATGCGACTAGGTGCGGGCCGAACAGCGCGTCGCGGATCCGGTCCTTGTCGAGCAGCAGGGTCTTCGGGCCGAGCGCGTGGGTCAGTTCCCGACCGAGGGTGGTCTTACCGGTGCCGGGCAGGCCGGCCAGTTGCACGATCACCGGGCGACCTCCCCTCGGCCCGGCCCGCCGCCGGCCACCGGCGGCGGGCCGGGAACCAGGTCGGGCAGGTGGCTGTGCAGCACCGCCCATCCTGCGCGGAGCGGCTCCGAAGCCGCCGCCACGGCTTCGCGGGAGGAGTCTGGGGCGGCCAGGGCGAGGCGGGCGGCGTCGGCCAGACCGGACCAGCGCGGGCGTGCGGCGAGACGGGCCACAGCGTGCGCCAGTGCGTCCGCCCGGGCGAGGACGGGCAATACCTCTCCGCCGTCGCCTTCGGCCTCGGTCCGGGTAAGAGCCGCCCGTACCTCCGCCGGGTCGACGGTGTGGCCAAGGCCGGTGGTGATGTCGATGCTCACGGTGGGCGTCAGCGCCTCTCCGGTGGTCCGCCGGCGCGTGTGCGCACCGCGGCCGGGCTGCGTGAAGCCGAGCTCGGCCAGCACGTCCAGGGCCGCGTCCCGGTCGGCGGCGTCGACTAGGAGGTCGATGTCGGTGAACTGCCGGAGCCCGCCGGGCCGGTACAGGGCGGTGTCGTACGCGAGTCCGTTCAGCACCGCGACGGGCACGCCCCCGCCGGTGAGCGCCCGTACGATCCGGACGGCTTCGCTGCGGTGGAGCCGGTTGTGCAGCGCATTGGCGCGCACGATCTGGCTGAGGACGGAGCGCATCGGACGCGACAGGTCCGCGTCCGCGGGGCCGCCCAGCAGGCGGTGGGCCAGGAGGCAGGCCAGCTTGGCGTCGATTGCCGCCTCCAACACCGCGCCGAGCGGAACGGAAGCCGGCGCGGACGGGCTGGTGTCCGGCCGGGGATCGCACAGCCACCGCAGGACCGCTGCGGCCGGCCCGTCTCCCGCGGGCAGCGGCGGCGTCACGGCGGTGGGCATGGCGGGGGCGTTCACCCGTGCACCTCCGCTCCCGCGCTGAGGAGGCGGCCGGCGGCGTCGGCGAGGGCGGCCGGGTCGGCACCGGCGTTGATCCGGTAGCAGGGCAGTTCGGCCAGGGCGTCGACCACGCGGCTCAGGTTGCCGTCGGTGATGGCCGGGTCGGGTGCGGGCCACAGCCAGTGGTTGATGTGGGAGCTGGGCCCGCGGCCGGGGTCGGTCATGAACAGGCGCGTGTGGAGCAGCTCGTCGCGGGCCTCGGCGCCCGAGACCGGCTCGACGCTCACCGTGGTCCGCTCGGGGTCGAGCTGGGGGAAGATCAGCATGGCCGGGCGGACCGAGCCGAGGACCTGGCCGTCGCCGGACAGCAGCCGGGCGAAGTCCCACGGCTCGATGGGCACCTTGGGCCGGCTCGACCACCGCTGATCGGCGGGCACCGTGCGCTGGGCCTCGGGGACGAGGCCGGCCAGGTGCGGCAGGGCGGCCAGTGTGCCGATGCCGGCCCGTAGCCGCGCGGGCCACACGTACCCGGCGAGCCCGCCCTCTTTCTCGGCGCGCAGCAGCAGCCGGTCGTTGGTGACGTAATCGGCGCCGAGGCGGTGCAGGCCGGCGAGCAGGGTGGTGGTCTTGCCGCGGCCGCGGTGTCCGGCGATGACGACGCCGCGCCCGCCCAGGGAGAAGGCCGCGGTGTGCGCGTAGACCGCGCCGTTCTCCAGGAGCTGGGCGGTGATGGCCTGCCGGGGCAGCCGCGCCGCCCAGTGCCGCGCCGCTTCCTCCTTCGCGCAGCGCACGGTGATCGTCGCCTGCTGGGTGTCGGTCACGATCAGGGTGTGCAGCGCCTCCACCCAGAACGCGCGGCCGCCGGGCCGCGCGAGGACGGCGGCCGTCAGTTGGGGCCCGATCTCGACCGTGGGTGCGTCGGTGAAGCCCTCGACCTCCTCGTGCACCGGGCCGCCGTCGACCAGGAGGTCGATCTGCCAGTGCGCGAAGGCCGGGCCGGTCTGCTCGTAGGCGTACAGGGTGCCCGTGGCGTGGGTGAAGGCGGCCTTCGAGTTGGTGCGCAGACAGACGCTGGCCTCGGCCTGAGTGAACGTGGTCTCCCAGAGACCGCCCGGCTGCCGGGCGGGGACCTGGTCGGTGGCGGGGACTGTCACGGGCGGTCTCCTTCCGGCCGGGGCTGCGCCTGGGGCAGGTGCGTGCGGGCCGCGTCCACCAGCCGCGACGTCCGGTCGGCGCAGGCGGAGGTGTGGAGGGCGACGAGGCCGTCGGGGCCGACCGCCTCGCGCAGCCACGCCGGCTCGACGGCCCGCGCACCGTGCCCCCAGTGGTCGCGGCCGCGCCGGGACCCGGTGAGGGTGAAGCCGGTCCCGGCCCGGATCGCGGTGATCTCTACTGGCGCGCTGGAGCGGTACTTGACCTCGGCGTGCTGGGCGGCGTGCCGGCTGGTGTGCTGCTGCTCGGTGCCAGGCAGGTCGGTGTAGATGTTGAACACGGTGGCGGGGCCGTCCAGGACCGAGGTCTGGTGCCAGGCCCCGAACGGCACGGCGACCAGGTCGCCAGGCCCGCACGCGTGCCAGTTCAGCACCGGGGTGCCGGACGGGTCGTGCCAGGCGGTGATCATCAGTACGCGCCCGGAGAGGACCTCGAACACCTCGAGCTGGGCCGGGGTGTTCCAGTGGCCGATCGAGCGGTTGAGTTCGCCGCCGGGCAGCTGGCCGGGCCGGTAGACGCAGAGGTCGGCGAACCACTCGGCGCCCAGGGCCTGGGTGGGCGGGAGGATGTCGCGGTGCGCGGTGTAGAGAACCGGGTCACTCCCTCCCTCGCAGGCGGCGCGGGCGGCGTCGGGGTCGGCCAGGTAGCAGGCCGGCGCCCCGTTCGCCGCGGTGGCGAGCAGGTCGGACAGGTGCCGGTCCACTCCGTCGCCCGCGGCGCTCAGGAGGTCCGTGCCCGCGGCGGGGCCGGGGCCGGTGGCCAGGTCAGTCATGGGAAGCACTCCGTGAGATCAGCTCCGCCAGGGCCGCGCGGCACGAGGAGACCAGCAGGTCCGGCAGCTCGACGAGGTCGGCGAAGTCGGGAACGTGAGGCCGGGAGGCCTCGCGGCGGGGGTTGTAGTGGATGGCCCGGCATCCGGCACCCAGGGCACCGTCCACATCGGTGAGCAGGTCGTCGCCGACGTGGACGACGCGGCAGGGCGGCCTGACGGCCCGCTCGGCGACGGTGGCGAACACCTCGGGTCGGGGCTTGGCCACTCCCAAGTCGCCGGAGAACAGCAGGTCGTCGAACCGGTCGAGCAGGCCGAGATCGGACAGCAGTAGCCGGTGGACGTCCGACGGCGTGGCCAGCGTGTTGGACGTCAGCACCAGGCGCGCGCCCGCGACCTTGATCGCGTCCAGGGCCTCGTGCGCCCCGGGGATCGGCTGCGGGCAGGCCCGCAGCACCGCGTGCGTGTGCACCGCGAGCAGCAGCTTCAGCAGATCGGGCTCGTCTTGGTCGATGCCGAGCTCGTCGAGCACTGCCCCGATCTGAGCCTCGACGCCGGGCTGCGCTCCGGCCGTCCGCTGCTGGTGCGCCGCCTCGGCACGGGTGCGGCCCACGATGTCGCTCAGCTGCTCCGGGGTCGGGTGGTGGCCGTAGGCGTGCAGGACGCGGTCGAACTCCGTGATCCGCCAGGCGTCCGCGGCCTTCCGGTCCCCGTGGGTGATGAGGGTGCCCCACAGGTCGAGGCTGACCGTCCACCCCGCCAGGGGCAGCACGGAGCCGGTCACCGGGCACCTTCGTGCGGGCGCGTGGAGGTGGGCTGGCTGCGGATCCATGCGGCGGTCGAGGCCGGGTCGTCGCTGCCGAAGAGCAGCGAGCCCGCCACGACGCCGGTGGCACCGGCGGCGACGAGGTCGGGCACCGTGTGCTCGCGGATCCCGCCGTCGGCCAGCAGGGGGATGTCCGCGCCGCGCCGGTCGAGGATCTGGCGGATGACCCTCATGCGGTCCAGGGCCTCGGGGACCATGCCGGTGCCCTTGGTACCCAGCGGGGTGCCCACCATGGTGACGGCGTCGACGGATTCGAGAAGGTCCTCGACGTGCTCGGGAGCCAGCTCCAGGGTGAGCGCGAGACCGGCCGTCTGGCCTCCGGCACGGATGCGGCCGATCGCCTCCAGCGCTCCGTCGGCTTCGGCGTGGACGGTGATCAGGTTCGCGCCGGCGTCAGCGAACGCCGCGGCCAGCTCGGCCGGACGGTGCGCCATCAGGTGGACGTGGAACGGAACCTCGGTGCGGGGGCGCAGGGTACGGACCAGGTCGGGGAAGAAGATCGCGTCGGGGGTGAAGGAGGTGTCGGAGGCGTCGATGTGGAAGGAGTCGGCGTACGGGCCGATCCGTTCGACCTCGGCGGTCAGCGCTCCCAGGTCGGCGGACCACAAGGAGGCGTCGATGATCGTCCGCTCGCGCGGGCGGTCGGTCAGGAAGGACACAGGGCACTCATCTCGTCGAGGTCGCGGGGACGGGGCGCGAGCAGCGGGGCGCAGAGCTGGCCGGTGATCGCGGCGGCCATCTCGGCGGCCACCTCCGGTGCTTCGCGCAGGTCCACCCGGATGGGCAGGACGCGGGCGTGGTGGGCGTCGAGCACCCGCCGGTAGGCCACCGCGTAGCGGGGGAGGAACAGCAGGCGCTCGATCGCGGCGGGGTTGCCGCCTCCCCGGCCGCGGGCGATCGCGCGTTCGCGGGCCAGCGGCCAGGGGGTGTTGAGGAAGACGGCCAGATCGGGGTGGAGGAACCAGGGCGCCACGATGTCGAGCAGACGCTGCAGGGTCTCGTCAGCGGGTGCGTCGGGCTGGGTCTCGGTCAGGACGGTCAGCGCCCAGGCGATCTTGGAGTAGACGCCATGGTCGATGATGACGACGTCGTGCTCGGCCAGGGCCGGCTCGTAGAACGTCTGGTGCTGGTGGGCTTCGCGGAACAGGCGCAGCAGCACGTCGACGGTGGCGTGGTGGGCGCGTGCGTAGCCGCCGGCGCCGGTGCGGGAGCGCAGGGGCTGGGCTTCGAGGACCTCGGAGAGCCGGCCGATCGTGCTGGGGCGGGGTCCGTAGTGGAGGACGGCCACCGTGAAGCCTGCGGCCCGCAGCTGTTCCCCGGCCAGTTCGGCGGTCGTGGTCTTGCCCGCTCCCCAGACTCCTTCGGTGCTGACCAGGAGCCCGCGCGGGCCGTCGAGCCGCCACACGGGGGCGCGGCCGGCGGACGGGCCGGGCGGGCCAGCCGGTGTGGGGGCGGCATGGTGCGGGGGGCCGACGGCGCTGCCTTGCGTGCCGGGGCGCATCGGGTCTCCTCTCCAGGTGGTTGATGGACGGGATGCGGTGGGGTCAGCTGCGGGCGGTCAGGGAAGGCAGCCAGTCGAAGTCGACGGCTGCATCGCGGGTCGGCTCGTACTCCAGGCCGATCCAGCCGTCGTAGCCGGAGGCGTCGATGCGCGAGAAGAAGTCCGGGTAGTCGAGGACCCCGGAGCCGGGGCGCCCGCGTCCGGGGGTGTCCGCGATCTGGAAGTGCACGATGCGCCCGTCGTGGCGCTTCAGCAGGTCGGGGATGTCCTCACCGTTGCGGCCGTGGTGGTACAGGTCGCACAGGAACCCGGTGTTCGACAGGCCCGAGGCGTCGTTCACGCGGTCGGCCATGGCGACCGTCGCGTCCGCGTTGCCGAGCGGGTAGTCGGGGGCCTCCTGGCGGCTGATGGTCTCCAGGACGACCGACGCCCCCACCTGGTGGGCGGCGCGGGCCGCCAGCACCAGGTTCTCCAGGGCGAGCTCGTCCTGGGCGCCGGGGTCGGTGTCCGGCTGCCGGTTGCCGTAGAGGGCGTTCAGGACGCGGCAGCCGGTCCGGTCGGCGAAGGCGACGGTGGTGTCGATGCTGTCGCGGAACTCGGCCGCGCGGCCGGGGACGGACAGCAGTCCGCGATCGCCGGCGCGCATGTCGCCCTCGATGAAGTTCATCGCGACCAGCTGCAGGCCGGCGTCGCTCAGGGCGCGGGCCAGGGCATCGACGTCGCGATCGGCCGGAACGGGGGAATCGAAGGGCCACCAGATCTCGGCGGCCGTGAATCCGGCGGCGGCCGCGGCGGCGGGTCGCTCCAGGAGCGGCAGGTGGCCGTAGAGCATGGACAGGTTCGCGGCGAAGTTCAGGGTGCCGGTGTTCATCGTGGTCGGTCTCCGTCCGGTGGTTGCACGGCGAGCCGCCGTGCGGGTCGGGGGGAAGGAATGGGCGAGCTGTGCGGTCAGGTAGGGGCGCCGACCGTCTTGAGGGCGGCGAAGAACTCCTCGGCCCGGTGCTCGGGGTAGGTGCCGTCGCGCATGGCCCGCAGGTAGTAGCTCTGCACGCGCTCCCACTCCCACGGGTTGGCAGCGAACTCGCCGGTGATCTGGTTGTTGGCCAGGGCGATCCAGCGGCGAAGGCAGCTGGAGCAGCGCCCGCAGTGGACGCGCCGCCCGCTCGGTTCGAAGCAGGACAGGGTGTCCAGCAGGTCCCGTACGGGCAGGCCGGCCTCGACGTACCAGCGCACGACGTCGGTCTTGGTCATGTCCCAGAACGGGCTGTCGACCTTGATCGGGCGGCCGGCGAACTCCGAGAGAACCTCGCTCATCCGCGCGAAGGCGTCTGGGCTCTTGTCGAGCGTGTGGTCACCCCTGACGCCAACGCACCAGATGGTGTCCGCCCCGTAGTTGGAGGCGAGCATCGCGAAGTAGATGTTGCGGAACGGGATGAGCGGGCGGGTGTCCCAGGCGGACAGGTCCAGCGCGGTGCTGACCGTGAGGTCGATGCCGCACCGCTCGGCGAGCTCGCGCACGCACTCCAGCTCGGCTTCGCGAAAGTGGTGGCGGATGTCGAAGTACACCGCAGGCGGTTTGCCCAGGTAGTGCCAGGCCGGGAAGGAGTCCAGGCCGGCGGAGTACAGAAGGATCGACTTGCCCTCGTCGCTCATCGGATCTTCCCTTTCAGCTCTGGTCGCGTTCGAACGAGGAGGCCACGCCCTGTTCGGGCACCGGGTCGTCTCCGGCCGTCGGGGTGGTCGCGGGGGCGGGGGCCTTCGGCCCGTTCTCCGTCTCCCAGGGGAAGATCACCCAGGTGTCGGTGTGCTCGGCGATGTAGTCGATGCGCTCCTCGGGGGCAGCCGGGCCGGGCCAGTTGGAGCGGTTGACGGTCAGCACCGCCGTGCGCAGCCGCCGGACGCCGAGCGCCTCGACCATCCGACGGGTGCGCTCCAGCGTCGCTCCGCTGCCGGCGATGTCGTCGACCAGCAGGACGTCCCGCCCGGCCAGGTCGCCGAGGGAGGCGGGGTTCTTGGTGGCCGGGGCGCTGGTCTTAGCCGCGTTGACGCCGTCCGTCTCGGTGTGCGTGACCTCGACCGTCCGGACATCGCGGATGCCGAGCTGATGGGCGATCACCACGGCCGGGATCATGCCGCCGCGCATGATCCCGACGACGATCTCCGGCAGGCCGTCGCAGCTCGCCTGCTTGGCAAGGTCGCGGGCGAACGCCTCGATACCGCTCCAGGCCAGCCGTATGGGCGCCGGTGTGGTGACGGGCGGGGTGGATGTGGTGGTCACGGAAGCTGCTCCTCAGGGTGGACGCCCGGCGTGCTGAGCACGCGGACCTGGTGCCAGGCGGGCAGGAAGCGGTCGACGATCAGGGCCCAGACACGGTGGACCTCGGGCTGAACGCCGGCGGGGACGGTCATCTCCACTTCGGCCGCGCCGACGGCGCCGGGGAGGTGGTGGGCGGCGAGAGCGTGCCGGCTGCGGTCACGCAGCTGCACGGTCAGCCACACCCCCGGCGCCGTCCCGGGCAGGTCCACAGTGACCCGCAAGGCCTGACCGGGAACGAGCTCGTTCGGCGTATGAAGGCGGACGGCCGTGTGGGCGGGCGTGGTGGGACGGTCGGCCACCAGGCCGCAGCGCGAGCAGGCCACGCGGATCCGCTCCACGGCACCGGGCACGGGCCCGGACCACACGGTCCGTTCCAGCGGGCCGCGGCAGTACCCGCACCGGCCGACCCCCGTCGTCCCCTGGGCTGAGGTGTGGACGGCGGTCGCGGCGTCGGTGAACTGGTCGAGCATGCCGAAGCGGGACTGCTCGCTCATCTCAGACAGGGCCTTGGCCCAGCCGGTGGCGTGTCGCCCGAGCGCAATGGGCAGGCTGGGCAGGCTGGGCAGGGGACCGTACCCGGCGCGCAGCGACTTCTGGACGAGATGCAGCGCGGCGAGGGCGCTCTCCCGAGCGGCTTCGCGATGACGCCGCATCACCTTGAGCCCCTCGACCACGCGGGTCTTGGGGCGATCGGCCGCCATGGCCCAGGCACGCAGGTTGTCCTCGAACAGAGCGCCGGCGTCGAGGGAGGTCAGCCAGCCGGTCAGCTCCGTACGCAGCCCGAGCGCCGGCCCGTGCCCGTCGGTGACGGCCACCAGGTCCTCGGATTCGTGCCAGATCCCGTCCCGGGTCAGCAGCCCCGGCGGCCCGCCGGGGCCGGGGAGGGGGAGAAAAGCCGGGCGCCGGCCGGGCCAAGGGGTGAGGACCGGCGCCGTGCCGGGCGCGGGCGGGAGAGCGAAAGTCTGCTCGGGGTCACCGAGCAGCAGGTATCCGCTTGCCCGGCCAGCGGTGTCGTTGAGGTCGGCGGTCACCGCACCGGCCAGGCGGCCGACGGCGAGCAACCGGCCGGTCAGGCGCGGCTCGGCGCTCACAGGCAGGTCCTGGTGCACCATCCCGATCACCGCGGCCGGATGCCCTTCCAGCGCGGCGTGGGCAAGGGACACGCTGGAGGGGTAGTGCTCGTGCGGGTCGAGGATGAGCGCGGTGCACACGAACAACACGAGCGTCCGGCACGCCAGATCACGCAGCAGCAGCGGGGTGAGCGCGCCGCCCGCCCGGCACCGCTCCGGGGTGCAGCCGCCCGGCACCGGCTCGCCCGAGACGGCGAGTTCCCGATCCCCGGTCAGCCCGCACACGCTGTAGGGGCCGAGGAGCGCGTGCGATCCGGAGCCGTGGGCCTCCACCACGGCGAAGCGCCACCGGCCGCCGACGGCGGTGTCCAGGGCGGTGCGCTCGTCGAGGTGGCGCCCGGTGCGGGCGGTTCCGGTGAGCCCGTCGAGCAGTACATCGGTTTCCTCGGGCTGCGGGGTGCGGGCGGCGAGGATCTTGGCGAGCGAGAAGGCGACGCCCGGAAGGTCGATGCCGGTCAGCAGTCCCACGCGGACCGAGCGCTCGGACCAGGTGTGCAGGAGAGGGGACAGGGCGGCCAGGGAGCAGGCGCCAGCCGGGGCGGTGAGCAGCACGCTGCCGCCGTACGGGACCGGTACCGTCCCGGCGCCGCTCAGGTCGTCGACCGGTACGAAACCGCGTCCCAGGACTCGGGCGGCGCCCCGGGCGAGCGGGCCGGTCGAGCCGACGCCGACCACGAGGCGTTCGCCAGCCGGGACGGGTGCGGGGGCGAGGGGCGGCTGGGCGCCGTAGAAGGTGGCCACGTTCGCCCAGTAGGCGGCCCGCTGCGGCTCGGCCGGCCGCAGCAGCGCGATCCGCCCGTCGTCCAGGTGCTCGCCCCAAGAGGTGAGGTCGTCGGCCCAGCAGAATCCGTTGGGCAGCTCTGGGTCCGTGACCGGGTCGGGGGTGGTCATCCGCGGTGTTCTCCCTTCGTGTCCGGCGTGGGTGCGGGCAGGGTGATGCCGCATGCGGCGAGGTCGGCGATGAGCCCGGGGACGGAGAGGAAGTCGACCGCGTGCAGCCCGACATGCCGGGCAGCGATGACGTTGGTGTGGTTGTCGTCGGCGAAGAAGATCTCTCCGGCGGCCACACCCATGGCCTCGATGGCCAGCCGGTAGGCCACCGGGGAGGGCTTGATCACGCCGAGATCCGCCGAGTTGATCAACGTGTCGAACGCGTTGAACCCGAGACGGGCCAGATCCGCCACCAGCCCGCTGGTGTTGTTGGTGAAGATGCCGACAGGGATGCCCTGGGCCCGGACGGCCTTGAGGACAGCCACCGCGTCCTCGTCCAGCTCCCCGGGATCTTGCGCCCACACGTCCACGGCGGCACCCGCGCGGGGGCCGAACTCGTCCACGAGTTCGGCCCGGACGGCCTCCAGCCAGTCCTGGTGGGTGTAGACCCCGTAGTTGGCCAGCGCGAACGCATCCCTGTAGGCGATGCGGCGCAGCGTGCCCGGCGGTAAGCCGACCGTCTTCTCCGCTTCGGCGCGGCCGTTGCCGCGGAAATGCAGAAGGACTCCGCCCAAGTCGAACAGGGCGGCGCGTACGCGCGTGCTCATGACGACTCCCGGTCGGTGGAGGAAAGCGCGCGGGCGAGGAACGCGGGCGTCGGCTGGGCAGTGAAGTGCGTGAGCGGGATCTCGAGACCGAAGGTCTCGTTGATGCGGTGCAGGAGCTCCACGCAGGCCAGGGAGTCCCCGCCGCAGGAGAAGAAATCGGTCGTCGCGGTGGCCGGTTCGGCGCCGGTGGCTTGCCACCACCACACCCGGACCGTGTCCGGCAGCTCCACGGGCGGGCCGTCCGGGGCTGCTACCGGGGCGATCTCGTCCGACTCGGCGGCCGGGCCGGCGCTGGGGAAGGCCAGGGCGGCGATCGCCTGCACGTCGGGTTTGCCGTACCCGGTCAGCGGGAGCGAGGGGTGAAGGTGGATGCGGGCGGGGACGGCCGTCGAGGGAAGCAGACCGGCCAGGTGCGCGCGCAGTGCCGCCTCGGGGATCCGGCCGCCGGGGACAGCCGCGTGCAGGGCGAGGACGTCCCGGCCCTCGGCCGGCTCGGCGAGCGCCGCCGCCGCGGTCACACCGTCAAGGGCCAGCGCGGCGGCTTCGACTTCCTCCGGCTCCAGGCGCACGCCGCCGAGGTTGAGCTGCCGGTCGATCCGGCCCGCGTACACCAGTTGTCCGTCCGGGCGCCGCCAGGCCCGGTCACCGGTCCGGTACACGCGAACCGCCCGGCCGCCGATCGTGAGCGTAGGGAAGGCGCGGGCCGTACGGTCGGGCAGGCCCGCGTAACCGTCGGCCAGTCCGACACCAGCGAGGTGCAGGTGACCGCGCTGCCCGTCGGGCACGGGCTGGTCGTGCTCGTCGAGAAGGAAGTCCTCCACCCCGGGCACCGGCCGGCCGAGCGGAGCGGGCTGGTCGTCGGCCGTGATGTGCGGTGCGACGTGGGTGGCGATGGTCGCCTCGGTCGGACCGTACGCGTTCGCGACCTGGTGCCGGCCTATCCAGTAGGCGAAGCGAGCCGGGTCCAGCGCCTCGCCGCCGACGACGAGCAGCCGCAGCTCGGGCAGCGTCACCTCCGGTAAGGCCGCGAGCATGGTCGGGGTCAGCGTGGCCACGGTGACCTGTTCTGCGGCGAGCCACCGGACCAGCCCGATCCCGGGAACCCGCTGACGGCCGTGGGGCACGCACAGCGTTCCGCCAACGGTCAGGGCCAGCAGGGTCTCCCAGAGCACGACGTCGACCGAGGCCGCAGCCAACTGCGCGATCCGGTCCTCCGCCGTGATCCGGTACAGATCGGCGAAGGCGGTGATCTGGTGGGCCAGTCCGCTGTGGGGGAGCACCACGGGCTTCGGTACGCCCGTCGAACCGGAGGTGTGCAGGATGCACGCGGTCCGGCTGCCGGCAGCCGCGGCGTACTCCGCGCGCGGTCCGGGCAGGTGACCCGCATCCGCCTCCCGGAAGGTGACGGCCGGTATGTTCTCGGGCCACCAGCTCGGAATCGCCCCGCCGCTGTGGACCAGGAGGTCCGCGCTGCCGGCCAGCAGGCGGAGCCGGGCCGGCGGGTGGTCGAGGTTGACCGGCACCGCCGCTGCCCCGGCCCGCCAGATGCCCAGCAGGCATCCCACCCAGTCGGCGCCCGGCGCCAAGCCGATCGCGACCCGTAGCTCTCCCCCGTCACGGGCGGCGGCCGAGACGACGGCGGCCACCCGCCCCGCCCGCTCCCACAGCTCCCCGTAGGTCACCCTCTCGTCCGCCGAGCGCACAGCGCAGGCGTGGGCGCGGGCCTCAACCTGCCCGGCGACCGCGGACAGCACGGAACCTGCCGTACGGCCGGTCGGCGTCTCGGCGCGCGGACGTGTGTCTTCCGCAGCCGGTGACGTGGACATCAGCTCACCTCCTTCCTGGTCTGCTTGCCGGTTCGCGTTCAGGCTGCGGTCCACTGGGCCGCGGCGAGGAACTGCTGGTTGAGCACCGGGTCGGTACCGAACCGGCCTCCGGTGTGCAGCGTGGTGGTGTGGGCGGCCTCCATCCGCACGCCGCGCATGCTCATGCACAGGTGCAGCCCGCGTACGGCGACGGCGACGTCCTTGCGCCCGATCACGCCGGTGAGGTGCTCGGCGACCTGGCGGGTGAAGCGCTCCTGGACCTGGAGCCGGCCGGCGAAGTGCTGGGCGATCCGCCCGAATTTCGACAGGCCCACTACCTCCCCGTCCGGTATATATCCGGCCGTGACCTGCAAGTTCATGGGCAGCATGTGGTGCTCGCACAGCGACCACACGCTCATGCCGCCCACGACGGCCAGTTGCCCGCTCAGCTGGGCTTCGGTGAAGCGAGTGGCCGCCGGCGGCCTGTCCGGGGACAGGAAGGCGCTCCACCAGGCCGCGACGCGCTCCGGGGTGCCGGCCAGCCCGTCGCGGGTGGGGTCCTCGCCCAGCTCGGCCAGGAGCTGTGCTATCAGGGTGCCGATCCGTCCGGTGTCGATGGCCGCGGCGGGCAGGCCGGGCGCAGGGACGGCGGTGCTCAGGGTCGCCGCAGGGCTGGCGACAGAGGTCGTCATGGGCGTTTTCTCTCTTCCGTGGTCTGGGGAACGGACAAGGGTGGTGGGTAGGTCAGCGGCCTCGGGCGTCCTCGAAGGCCAGCACGTGCAGCCGGGTGGTGAAGTGCCAGTGGCGGGCCGCGACCTCGTCCGCGAGGACCCGGGTCGTCGCGGTGACCGCCTGCGCGGTGATGCCCTCCGGCATCACCCACACCGGCGCCAGCCGGTGGGCCTGGGCCAGCTCGGCGATCCGGTCGAGGTCGGCGACCGAGGAAGCGACGAACTTGAACGCCGCCCGCCCGCAGGCCGCGAACGCCTCAAGCGCGGCGGGCACGATGCTCCTGGCCTCGTCCACGCCGAAGGTGGCGAGCTTGGGCGAGACGTTGAACCGGACTCCGTCGACCAGCAGCGCCGGGTCGGGCGCCAGGGTGCCGTTCGTCTCGAACTCCACCCGCTTGCCGGCGTCCAGCAGCACGCGGACGAGCGGCACCAGGTTCCGCTGCTGGATCAGCGGCTCGCCGCCGGTGATCACGACCAGCTCGACCGGCGACGAGGCGGCCCAGCCGGCCAGTTCCGCCACCGTCCGCTTCGTCGACTCCTGGCGCGGGTCGAACCGAGACCAGTCCCAGGTCTGCTTGGTGTCGCACTTCGAGCAGGTCAGGTTGCACCGGGAGAGGCGGATGAACAGGGCAGGGTGCCCGCAGCTGGGGCCCTCACCCTGGAACGTCGGCACCTCGACGCCGAAGCACTCCGCGATGATCAGACGGAACGCGGCCTCGTCCGCCGCGATCGTGACCGGTACCAGCCCGGGGATGGTCACTGTCCCTCCACCTCGAAGCGGGCCCAGCTGCTCCCCGTCTCGCGGACCAGGACGGCCACCAGACGGCCGGAGATCGAGGGCTGGAGGTTCTGGATGAACCAGCCGGCCAGGTACTGGGCGAGGAGTTCGGAGGTGGGCTGGACGGGCAGGACCTCGTGGAGATTGCGGTGGTCCAGCACGCTGTCCAGGAAGGCCTTGAACGGCTTGAGGTCGGCGAAGTCGGTGACGAAGCCCGGCGCGACGAGCGTGTCCGAGACCAGCTCGACCTCGACGGTGTAGCTGTGCCCGTGCTGCCGGGAGCACTGGTGCCCGCTCGGCAGCCCCGTCAGCCGGTGGCCGGCTTCGAAGGTGAACGACTTGCCGATCCGGAACTCACCGGAGGGCATCCGGACAGCGGGTAGAGCGGTGGTGGTGGACAGAACCATCATCTCCTCGGGGCGGGCGGCGCTCAGCCGCGGGAAACAGCGCTTGGGGGTGTCGGGCCGATCAACTCGCGCGGATTCGCACAGGTCCTGAGCCGGGGCGTCGAGCAGCCTTCGTCAATCGATCACGGGTTCGGTACGCGATCGGGCGGACCACCATCTGACACCCAATCAGGTGGTTGGGACAGGGCAAGTTGGGTGGGCAAGTTACGGGCGCCCGGTAGGCTGATTGCCCTTCACGGCAGTCCAGTTGAGGGGACAGGGCGATGGAGAACGGGCTCTTGCAGCAGCTCAGGGGCGACAGGGAGTGGAGCCAGGAGGAGGTGGCCACCCTCGTCCGGGCCTGGTGCCAGGAAGAGCGGGTGGATCCCGGGGCCTTTGACGCCTCCACGGTCAGCCGCCTTGAATGCGGTCGCATCAGGTGGCCGCGCGACGAGGTACGGCGGGCGCTGCGGGCGGTGTTCGAGGTCGGGACCGACGCGGAGCTCGGCCTCGACGGTACGCGCCGGCCGCGAACCAAGACCCGCGAGGTGAGTCCCACGAACCGCCGAACCCTCCTGTCGCTCGGCGCAGCGGCCCTCCTGCCCGACACATCCTCGGCTCCGAGCCGGCTCGGCACCGACGACGTGCGCGCGATCGCCCTGCATACCTCGGCGCTGGAGGAGTGGGACCGCCGCTCCGGCGGCCGCGCGACCCGGCACTTCGCGGGCCTGGAACTGCACCGGGCCGTCGACCTGGGCTCCGCCTCGATGACGCCGGCGGTCCGTACCGCGTGGAGCGGCGCGGTGGCGAAGCTGGCCGGCCTGTATGCCTGGACCAGCTTCGACGCCGGGGAGAAGGGAGCAGCGGCCTCCTTCGACCTGGCCCTGGACGCCGCCCGGGAAGCCGACGACACCCTGGCGTACTGCCACATCGCCACCAACGCCGCCCGCCAAGCCGTCCACGAGGGCGCCGCCGACCGGGCGCTGGCGCTCACCGCGTCCACCTCCGGCTCCCACCCACCCGCCGTCCTGGCGATGATCTCTGCCGTCACCGCGCAGGCACTCGCACTCCAGGGCGACATCCGTGGCGTGATGCGCTCCGTCGCTGCAGCAGAAGACCATGCCTCCCGCGCCGACGACAGCGCACAGGAGGGCTGGATGCGGACATTGACCCCTGCGAAGTTGCGCTCCGACCTCGGCTTCGCCCTGTACCGACTCTCGGCGACCACCGGCCACCTTGCGCCCGACGTCGTCCCCCAACTGCGCCGCACGGCGGGCGTCTCCGAGGCGTCCCAGCCACGGGCGAAAGCGATGGGTGCGGCGCGGCTGGCCACCGTCCTGTTCCGGCAGGGTGAGGTGGACGAGGCCCGCCACCACGCCGCAGTCGCCGCCGGCCTGGCCTCCGTGGTGGGGTCGGCCAGGCTCGATGCCGCTATCACCGAGATGCGCGCCGCTGCCACCTGAGGCGGCACAGCGGGCAGGACAAGACGCCGTGGGGTACGACCAGCCCAGATCCAGGAGGAGCTGGCACAGCACCTCGTTGCGGTCCGCCTCGCCCGCCGGCCCCGGGTCGCCCGGTGGATCCACGGGACCAGGCGGGAGCGAACGAGGAGGCCCGTTGCCAGGATCGGTGACCATGCGGCGCCCGGTCTGCCCGCACGGGTCCAGGGCCTGTGCATCGCTGTTGCCCTGGTCAGACGGCATCGACACCGCCTGCCGGGCGCTGGCGTGCGGGCAGGCGGAAGGCCTTTCCGATCGTGGCACCAGCGTCGACGACCTGATGCTCCCCGTTGAGATCCAGGGCGAACTCTCCCGGCCGGCCGATACCCACCGCTCGTGGAGGTGCTCCGCCAGCGCCCACAGGTCGGTCGGGCCCCAGCAGGTGGCGGTGCTGCCGTCGGGAGCGACGTGGGCGTGTGAGCCGTCGGCGGAGCCCACCAGTACCACCGTCTCGTCCCCGGGGGACCAGTGGCGGCGGACCCCGGGCAGGGACAGGCCGAGCAGCGTCCAGAACCCGCGTTCACTGAAGTGCGGCGGGGCGAGCACCGCCGACCTGACCCTGCCGGCGCCCGCGGGACGATCCGGTACCGGCAGCCAGTCGACGGCGCGGGCCGGGACATGTCCCCACAGGCCGGCGGACACCGTCCCCGCCAGCCGCCCGGCGCCGTCGCGTTCGACCAGGGCGTTCAGGTGCCAGCCCGGCGCGCCCTGGGACACGGTGGCGGTCAGCCGGCCGCCCTGGGCGAGGGCGTCCAGCCACGGTCGCGGGAGCGAAGGCACGGCGAAGCTGGCGGTGATGCGGTCCCAGGGCCGGCCCGGGCCGCCGAGCCCGAGGCGCAGCGCGTCGCCGGCCACGATCCGCACGTCGGCCCCGATGGCGGCCAGGCGCATGGTGGTGCGGCGGGCGATCTCGGGCTGGGCTTCGATCCCGGTGACCTGGCGGCCGGTCAGTAGGGCGCCCGCGGCCGCCAGCCAGCCGGTGCAGGTGCCGAGTTCGAGCAGCCGTGTGCCCGCGAGGGGCTGGAGGTCCTGGAGGGCGAGCGCGACGAGTCCGGCGCCGCTGCTCTGCGCGGTCGGCCGGCCTTCGTGCACGCTTCCGGGTGCGGCTGATTCGGCTGGCAGGCCCGCGAGTTCGACGACGACCTGGTCCGTCCCCCACACCAGTTCCTGGTGGCGGGTGGGGTCCGTGTCGGCGGTGAGCGTGCGCCATTTCGCGGGGCGCGGCCCGGTCTCGGCGGGGACGAACGCGGCCGGGATCAGCCGGTCGCGGCGGGCGGCGGCGAGGGCTGCGACGACCTGGTGGTCGTGGACGCCCGGTTCGGCGGCGAGGCGGGCGGTAAAACCCTGCCGGGGCGTGCCGTCGGCGGGATTGCGAGTGGTCATGAGCGGTCGACTGCCCTTCTCGGTCCGGGGTGCGGTCGGTGTCAGAACGTTCGGGCCAGAGGGCCGGTGCGGCCGGTCAGCGCGGGATCGATCCGCCAGTGCCAGGGAAGCGGCCTCTCCCCCAGGACGCAGGCCAGGCGGTGCGCTGCCGTGCCCGCCCACCTCGCGTCGTCTGCCGCCGCCTCCAGGAGGACGACCACGCCGGTGAGCGCCAGCACCGACCGCAGCAGGGCGTAGGCGCGGGCGCCGTCGTGGCGGGTGACGTCCAGGCCGTAGGCGCGGGCCAGGCTGCGGTAGCGGGCCACCGGGACGACGAAGGCCTCCGTGTGCCATGCCTCCAGGGCGAGGTCCACGCACACCGGCCCGATGCTCGCGTGGTCCCAGTCGATCAACGCGGGCCCGCCCGGGGAGAGGACCGTGTTGCTGTACCCGGCGTCGCCGTGCAGCAGACCGGTGCCACCGGGCCAGTCGACCTCGGGCCAGCGCCGTGCGACCTCCGCCAGGCGTGTCAGCAGCTGCTCCAGGTCCTGCGGGGACGCCGGCGTCGTACCGGGCAGGGCACGCAGCCGGGCCGCGAGGCTGTCGGCGGGGGCGTAGGCGGGCAGGCCGAGGGCGGGCGGCGGTGTGAGAGTGTGCAGGTGGCGCAGCAGTGCGGCGAGCTGCTGGGGGCTGATGGTTCCGGCCGAGCCGAGATCCTCCGTGAACGACACCACGAGCCGGCCCTCGGTGAGCACGGGGAGTCGGTACGGAGTGGGGACGAGGACGTCGTTGGCCCGCAGCCAGTCGGCGAGCCGTGACAGGCGTACGGCCGCGGCCAGGGTGGTCCCCGGCCGGTACACCTTCGCGACCAGCCCGGCGTCCGGGAGCCGGACCACGAGATTGAGGCCGTCCTGGAGGGTCCGGGCACCCGCGGTCGGGAGGTCGTAGGTGGTGGCGGCGGCTTCGAGGGCGGCTCGCATGGCGGCTTCCCGCCCATTAGAGGTGTACCGGCTGATCGCTGGGGAGTCCGTGGTGCTGGTGTGGTGGGTGGTCATGTCGTCCTGTCGGTGAGTACCGGGAGCAGACCGCTGCCAGACGGCCCAGTGCCGGGCGGCCGAGGGCCTGGACCCACGCGGCGACCGTCTGGCTGAGCAGTTGCAAGGTGGGGACGGTGATCAGCGTGGCGCCGACGGTCCGCGCCGAGACCTGGGCCGCGACCTCCACGCCCACCCTGGTCTTCGCGGTGCCGCACGCCATGTGGAGTACGACCCTCTCCTCGTCGGCAAGGTGGGCGCAGACGGCGTCGACGGCATCCCGCTGGTGCGGCCACAGCGGCTGGGCCGCGAGGTGGCGGGGTATGAGGAGTCCCGCCGGGGCGTCGCCCGCCCGCGGGCGGCGGCCGGTGGCGGACGCGGGGCGTCGCGGCCAAGGGGCCGCGGCGGTCACGCTCACCGCCCGGTCCCCTCGACGTCCAGCGTTCCGGCTGCCGCCCGCCGCAAAAGGTCGAGGCTCGCGCCGTCGTCGAGGGAGCTCTCCTCCAGGCCGGCCAGCCGCGGGTCCGGACCGACCGTGTAGGAGGCTTCCCAGTCCGAGAGTCCGACGGTGAGGACGTCCCCGTCGACGACGAGCCGCACGTGCTCGATGAGGACCGGCATGCCGGTGGCCATCGGCACGACACGGATCCGCAACGCCGTGGTCTCGACGAGAGCGGCCAGGTGCGCCATCTGCTCGGCGTGCAGCTCCTGCCCGCCGCTGCGGCGGTGGAGTACCGCCTCGTCCAGCAGCACGGTGGTGACCGGCCCGTTCGGGTTTCGGATCCGGGCCGCGAAGGCCCGGGCCCGATGGGCATCGCGCTGCCACCAGGCGAGCGCCCCGTGCTCCGTCAGCAGATCACCGAGGTATACCTGGCACAGCGCACACCCGATCCCCGGCAACGCCCCCAGCGGCACGCCGGCGCTCCGGTGGCGCGAACGCACCCCGGGCCGCCGACTCCACAGCACCTCCTCGAGACGGTCGGTGAGCAGCGGGACCGGCAGGAAGCAGCCGCCGACCGTGAGCAGGACGCTCGAAGCGCGCTCCTCGATGATCTGGTGGCGGTGGGGCCAGCCCGGGCCCGGATCGTCGAAACCGTCCGGGAAGCCGGCCTCGGCGCGCGGCTCGCACTGCTCGGCGCACGCGCGCCAGTCGTCGGCCGCGACCTGCCCGGCGCCATAGGCCTGGGCCAGCGCTCGGCCTTCGCCCGCCACCGAGGCGGGCCGCAGCACGGTGCCGCGCCCGACTTCGGTAGCCACCAGGTCGTCGGGTGTCAGGCGTAGCCGGGCGGCCACGGTGGCGAGTGGCTCTCCCTGGCATTCCCGCAGGTGGCGCAGGTGCGCGCCGAGGACCCGGTCGGCGAGAGCGGACGGCGCGGACGGAAGGCGGATGATCAACGTGATGCTCCGGGGATACGGGACGCTGGGCGGTCGGTGCTTCGGCGGGCGGCGGATGCCGCGTCTACCAGGTCATCCCGTGCGCGGGGACGAGGGTGACGGGCTGGCGGACGAGGCCCGTGGCGATCGCGGCGGTCTCCAGGGCATCGCGCAGCTCGGCCGCCGTGATGCTGTTCTCGCACAGGTCGACGGCCTGTTCGGGAGTGGTGAGAAGGCGGAGGACGGCGGGCTCGCACGGGCCCGCGATCAGGGGCCCGATCCGGGGCACGGCGGCGACAAGGCGCGCCTCGGTTCCGCTGTGGCCGATCAGGACGCCGTCGCAGGGGCGGACGCCGACGGTGGTGGCGCAGATCCGGGCGAGCGCGTGGTCGAGGGCTTCGGCGTCGCCCGGCGCGAGAGGGCCGCCGGGCAGGCGGGTTCGGCCGGTCGCCGGGTCGTGGTGGACGACGACAAGCCCGGAAGGAAGGAACAGCCAGCCCGCCACGCTGGTGGCGACACCCTCGTACCGGCGGTCGGCGGGCGTCCACGGCGCAGGGGCGGTGACGGCGGAGGGCAGGATGCGGTGGGTGTCGAGCACGCCCGGGGTACGGGGCCGGCCGTGCGCGAGTTCGACGGTGCGGCCCTCGACGCGGGCGCGCAGGACGGCGAGGACCCGTTGCGCGTCGGCGGGAGCCTCGGTGTGCAGCTCGGCGGGGGCGAGCAGGCGCGGTGCGCCGCGCCGGCCGTCGTCGGCGGTCAGTGCCGCGGCCTGCACGCCGGTCAGCGGCGGGTGGTCATAGGTGTAGGTCGGTCCGGTCCCGGGCCGCCAGTCGATGGCCAGTAGCCGTCCCGGGGTCAGGTGCGCGAGCGCGGTCGCGGCCTCGGCGTGGCGTTCGGCGGCGGCGGGCGGCGCCTCGTGGGACAGGACGGGGCCGCCCGCCAGCCCGGCGTCACCCGGCCTGGGGCCCGCGGTGATCAGGACGCGACCGCGGCCGTCGGTCAGCAGGACCTCCGCCCAAGCGGTCCCGACGGTGGAGGCCGCCCCGGGGACCCGGGTGGCCGGTACGGACGGGGCGAGGGGGCTGATGGACACGCTGGATCTCCGGGGGTCGGTCTGGGTCAGGACGGTGGACAGGGGCAGCGCGGGAAGGTGCGGGCGGATCGCGCTGAGGGGGACCGCGCCGGTGGTGACGGCGGCGTAGCCAGCGTGCGCCGCCGTGGTCACGCCCAGGGCGCGGGCCGCGTCGCGACACAGGCCGATCGCGGACGCCTCGTGGATGCCGAGCCGACCGGCGATCCGGTTCGTGGACAGACCGCCGACCATGAAAGTCAGGGCTTGGCGGCGGCGGGCGGTCAGGGGCGCCGGCACTGGGGCGGCCAGGCCGATCTGTTCGGCGGTCAGGAGCCGGTGCAGAGCGGTGAGCGCGCCGGCCTGGGCGAGCGTGGACGCGCCGACGAGGCAGCAGGCCCGGTCTGCGGCACCGGCCGCGTCCGCGGGCGTCATCCCGGTGCGACGCAGGCGGTCCGCGATCGTGCCGGGCAGGAGCGCGAAGCGCAGCACGGCGAGGTCCGGCGCGCCGAGCAGGGGCACCGGCGGGAGCAGGACGGCGGTCGGCGCGCCGGCTGCGGTGACAGGGGCGGTCGTCACGGTCGCCTCCGTTCCGCCGGTCCGGGAGGTACGCCGGCACCGGCCCGGGTGGTGCGGGTGCCGCCCGCACGGTCCGCTCCGTGCGGGCGGATCCGGGCGATCGCGCCGAGCACCGCGGCGCGAGGCGGACCGGCAGGCCGGTAGGAGGACCGGATGTACCGGGGCGCTCCGACCACATCCAGTCCCCCGACGAGGTCGGCGTCGCCCAGCAGGGAAGCGAACTCCTCCGCGGTGCGAAGGCGCCCCCACCGGCCGTCGAGGGCCTCGTCCATCTCCACGTCGACCTGCCGGGCCAGGTAGGTGTCCTGGGTGGTCGGCTGGCAGAGCGCCAGATAGCCGCCGGCCGGGAACCATCGGAGAAGTGCGGCCGCGAGGTCGGCGGCCGCGGGGTCCGGGACGGCCTCCAGGAAGTTACACAGCACCGCCACCGGCCGGGCCCGGTCGAGGAGCGCGGTGACGGCCGGGTGGTCCAGGACATCGTCCACACCCGCGCCGAGGAGCGTGGTGACGACCTCGACGCGGTCACTGTCCGCCAGGAGGCATCGTGCGTCGGCGGTTGCGACGGGGTCGGCGGCCGCGTACACGACCCGGCAGTCCGCCGCGCTCGCGTGGGCGATCTCGTGGGTGTTGCGGCCGGGGACGCCGGCGTAGCCGCAGTCCAGGTGCACGATCTGCCGCACGCCGTGGTCACGCACCAGCACCGTGGTCGCGTACTCGGCGAACCAGTCGGCGTCCTGCACCAGGAACGGCGCGTGCGGCAGCAGGCCCAGCAGTCTCCAGGCAGTCCGGCGGCTGGCCGCGTAGGCGGCGTGCCCGCCGCGCAGGTAGTCGCGGACGCCAGCCCAGGACGCGTCCTCCAGCAGCGCCGCCATCCGCTCGGGTCCGGCGTCCCACCGGTCCGGGTCAACGCGGGCGGGCAGGGCGGCGGTGGCGGTCACGGCCGGGCCGCCGGCGCGATGACGTCCGCGCTGCGGCGCTGGCCGGGCAGCCGGACCGAGTCCCGGTCCGGGTCGGTGGCCGGGGCGTCCGGGTCGGTGGCCTGCTCGACCCGGTCGGTGGCCGGGGCGTCGGGCTGGGCGGAGAGGTAGGCGCCGCCGCAGGCGGTCAGCCGCAGTGCGGTGTCGATCAGCGGGACGTGGCTGAAGGCCTGCGGGAAGTTGCCGACCTGGCGCTTCTCCCGCGGGTCCCACTCCTCGGCGAGCAGGCCGAG